>CAYMGD010000028.1:0-19805 GCA_964389905.1 uncultured Coprobacillus sp. | reverse complement strand
GATTTTTTGTAGATTCATCATAAATTAATTCTGTTGCTATTTCTCTAATATCTTCCAATTCAAATCTATCTTGTTCTCCCATATCTTTTATAATATCATCTACATAATGTTCAATACTATTCATAAGATAATCCCAATAAAATACCATATTAAATTCTTTTTCTTTTGCATCATATTGTAAATCTGCTACTTTTTCATTATTAGCAATATCATTACATATTTCTTCTAAATGATTATAAACATAATCCTTTGCTTCTTGATCAAAATCATCTATATAACTATCTAAACAAACAATATAGTTAGAATCTGTTGTTTGATCCATTCCATAATTAACAATATCATTTGCTATTAACTTACTTAATGTCATTTTCATTCTTTCTCATTCCTCCTTCTATATATTTCAGTATTCCTAATTCAAGTAATTTAATTACCATTTTATTTATACTTATATCTTCCTCTTTTGAGAAAAGTCTTATTCTATCTTTTAATTCTTTTCTACATCTTATAAATAATGTAACTATATTAATCTCCCCTTTCAAAATAAAAAGCAGTTTATTTACTAAACCACTTATTTAATATTCATATTCTTGCTCATTATTTCTAATATCTTCTATTAAAGTTTGACTACATAAATTTTCCAAATCAGCATCTTCATCGTTAAGCAATTCTTCTGCATATAAACTTGCTACTTCACAAATAAATGATAAATCAAATCTCATATATGGATTTTCTATTTCTCCATTTAATTCTTTTAAATAAAAATTTTTAATACTTGATATTAGAAATTTAACATTTATATCACTTTGTAATATTTTTTTATTTAACTTGTGATTATTTACTAATTCATTATAAATGTATACATCTTCTATATACTTTTCATTACCTTTCAATATATTTCTTATTTTCTCTAAATCCATTATCTCTCCTTATTATCTCTAACTAATAAAATTATATCATCCACTAAAAATATAGTAAATACTTAAAAGCAGGATAAAGGGAATGCTAGCAAAATCATAATTTTCCCTTATAAATAAGGTACAATTATGCTAGCATTTCGCTTTTTGCACTTGCAAAAACAATTAATTTTATGGAAGATTATTACCATAAAATTAAAATATTCCTTAAAATAAAGGAAGTATTTACTATTATTTAAAATCCAAGTTCTGGAAGTGTTGGTGGTTTATATGGTGGAATTATGGTTGTTGGATTTTCATTAGTAAAATCGATTAAACTTAATCCATCTATTACTTTGCCATCTTTTGAAACTTGATAATGCAAATGATTTCCAGTCGAATATCCTGTTGTTCCAACTGAAGCAATTTCTTGCCACCCTGTTACTATATCTCCAACTTTTACCTTTGATGAATTAGGATATAAATGTCCATATAAAACTGTATATTCTATTTCATCATCTACTGTACATTTTATTTTAATACTATTACCTGCTCCACCATTTGTATCTATTGTATTAGTTGAATACTTAAAGGATACATCTATTACTTCTCCATCACATACCGAGTAAACAATTGATTGTTCTGATGCACCAAAATCCCAAGCTGAATGGGTATTTACTTCACCATAAATTATTCTCTCTTCCATAAAGAAACTAGTAACAATTAAATTACTAAAATCTAATGGTGAGTTGAATGGTTTATTTTGGACTTCATCTATTTGACTCGAATTATCTATTTCATCTTGGCTACACACAGAATAATCTTTATATTTATCAAGTTGACATACTTCTGATATTGGTTTTACTTGTTTTAAATCTTTATCTAAGTTATCTTCATATATTTCATTAAAAGTAAGATTAGTATTCTCTAAATAAAAATATATTATTCTGTCTAATGAAACATAGCCATTTCCATTAATAAGGTTATTTTTAACAACAGGTATGTATAATTCAGCATATTCACTATTACTTTCTACATATCCATCAATTATATTAGCTCCAAAAAAGTCTAAGACCATAAGAATAGGGATTAGAATTACTAACCCCATTCCTATTAATCCTATTGATGAAGATGCTATTATTTTAAATATTTTTTTCGACATTTTTATTTTTTTCCTTAAAATGTTTATTATAAATATTTATCTTGTAAGCTAGTTTTAAAAAATAATTACAGATAATCTGATTATTTTCATTTTCCATATCTTCTTCAAAAAGAAAATCTGTTATTGCATCATCAACTTCCATAATTGCATTTAATGGATTATGTTCTAAAACTTTTTCATAATCATTAAAACAAGTTTTTTCATTTTTATATGCTTTATTAAATTCTGAACCTAAATTAATTTTAGTGAATTTAACTAACTCATTACACAATTCTTCTTTACTTAACATTATTCTTCACCCATCATTTTTCTTTCCATTTCGGTTGCTCTTATCCAAGTTCTTAATCTAGTTTTATTATCAATACTAAGTAAAAATTCTCCTCTTTTAGCACCTAATAAAAATGCTTTTTGAGTATCAGTTAAAGGATTATTTTTAAATAATTCTAAATATGCTTTTAAGTCATCTTCTTTTAACATTCCTATCATAGTATATTGACAATTATTAAATATAGCAGATGCATGTCTTAGTACACTCGCATTTCCTAGAAAATCAGATATACACTGACTCGATAAAATTAAATTAGTATTATACTTTCTACATCTTCTTGCAAGTTGTCCAAAGTTCTTTAATACCTCATTATTCTTTTCATCAATATATAAATGAAATTCATCAACGATAATACTAATATGTTTTTTATCAGATGAATCTCTTTTCTCATTTATAATTTTATTAGCAACTATACTATTATTTAAATAAGTTAAAAGATTTAATATTTGCGTATTAATTATTCTTTGATTACCACTATATAATAATTCCTGTAAATTAAATGCTATTAATTCATTATCTAAATTAATAGAAGTATGAGAATTAAACAAATAAGAATCTGTTCCTGTTAAGAATCTTGAAAGTAATATTTCTAATTGGTCTACTACTTTTTGTTTTTCTAAACTATCTAATGTTTTCTTATACTCTGGCAAATAATTATACAAATCTGTAAATATTGGATAATCATCTGGTTTCAATGATTGTAATGTATTAATAGAAGTATTCTTGTATATTCCTTTTTTATTATATAAAGATTCTAATATTGCAAGTAACATAACAACTTCTTTTTCTTCTATATTTTCAAATGCACTTTTGAAAAAAGCTTCTAAGAACCCTAAATGCTTAGCAAGTGGACAATCTGTTTCTCTGGTATCATTATCTTCATCACTAGGAATATATCTTATTTGTAATGGATTAATCATTCCACCTTTTTTAGAATATAAATCAATATATTCACCTTTATTTGCTTTTACTAATTTTTCATACTCATTTTCAGCATCAAATATAAATATCTTAGTTCCTCTTGCAAATTCATTTACAATCATTTTCTTCATAGTAAAACTTTTACCACCACCAGTTGATGATATGATTGCTATATTATGCGATGTCCTTTTATTATTAAGAACAAATGGATCATAAAATATTGGTAAAGAAGTATGAATATCAACACCTAACATATAACCTGATGAATCATTAAAATAAGTTTTAGTAAATGCAAATCCTGCTCCTAATGTTAAAGTTGGAAAATAATTAGAATAATCTTTTAAAGAATTAGTTGTTATATCAAATGATTGCCATGTTTCTAATTGTCTTAATCTAGGAACATCTAGTTTTATTTGGTATCTTTCACTCATTCTTTTTAAATCTCTAATTGTATCTTCTCTTTCTTTTCTATCACCACAAACAAGTAATATTAAAGATAATTTCTTTATCTTTTCATCACCATTTTTTATATCATTCATAAGAATTTGAAAGTTTTCTTTTTGTGTATCTAGCTCTGTTGCATCACTTAATTTTTTAGTTGTATTTCTATCAGATAATAAAAATTGATATTGAGAATTTACCCATCTTATTAATTCATCTTGATCAATTGCATCTTTTATATTAATACAACTTCTAACATTTGGATAATTAAATATTTCTTCAAAAAACATTTCTCCAATAAATGGTGGAATATTTTTAATTGTAACTAATTGTACTTCATTATCATCTATTTTTAACATATTTGTTTTTTCTATTAAATTTAATGGAACAATTAGTTCTGGTATATTACTCCACATAAGTAAATCTAGTGAATTATTTGATAGATATAAATTAGACAAAAATTTATATACTTCAAGTCTATTATTTATAATTTCAATATTTAATTTAGGTTGTATATTAGCAAATATATCTTCTATTTCATCTAGTTGTCTTTCTAATGTATTAGTATCTTTTGCTATTACAACAATATAATAAATACTTGATACAGTAAAATTATTTGACTCTAATTCATCTATCAAACTTCTACTTTCTTTTAATAAAAATAATTTACTTAAATCATTTTTATATTTATTAATTAACCTATCTAAATTTAATTTATTATTATTTAAATTAATAGGTTCATCTAATTTATAAAACTTTAAATTTAAATCTTTTATTTGAAATAAACTTTTAAGAGAATAAAAAAAGTTGGTTTTCTCTTGATTACTAGATAGAGATAAATCAATTGCTTTTGTTTCTATTAAAGAAGCATATTCTCCTGATTTAAGTTCTATTAAGCCATCATCACCAACATTCTTAATATTAGAAAATACTTTTGAATTTTTTATTCTTCTTTTCATTCTTGAGGTTTTCAAATAATCTGATTTTGTTTTAGTTTTTAATTTATTAATTTTATTTAAAGATTTTCCATCTTTTTCTTCTTGTGTCTTTTGAGGGAATAACCCTATAATATCACCAATCCTTTCATTAATAATTTTCTTTATATTTTTCTATCAAGTTGCTACTATCTTCTTCTTTCCAATTCATATCATCAGTTTCATAGTGCCAAGCTTCATGATCCGTGTCATCTCTTAAATCTTCTCCATAATTTTCATACCAATTGTCGAACTCAACATTTTGAAGATCTAATGTTTTTTCTACTACTTTATTTTCTTTCCAAATGAATTTAGATATATAAATATTTTGTTCTTGAACACAGTACCACACAATATCATGTTCTATTTCTATTGCTTTAATAATCGCACAAATAGGATAATACCATCTTGTTTCAAATTTAATTTCTACTAAGTTATTATCAAGTTCTTCTAATGTATAAAATGTACCATAATATATATATGCTCCATATTTTTTACTATATTCATTTAAATCTTTAACACCAAATAATTTATTAAATGATATATAATTATGTCCTTTACAATATTCATAATTTTCTTCTCCTGTTGTGTATGGGTCTAAAAAATATTTATCAAAGAAACTTCTTTTACAAATAACTTTATTCCAAACATAATTAGCCATGGTATCATCTCACTTTCAAAATTCTATTTGTCTGTTTTCTTCATATATAATATTATAACACACTATTTCAAATACACATATACTTTACACTTAAATAAGTATCTGAAAAACAAAAATAATACTTTATACATTCTATTTTTCTTAGATAAATTAATTGGAATCATAAGAAATACACATATAGTTAGAAATACTAATGAAAATAATTTATTAGCTGAAAAAGCAAATAATGAAAGAAATAACATTATCATAGGAATACCTATATATAAATCAGTCATTTCTACATATTTACCTAATGTTTTCTTTAAACTATTAATTGTTATATACACTATATCACCTACTCCTATATCTATTTCTATACATTGCTCTATTTGGCATCAAGTTATTAACAGATCCTTTTATATTGGACATACCACTATGTCTTAAATTTTTACCTACAGATGATGGAGTTCTTTGTTCAATAGATGAACCAGTCTTAGAAATAAAATTTCCTACTTTTCCTAGTGTACTTTTAGGATTGTTTGCTTTACTAGAAATTTTTTCACCAAACTTCGTAATAGCATTTCCAATCGATGATACTGCTTTATTACCACCTAAAACACCAACTGTACTTGCTCCAGCTCCTAATCCAATCATTCCAGCACCTAATCCAGCACCACCAACGGTTGAAGTTGCTGTATTCATTGCTTGTCCAAATCCCATTAAACTCATAAGTTGTTCTCTACCACTATTAGCAGATACATTTCCACCAATAAAACGATTCACTACTTGTGATCCTGTAAGCAAGAATGTTCCAGCACCAATATACATTAAAGACTTAACTATAATATCTTTAAATGTACTTGTAGAAAAAAATGTTGTTGCTGACACTTCTTTCATAACTATTCCTGTAAGACTGATTATTAGCATAACAACTGCTCCTTGTAGCATTAAAGAAACTAATTGTTCTATAACTGCACTTCTTCTTTGTTTATTTCCAATAGAAGTTGCAAATACAACAGGACTTATAACAAATAAAAATAAAAATTCTAATTGTCTTCGTGCTAACATCATTCCACTAAAGAATAAAGCATATAAAAAGAATCCTCCAACTATTATGGATAAAATCCAATTAATACTATACTTGTAGTCTTTTTCATCTGGTAATATCCACTTATCATTTGTAACAAATTTATCATTATATCTTTGAGCTGTTGTAAAAGTATTATCACTTATATATTTAGCATAATCTTCTTTAGCAAAATCATCACTCAATTTATATTGATCTGTATAATCAACAAACATTGTTAACATATTATCTGCTACTGATACATCATTACTAGAAAATATACTTGCTGTCCAACTACTTAATTTAATTGAAAAAGTAGATACTTCTGCAAATAAGAAAACTGATAATATAACAAATAATGATGACTTAAATATTTCTGTAACTAATTGTTGAATAGATAATCCTTCATCAGGTTCTATTATTTTCATAACAAATTTAAATAGTGCAAATAATCCTAAAAGAGTTATCGCAATTGCAATAATCCCTTTATGGAAGTTAGAAAACATTGAATTATTTGCAACATTATCTATTATGTTATAAGCATTTAGTTCTTTAAGAATACTAAATAACGAATCAATTAGTCCATATATAAAATCAATAATACCCCAACCTAATGTTCTTAATAAGTCTAATGCTTTTAATTTCATTTAAGACTCCTAAAATAAGTCAATAATTAAATTAACAATTGATATTGCTAAAATAATACCAACTATACCAAACATTGTTTGAATTATTCTTTGTTTTACTCTTTGCTTTTGATCTACATCTGCAACTGCATATAATATAAATCCTATGATAAGTGAAACACCTGCTAAGGCAATACCAACTCTTAAAGCCCAATTTGAAAATGTTTGAATTGCTTTAATAATTGAATCGATATTGTAACTACCACCATCTAATTTTTCTATTGCTAATAAACTCATTCTACCACAAAGTTTTTTACCTATGGTAGAAAGCATAAGTTTAGGCAATAATTACACCTCTTAAATTTTTATTTATTAACATATATCATTCCTCCATTTCTAATATTTAAAGGAGCAAAAAATTGCTCCTATTTACTCTAATTCTGGATTATAAGTTTTTAACTTTGAACCTGATTGGATAAAAGTTATTTTATCTGCAACTATATTTGTTGCTTTTCTTTTTTCACCAGTAGAAGTTTCATAAACTTTTGTTTCTAATCTTCCTTTTATTCCAACCATATCCCCTTTCTTACAATATTCAACTGTATTTCCAGCCGAATTTCCCCATATGGTACAATCCACAAAATCTGTTTCATACTCTCCTTCAGCATTTTTATAACTTCTTGGCACTGCAATTGTCATGTTAGTATAATTTTTTCCATTTTCTGTTTGTTTTAATTCAGGGTCACTAACTAATCTCCCTACACAAATATAATGATTCATATCAATATCACCTTTTCCTCTCTATATTTCATTTTCATCATGAATACCATATTTAATTTTTGCGATTTTTAGATAAGTCTTTTCAATAGACTTTCCATTAAACATTTCTTTATACTTAGATATTTGTTCATCTGTTAAAGAACGATTTTCTCCAATTTCAAGGTCATCTCCAACAATTAAAAAAGGGCCGAAGATAATATCTCTTCCAACCTCTCTATTTGGTCCCATACCATTTATTTTCCCTTCTTCATTACATATTAATACCGCATCTTCTACTTCTGGAATATAATAATATTCTATAAGACCTCCCACTGCTTTTTGAAGAGATTTTAAATTATTAGTAATTTCCACTTCTACTGGAAGTTCATTTTCTTTAACTAATAAAGCTCTAAGTTTTCTTTGCATATAGATCCCCTCCTTTCTTTCAAATTTCTTTTTTTATATCATTAAACATTAAATGATAATCCATATCTATAAAGTCATTATTTTGAATATCAAATATCCTAATGTTTTTATACTTAGATAATTTTATAATGTCTAAAATTTCTTTGGTTTCTCTTCCTAAATCATTACAAGATAATATACATAAGTCAAAATTATCTTTTAATAATAGTAATTTATTTAAATTAGTTTTATATTTTAAGTAGTTATATTTATAAACATCAAACACAACTTTGGATCTTTTTATATTATTATTTGATAAAAATTCTTTAGAATAGCATTTTTTTCTTTCAACCACTTCATCATCCTTAGCAAAAAAATAAATTACAGGATTATTAAATTTCTTCATATTCTTTTATAGAATTTGCATTATCCATCAGCGAAATAACATAATCATCATCAAATTCTCTTAACATTGCTGGATATTCCAAATCTTGCTCCTCTTCATTTTCACTTTCATAAGAATCTTCTTCAATATCATCATAACTTTCTCCAATTCTCGAAAATCTATATGACATACCTTTTCCTTTTAAATGTTCTAAACCTTGCATAACAGCATCTACACTATCAAAAGTTCCATACCATTTAACATAATCCCAACCAAAATAGCATGAATAATCATTCTCTACTTTGAATTTCATATTATCCATAACATTATAATCCTTGTCATTTGCATTTGCTAAATGTGTTTTTACATACTTCTCTAATTCTTTAAATCCTTTTTTAGTAGTTATTATTCTTACATCTGATCTATAACCCATCTATATCACCATCCTTAAATTCACTTAATAATCTTTCCATTTCTTCTTGTTCTTCTTTGGTACATGGCATTGATTCACATCTTTTACCATTCCATAGCATTACACCATCTTTATCAGAAGAAATAATTGGTCCTTTATTATTTTCCTGTTCTTTATTTCTAGCACTTTTCATTTCAAGAGTAAAAACATAAAAATTTTTATTATTATTTTTATCTAAATAAGATTTAGGAATACCAGTTATAATCACCCAAGAACCTATTTTAAATAAATCTTTATCTATTTTACTTCTTTCTATTTTGGCACTAAAAAAAGAAGCAACAGTATGTTCTTCTCCTAATCTATTTTTATATCTTTCATTCTTACAAATATCAAACCAAATTAAATTATCTATACCATTATCATTAATTCTAGAAATATTACCTTCTAAAATAATTTTATCTACATAAGCCATTACTCACCACCCTTTTAAATAAATAGACCTGTTTTAAAATAAGTCTAGTTATATTATTCTTGTTATATTAATTTATTATATTATGTATGACATTTTCATCACACCTAGATGGATGATTTCATCACCCTGTGATGGACAAAAACATCACCCTATGACATAAATTTCACTCTGTGTCATTAGTTATAAAAATTTTTCTTTCATTACGACTATACTCCATTCGTATTAATGATTCATTTTCTAACTCATTTAATAATCTAATTACTGTTCTATTAGACACCCCTAAGTTATCAGCAAGAAACTTATTAGTAGCAAAACAATAACCTTTACTATGACAAAGTAAACTTATATCTCCATATAATAATTTAGCATTGCTACATATATTTTTATTATTCTTTATAAATAATGGAATCTTAGAATATTTATCATACACTAATACTCCACCTTATCCACTAAATAACCTATAAATACTGTTTGTTTATCTTTAGTATTTCTTTTACAAGTTATAAGTGTAATTGTATTTTTATATCTATTTCTAATAATTTCTACATTACCATCTTTATTAGTATCATAAGAATTATTTAATTTATAAATATATTTATATCCATCATAATATAAGTAAATAAGTGAATCTTCTTTTAACTTATATAAATCTTTAAAAAAAGATACATTACTTGTGCCATTATGACCTGCTAATATCAAATTACTATTTTCAACATTAGGCATTTCTGAATGCTCTATTATTTGTATATTATATTTAATATTGTTATATTTACTATTATAATCTACTAAACCTCGTTTTAGATTAATACTAGGTATTTCTAATATAGCAATATAATTATAAGTTGGTGAAGAAGTTTCAACTTTTTCTTCTACAATTGTTGAAACCTCTTCTTCACTTTGTACTTCTTCTACTTCTTCAAAAAACTCTTCAACAAGTTCTACTTCTTGAATTTCTTTTTTTGTATCTTTATAAGTATCAATTGCAACTATTAATATTGATATTGCTATTAAGATTAATCCTAATATTATTAACCATTTATTTTCTTTTTTTCTTTTCATAAATGATTAACCCCATTCCTATTAATCCAATTGTTATAGATGCAATATATTTAGTATAATTTTTATTTAAATTAGTATTAGGCACTTCTACTTCTTCCATTTCATTGACTAAAACAGAATAAATAGTTTCTCCATCATTCTCTATATTAAAATAATTTTTATCATTATTTAATATATAATTTTCAAGAGTAGATATTTCTTGGTAATAATAACTTCCATATTCTAATTCTACTTCAATAATACCTTCTTCATTAGTTGTATATTCTCCTATTAAATTATCATTTAAATCATATATTCCAATAACAACTCCTGCAAGTGAATTATTTTCAGCATCTACTTTATGAATATTTATCTTAGATTTTATTTTAGTATTAGTCATTTCTAATTTTACTATTTCACCATTTTCTTTTATTTCAAAATGAATCTTCTCCTCATTTAAAATATATCCCTCTGGTGCTTCTTTTTCTAAAATAAAATATTTATGTCCTGATGGTAAATTATCTATTATAACCTTACCTTCTTCATCAGTAATATATTCTCCAATTAATACTTCTTCTTCATCATTTAAATATATTTGAATTTTAGTATTAGGAATAGTTTCAGAAGTTGTAAAATCTAATTTAGTAAAATCAAGAGTTCCTTTTGATAACTTATTTTTAAAATCAAAAGTTTTAGAAATAATTGCAGTATATTGATCTTTATATTTTAATTCTACTTCATACTCTTTAGAATCAATAACATGATTACCACTTGTAGATAATTCCTTTAAAATATATTTACCTAATTTTAGATTTTCTATTTTAGCATATCCATTATCATTAGTAATAACTTCACTTATTAAATTACCTTCTAAATCATAAAGGCCATATTTAACATTTGAAAGCGGGATTTCTTCGTAAGAATATTTTCCATCACTTACGATGAACTTCTCACCTTTTTTATTTATTTCTATTTGTCCTTTAACAGCTTGATTTTCAAACTTAGTTTCAAATAATACTCCATATTTATTATCAGTTATAAGATTAGAATTTTCTCCTATCTCAAATTCTTGTGATTCTTTATTCCATAAATAACCATCAATCACTTGATCGACTTCTTCTAAAATATATTTACCAGATATTAAAGGATATGGAGTTATTAATACACCATTGTCATCTGTTTCAAACTCGCATAAGGTTTCTGCTTTAGGATATGTTACTGTTTGACAAACATATTCATTTGTAGCTGATGATTTTATTTTAAATTTAATACCACTTCTAGGTATAACTTCTTTTGTTTCTTTATCTATTTTAATAACTTTTAATTTAGCAGTTATTTCAGCATTAGAAATTAATTTATAAGTATTAGAATCTGTATTATCATTTACTTCAAATACAAAGTCGTCTACCTTTTCATAATTTGGTGTACTTGTAATTTGCTTAAATGTATAACTACCATAAGGAAGTTTAATATTTGCATATCCATTTTTATCAGTAGTTATCTCACTTACATAGCACATATTATTAGTACTTTTTAATAATCTTGGAGTACAATTATTTAAATAGATTTCAAAAGTAACATTTGGTTCTGGAATTAATATCCCACTATTAGAATTAGCAAATACTTTAAATATAGTTAGATTTGTTTCTTTTACTTTTTCATACACCTCTAAACTTGCTAAAATATTTGATTCACTTAATACAAATGAATACTTATTTTTATCAAGCATATATCCCTTACTTGGAGTAATTTCTTTTATATAAAATTCTCCTAAACTAGGTAAAACATCACTAATTGCATATCCATTACTATCAGTTTTTAATTCACCTATTTTTTCATTACTAGTATTATAAATACCATAGATAGCACCTTCTAAACTAGCATTACCTTGTGGATAGTTTTCTTTTGTTTCACTATCTAATTTATTAATTTCAACTCTACCACCAATTACTTTTGCTTTAATATTAGCAGGTATTGGATCATAATATCCAACTCTCATTACATTTTGAGAGTGATTACTATAATATACAATTGGAGCTTCTGAATATTTGCTTGCTTTCTTAACAAGATTTACTTTTGCGTCTCCAATTCCTGTTGATGTTATAGTGATAGTATTACCACTAATTGTAGCATTAACATTTTCTGTTGATGATATTTTAAAATTCTTTAACACTTCATTTTTATCTGTTAAAGTAACACTTTGTCCTAATGGAATAACTAAATCATTTATTCCAAAATCTGGTCTTTTATAGTGGTTAGCAACTAATAATTCTAACTCTTCTATATCACTATCATATTTATTAGTTTTATTACCATTTAAAGTATCAGTAAAAAATATAGTTGAAGTTGGTTCAACTGCTCTCCAGATTAATACTTGAGTAATTGCATACCATTTATTACTTGTATGATCATATCCATTAATATTGTATCCATAACCGTAATAAGCAAGTAAAGCTACTTTATCCCATTGTTCTTCTGTCATATCAGTAACAGAAGCATAATCTTTTCTAGCAATTTGATAATATGGTAGATTATTGTCTATTTCGTTTACATAAGGTTGTAAACAATAAACAAAACCATTATCTTCACTTCTTCTTAAGAATCTTGCTTGTTGATACTTCATATATCCATTATCTCGATATTTTTTTATAAACATATTGCTTATAAATTCAGAAGACCATATAGCTTGTCCAGTATATTCTTCTGCCTTAACTTCTTTTATTCCTAAAAAAGCTAAAAATAAAAATACACTTAATATAGTGTACTTAAAAATCTTGTGTTTCAATTTAACACCTTCCTTTCAAAAAAAGACACCTAAAAAGATGTCAAAATGTTTTAAGCATTTCTCCTAGATAATCACCTGAATAACTATTTATACTTGTACAAGAATAACCATAACCTTCATTAAAATATTCTTCACCTTTAGCTATGCAAGCTTCTCTAGTTTTTTCGTATGTTTTATACTCTTCAATTGAATAATCAATTCTTGCCCATTTCCACATAGGTTTATGGTAATAATCATATTCACTAATACCTAATTCATCCCAAGGATTTTTAGTTATCTCAGTTTTAACATTTTCCTCTTTAGGTACTTCTACGTTATTTTTTTCTTCTTTAATTTCCTCTTTTTTTGAGTCAATATCATTAGTAGTGTCATTAGATTCATAATCTTTAACAGTATCTTTCGTATTGACTTTCGAATCGGATTTAACATTTGAAACATTATCATTTTTCGTTTGATTATTATTTTCTTTATTATCATTATCTTCTGTATCAATAACATCTGTTGATACTTCTTCTTTTGAATCTGTTGATAAATTATTATTTTGTCCTTCCTTCTTTTCACTAGAAACAAAATCATTCTTATCAACATCTTTAGAATAATAAAGTTTAGGAATAAATATAAAACATCCTATTAAAATTAATATAGTAATTACTATTATTGGTATCACAATCTTTTTCATGGTAAATCGCCTCAACTTGATGATACCATCATTTTTTCAAAAACACAAATCCTCGTCTTTTAGAGAATATAGGTTTTTTATTAACTTTTTTTACATAAACATAATTTTTTGTATGTTCTTTAGTAAATAATTTTTCATAATCTCCCTTTAATACAATGTCTTCTACACTTTTTAGGGCTTCATTAATTGATTGTGAATTTACATCAATTGTAATTTCCTTAACAATGCTTAATTGTACTTCATAATTTTTTTCTTTTCCTTTTTTCATAAATTTCTCCCTTTCTAATATATATATGATTTTTTTCAAAAATGTTGACATTTTCCCTAATACCCTCAACAGGGATTTACTAAACGATTGACAGTTAATCAATTCCACGAGTCTTTGCTCTTCTGTGGTTCTCACAGAACTGCTCCCAATGATTGAGTCTATGGCTAAGCAGGAGTATCATTATCCCCATTATTTGTCTTCGCATAAGATAGAACTACTATCTTTTTATAGTTAGGTATTATTCGCAAGCGTACCTACTAAAGTGCTGATCTTTTCAAATCATAATAGGAATGTATTTAGTAAATGCAAAATTAATTTTCAAAGAACAAGTGAGAAAGAATATTTATTCCTCTCACTTGTTTGGCACTTTAAAAGCAAAAAGTTAAGTCTAAAATTTTAATTTTTTTGAAATATTTTTTATAGCATTATCTAATGAATATTTAATTGCAACTTTTGAACAATTTTCTTCCTTTGCAATTTCTTCTAAAGTTTTATTTTCAAAGTAATATTTTATTAATCTATTTCTTTGAATATCTGGGAGTTCATTAATAGCTTCTTTTAATTCTTCATATAAAACTTTTTGTTCTATTTCCTCTTCAACTGATATTGATGACATTATTGACCTATGAAATAATGTTTCTTCATAAACTTCATTATGTTCAATATGTTTTCTTATCTTATGAATCTGTGAAATATCCTCTAACTCAAACTTATCAAAAGCGTCATATACCTCCTTAGTAACAGCAATTCTTTGTTCAAAATTTTTACTGTCTTTAAAAA
Source organism: uncultured Coprobacillus sp. (assembly GCA_964389905.1). GTDB lineage: Bacteria > Bacillota_I > Bacilli_A > ML615J-28 > CAG-698 > CAG-698. The sequence goes on along the minus strand of CAYMGD010000028.1, from coordinate 4,771 downwards.
TTACTGTATATATTTCATTTGCTTCATCAACTTCTAAAGTATAAGGATTGTACTTATCTCTATTTCTATTTTTGTATTTATCCATTTTATCCTCCAATTATTTTTTTGATTTTAATAATTGGAGGTTGGTGGTCCTCTAACTTTTTTTGGTATTAAAAAAAGGGCGAAAGTTTCCCAAATAAGGAAAAATTCACCCTTTTCAATTAATAAATATAACGATAAATAAAATACTGCACCAATTTCTTCCAAAAGCATCACCACCATAAAGTGATACCTAAAAAATATTAGATGGTACTACTCAATTATCTAACATAACAATCACTATGTTATTAAATTTAGAAAATGTTCAACATAATATTTCTATTTTGATTTTTCATAAACTAACAAAATACTCCTTTCATAGTAATTTTAGGTATGCAACCATAAAAACAGGACAATACATTATTTTGTACTGCCCTATCTATACATTAATTATAGCATTTTTTTAACAACTAGAAAATAGATATTAAAAAAATTGTTGAAATAAAAGTATTGTTTTCAACAATTTTCATATACTATTTTAGTTTATGCTTTTATTTAAATAAAAGAAAATTAATCACTTATTCTAACATTTACACCATCAATATTTTTATATACTCTTTTTTCATTTTTAGAAACTTTTTTCTCTATTTCATCTTCTAAATCAAATCCAAGCATTTCAGATAGTCCCATCAAATAAATAGCAATATCAGCAAGTTCTTCGTTTAAATCTTCTTTCTTCTTTCTCCATGCTTCATAAGCTTCTGCAACTTCACCATAAAGTAGGCAAAACTCCTTATTTACATCCGTTGTATTAAATCCTTTATTTAATTTATTTTGCCAAATATCTTTTTGAATCTTTTTTAATTCCATAATAATCCTCCTTAAATTCATTATAATATTTTATTATACTATTAACATTATACTCTAAAAAACTATTCATTTCAAACTCATTGAATGTTTTATTATTAATAATAGTATAAACTGGTATAATTTTATCTTCCACCATCAGGTAACCGAAATTATCTCCAATTTTTGTATACTCAAATATATCTTTTGAATATACATTATTCATAGTATCATCCGAAACATAATGACCTCCATTTTCAAATCTTATTCGATTTCTATCTTTTCTTATTTCCAAATCAGAAACTAAATTAACAATAATGCAATTATCATTATTTTGTAATTTGTTTATAAATCCTTTTATACTTCGATAATATGCATTTTCAGAAAATTCTAAATCATATAACTTATCACATCCCCTTGAAAATTGAATTATATTATGTTTTTCTGAATTAATAATAGAATATTGAATTATATAGTCCCACAGAATTGGTCTTATTATATCATGACCATCTCCAATCTTTGCAGGTTTGGTATAATGATTAATTGAGTTAATATTGTCATTATATTCTTTCCATATTCCACTGACATATTTAAGTTTATTTTTTATTTTTTTAAATTCCTCTATTTTATTTTGATATAACAAATCATCTAACATAAATGTTTCTATCAAAGGTTCCAAGTCATCTATATCTGAATATATATCATATAAATTTTTAAAATATTCAATAAATGTTGTCTTTCCAGCACACGAATTGCCTATAACAATCATATTGTTAGGTAGTTTATATGATTTTATAATTTCATTTACACATAAATTTTTATATAACAATGGACCAATATTTTCAATTGATTTTCCGGAATTATAAATTCCCTGTGAAATAGATTCGTTTATGTCTTGATTAATTAAATATTTAGATAAAAATCCACCAATAAAAGAATCTCCAGCACCTGTAGTTGATTTTATATTGTTTCTACTCGGTACATTGTAACTAATTGTATTTGTCGGTGTAATTGCCAAAACAGGTTTAGCTTCGTTTGTTACAATTACTAATGGTATATCCTTTATATACTTTTTTATTATATTGTACTCGTTAATATTACAAAATAAGATTTCTATCTTTGAAGCATATTTTTCTATTATAGGTATAAAATCTACTACACTATGTATCATTACATCTATAGAAAGATGCTTATAACTTAACAAATCATTTTCCAAGATATTTTTAATATCTACACCTTTTCTTAATGATATATGTAAATGATTAACATCTATTCTTTCTTCTAATTTAATTTCTTCTGTACTATAAAATTGTGATACACAAGTAGATTTTGACTCATTAATCACAAATTCAGTCATTCTATCAACTATAGTTCCATAGAATTCAATTTCTTTTTCTTTTAATAGTAAGTTTGTATCTCTATTAACTTTGCTTATTATTGCAATTCTACCATCAAAAGATGTTCTTGAAGAAAGACTTGAATATATACAACTTCCTCCTAGAGTATTATAAACTTCATTATTAATAATAATTTTATCATTGGAAGAATTACCAACATAACATAAATCAATCATTTTCTCACCAATCTTTTTACTTGCCCTCTCACTTGTTCAATATTTGATTCATAAGTATTTATACCAATTACATCTATAAAATTTGAAGAATATTCCATAATATCATCATATTTTTTATTTAATTCATCATAATGATTTGTGATAACATCATAATCTTCTTTCTCATCATTTCTTCTTTTTAATAAAATTTCTTTGGGAGCAGTTAAATAAATAATTTTAGTTCCAACATTTTTATATGCAATTAACAATTTTGTATAATCTTCAAGACTTAATTTACACTTATTTCTTATAACTGGTCCATAAACCATTTCACTGATAAACGACCTATCAAGTACTAATTTATTATTATCTTCTAGTAAAACCCTCATATATTTCGTGAATAAATCCATATTTTTTGAATCATAATCAAAATGGTATTTTTTCATTCCATAACCTTGTAAATATTCAACTAATGTTGTTTTTCCAACACCATCAATACCTTCTATTATTAACATTATAATTTCCCCCTTAACAGTATTATTTTCTACATTTACATTTTATTTCAACACAGTCTTTTAATGGACAACTATCAGGATTATGTTTATTACAAAAATAACGCTTATAATAAATAAGAACCAAATGACAGAACCATGTTGCATTATTATAATCATCAATTTTAAGCTCTTCATAACCATTTTGTTTTATTATTTTTTCCATATCATTATCTTTTGTAAGTGTTTCTAATTCTTTTCGCAAAATATCATGTCCTATTGCATTTTTATATTGTTCAAATCCCAAACAAGGTAATTCTACATCCTTCATCCCACTATCAACTGGCATTATTCCTGAATAGTATCCTCTTATATATAAAACACAACATTGTGCTACTTTATAAGAGGCTCCACTAACATTATCAGCAATTAGCTTAATAAGTTCATCATTTGATAGTGTTTTAATTTCATTATCATATTTCTCTATAAATGCAATCATCGATGATAAATACTTATATCTTGTGTTTGATAGTCCTAATCCTTTTATTATATTAACAATTTCGTCTTCTGTCATATTTTTAATTTCATCATAAGTATAACTATTCAAATCATTTATTACTTTTCTATAACTATCTATCATATTATAAGAAATTCTAGTAGAAAGACCAGCAATTAACAATCTTTTACGATAATCATCAACTTCTAACGGCCACCATAAATTGTTATCATGATTCTTTTTAACAGCCTCTCTTACTTCTTTTTGATTACTACATATATCAATAATTTGTTTAAATTCTTCTTTTGTCATCCTTCCCTCCTTTAGATATTATTATCTCTTTTAATCTTAGAAAACAAACTTGAATTACTTGAAATTATTTGTATATTTAACATATTTTCTAATTTTTCTATTACACCAATTGTAGGTAAATTTGTACAAGATATGATAATATTTTCATATTCTTTTGAGTAATTATCTTCAATTAATTTTTCTAATTTATTTACTCCATAATTAAAGTAGTCTGCTGTATGTAATAAATTTAAATTTATATTTTTAATAACCTTAATTTCATTTTCTTCAAGCATTTTTGCTACTTCATTTCCCAAGTTATCATTATATGGAGTTATTAATAAGCAGTTCTTAACATTCCTTATTTTTGCTTCTTCAATTAATGAAGTAGTTGGATTTACTACTTCTACACCATTTTCTAGTGCAGAAGTAGTACAAAAGAATGCACTATAATCTACTCCTAAATATTCCAAATCTTTTTTCTTATTCCCTATATCAACGGCAAGATCTTTTAAGAACTTTGATTTATCTTCCTTATAACTTGTTTTATAATCTAATTTAGATACATAAAACACACTTTTTTCAATATTAAAATATCCTTTACTAAAAAGTATTTGTAACTCATATTCTACAGTCAAATTAGTTTTAGGAATTAATAAACCTATTCTTTTCATATGATTTCTCCAATAATTGTTCTATTTCCAATATACCCAACTACTTTAACTTTATAAAATTCATCTAAATTTAATTTACTATCTAAAATTACAACTCTTACTGGACAAGTACCCATTTGTCTTAAAATTGAATTACCATCTTTATACATTTCCATTCTTAATTCACTAATCTCTAGCCCTATTGGAAAAACCGCCTTTAACATCGGCAAAATAAATTCATCTTCAATTGTTTTACTCCAAAGATTAAACTCTTTTAAATCTTCTTCACTATAATTATCAAATTGTTCACCATACGGCGATGTTAGTTTTCTAACAAAAACTCTCCTTACCCAATTCCCAGAATTTAGTATTTTATTAAAATTATCCAAATTATATTTTAATGTATTTTCATTTTGACCAT
>CAYMGD010000027.1:0-27259 GCA_964389905.1 uncultured Coprobacillus sp. | reverse complement strand
CAAGAATAGGTTTAAAAACAAAAAAAACTTGAGAACTCACTCAAGTTTTAATAAACTATTTCTTTTGAAAATCATTGATTAACCATCCAGGACCAACTGGAGTATCTCCTGCTTGGTTCTTTTGTACAACAACTTTTGAACCGTTGTTTGATGGTTTGTTAGTATCACTTTCTGGTTTGTCGTGACCATCATATCCTGTAGCAATAACAGTAACAATTAATTCTCCACGTAAATCCATATTAAATCCTGTTCCATAAACGATATCAATTTCAGAACTAGATGCACTTCTTATTTCATTCATTACTGTCATAACTTCTTCGAATGAAATGTCAACATCACTTGTAATGAATACAATTGCATTAGTTGCGCCATTAATATCTATTTCAAGAAGTGGACTGCAAATTGCTTTTCTTGCTGCTTCAACAGCACGATTTTCACCTTGGCCAATACCGATACCCATAAGAGCAGTTGTTCCTTTACCTTTCATTACATTACGTACGTCAGCAAAGTCAACATTGATTAGTCCAGGAACAGTTACAATCTCCGCAATTCCTTGAACACCACGTCTTAATACATGGTCAACTTCTTTAAATGCTTCAAGCATTGATGTTTTTGGATCAATAACTTTTAATACTTTATCATTAGGAATAACGATTAAAGTATCAACATATTGACGAAGTTTTTCAATTCCCTCGATAGCTTGATTCATACGTTTCTTACCTTCAAAAGTAAAAGGTTTTGTAACGATTCCAACAGTAAGACATCCTAAGTCTTTACTAATCTTCGCTACAACAGGGGCAGCACCAGTACCAGTTCCTCCACCCATTCCAGCTGTAACAAAAACCATATCGCTTCCACGCAATAAATCTTTTATTTCTTCTTCATTCTCAAGAGCTGCTTTTTCTCCTACACTAGGATCAGCACCAGCACCAAGACCTTTAGTTAATTGTTTACCTATTTGCATTCTATATTCAGACTTAGATAAACGGAGGACTTGTGAGTCTGTATTTATGGAAATAAAATCTACACCTTTAACATCATTTTCAATCATACGGTTAATGGCATTACCACCACCACCACCAACGCCTACTACTTTTATAATCGGTTTTTCACCAAATGTTTCTTGTTCTACCATAAGTAATTCCTCCTTTTTTAAGTCATTCTTTTTATATTATTATACCACGTTTAATAATAAAAATAAATAGAAAGTTTATAAATTTTTTAGTTTTTTATTCTTTAAAATTGAAGAAAACCCACTCTTCTTCTAAATCAATTCCTTTTTTGCTTTTTACAGTTTCTTTAATGTGTTTTATAACCTTCAAAACGTCATTACTTTCAGCTTTACCTAAATTCACAATATAATTAGCGTGTTCTGATGAAATCATTACATCTTTATATTGATACCCCTGGAGACCTGCCTCAGAAATTAATTTCCATGCTTTATCATTATCAGGATTTTTAAAAGTAGAACCAGCACTATACAAACCAATTGGCTGAGTTGTTTTCCGTTCTTCTTTTAACTGTTTTGTTTTTCGTATTATATTTTCTATTCGTCCTTTAGGAAAGACAAATTCAGCGCCTAAGACAATCATCTTTCTTTTTAGAACAATACTTTTACGATAGGCAAGTTCTAGTTCATAATTTTTATACCACCTAATTCCGTCTTCATCTATTATTAATGCTCTTAATAAATAATCTGAAGTTTTATAATCATAGCACGAAGCATTCATTGCTACTACTCCCCCAATAGTTGCTGGAATTGTTGCTAGAGCTTCACCACCAGTCAAGAATCTATCAGTTAGGATATGAGCAAATACTGGACATTGAATTCCTGCGTGAACCCGAAGTAAAGTTTCATTTTTATAACTTTCAAAAGCAATTTTATCTTTTAATTTTTTAAAAGATATAACCACTCCCTCGTATGCTTTATCACTTGCTAATAAATTACTACCATTTCCTATTATAAAATAAGGAATACCTTTCTTTTGGATATATTCATAAAATTTAATGAAATATTTAATTGTATATGGATAGAATACTAAAGCAATATTACCTCCACATTTTATTGTTGTTAAAGACTTAAATGATATGTTCTCATAATACTCCCCTAATTCATTTTCTAAAATAAATTTCTTTAATTCTTTCATTTATTTCCCTTCTTATCTATTATCTCAATTACACTTCTCACAATATTATCACTACTCTTTTTATGAAGATTATTTTCAATATTATTTAAATACTTGTGCTTGTTTACTAAAAGTTTATTAACTGCATTAATAATACTTTCTTGATTTAAATTATTCTCACAAATCATCTCTAAACATTCTTTTTTGTGATAATATAATGCATTGTAATATTGATGATTACCAGTTACATTTGGACTAGGAATAACTACTCCTAATAAGCCATAACCAAGAAGCTCCGAAATGCTCCCTGCTCCACCTCGGCAAATAACAATATAAGCTTTTTCGTAAAAACTTTTCATATTATTTGTTTTATCTTTTATAATAAATTTTTCACTTTGTGCTTTAATAATTTTCGCTTGGTTTTTTTCATAATATTTAGTTCCAGTAAATAAATATATTTTTCCATCTATCCATGAAAAAAGATTTTGGTTATTAATAAAAAAATCATTTATGGCATCACTTCCATTACTACCACCAAATATAACTACATCTTCTTTTTTTCTTTCTGTTTTTGCATTATAGCATTCACTTTCTAAGGGATTTCCAACATATTGATACTTTCCCATATCATAGCTTGTAAAGACAGTTTCTACTCTTTTTGAAACAATTTTATTTCCAAGTCCCATAACAGCATTTTGCTCATGAATAGCACATTTGATATGAGAGTTAATTCCCGAAAGGATGCCTAAAGTACTAATGCTTCCACCCATTCCTAAACAGAAGACAGGTTTATATTCTTTCATTAGTTTTCTTATCTTTCTATATATATTAATATTCACAAAAAAGTTTTTAATATTTTTAAAAATATTCTTTCGAGATAACCCTCGAGAATTATAATATACAACTTCATCAATATATTCTTCTCTTATAACGTGATTATTAGTCGTTATAAAAATAATACTAAAGCCTTCTTCAGAAAGTTTTTTGGAAATAACAAGGGCTGGATTTATATGTCCTAATGTTCCTCCAGCAAGAACAAATATTTTTTCTTTTATCATAATCTTTCATTACATTATATAACTTTAGGTTAGATAACATAACAAAAAATCTTATATTAATTTTTCTAAAATACCTATTAATTCTTCGTAGGATAAAACATTTAAAAATGCAATTTTTTCTTCATCAAGACTTTTGTTAACATTAATCCAAATTGGTTTTAAATTAACATTATTTGCTCCAATGATATCACAGTTATAATCATTCCCCAAAAAATACATATTCTCTTTTGTAACACCTTTTAATAGCATTTTATCAATTGCTTCTTCAAAAATACGTTTATCTGGTTTAGTATATAAAACATCAGCACTGCTTATTACATCATCAAAATAATCTAAAATATCTAACTTTTTCAAGCCTTCTTTTAAGGCTCTACTAGAAAAACATGAATTTGAGACAGCAATAATTGAAACATTTCGTTTCTTTAAATATTTAAGAAACTTGTCAGCGTTTTCATATATTCCTTCATATTTCGTTATTTCATTAAAAAAACAATCTTCAAGTTCCTCTTTTGTTTTTGAATAGTTTAATCCTGAAACCTTTAAAACCATTTCAATGTATTTATCAAAAACAATTTCTATATTATTTATTCTTCTTTCAGGAAATAAATAATTATGAATTATTTTTTCTTTTGCATATAAATCATCAAATGGTACATTCTTATCTGTCATATCATATACTTTCCTTAAAGCTGATGTATAATCATAACCTTTATTATCAACTATTGTTTTGCCTAAATCAACTAAAAAACCTATCATTGTAACCTCCTTAATTTTTTAATTAAATAGTGATATATTTAAAGTTTTATTAATATATATTAATGATGTATTATGTTATTTAAAAAGAATAATGTCAACAAAGATAATTATAAATACGATTATCTCTTACTTTTTTCTATCATTGCGCTATCAATATTTGGTTTAGCAATGGTCTATAGTGCTAGTAATGTTGTAGCATTAGAAAACTATGGTGACAGTTTCTATTATCTGAAGCGTCAAGGACTATTTCTTGCTTTATCATATTTTGTAATGTATTTTACTTCACGATATGATATTAATAAATATGAAAGCAAAGTATCTATAATTTTTATCTTTTGTTTAGTACTTCTAATTATTGTTTTGATTCCTGGAATCGGTAGTGTTCGTGGAGGAGCTCGAAGTTGGATTAGTATATTAGGATTTTCAATTCAACCATCAGAGTTTATGAAAATTGGTTTAATTGGTTTATATGCTAAATATCTTTCAAAAAATTACAAAGAACTGAAATCATTTAAATCTTTTCTAATGATCTTTAGCCTATCTATTGTTGTTTTTCTAATTATTATGTTGCAACCTGATTTTGGAACAGGTTTAGTTATTGTCTTATCAGCATTGATTCTAATATTTATTAGTGGTGTTCCCTTAAAGTATTTCTTCGTTATTATTGGTATTGGATTAGCTGGCATTGTCTTTCTAATTCTTTCAGCCCCATATCGCTTAGAACGAATAACTGCTTTCATCAACCCTTGGGAAGATCCCTTGGGTAGTGGTTTTCAAGGCATCCAATCACTATTTGCGATTACACCTGGTGGTTTGTTAGGACACGGATACAATAAATCTATTCAAAAGCACTTTTTCCTTCCTGAGCCACAAAATGATTTTATTTTTGCTATTGTTCTCGAGGAAATGGGTTTAATTGGAGGATTAATTGTTTTAGCTTTATATTTTATTATTGTTTATAGAGGAATTAGAAATGGTATGAAAGCTGAAAACTATTTTTTGAAGTTTTTAAGTATTGGAATAGCAATATCATTAGCAACTCAAGTTTTTATTAATGTCGGCGTTGTTGTTGGTTTACTTCCTGTTACAGGCATTACACTACCACTATTTAGTTATGGAGGGAGTAGTCTCCTTATAACAATGTTTCAAATGGGTATATTAGTTAGCACAAGTAAGAAAATATCATAATTCTTACTTTTTTTAGATTATTCCATTATAATTTGTACTTAGTTTCATATCTTCTCCAATTATAAAAGATGCCTTAAATGACATCTTTTTAATATAAAAAGATTAATTTAATTATACTATTAATCTTTTCTTTTATCAATGAAAAAAACTTTTAAGATATAACAAATCATCAAAATTATTAATTCCTAACAAATGATAATCATTTTTGTAATTCAATGTGCCAATCTTATAATTATCATTTTCATTAAATATACTAGTTAAATAATATTCATGACTTTCATTATTGTTATTTATTTTCTTAAGCAAACTAAATATTATTTTTGCCTTACCGATAAAAAGTCCTGTGTTAATTACTTGAATTTTCTTAACTTCATCATCTGCTTCTTTCTCTTCAACAATTCTAAACCCTTTATTATTATATACAATTCTCCCATAACCTTGCGGATTTGCTATAGTATTTGTTACTAAAGTGATATCATTTCCTTCTTGCAAATGGTGCTTAATTAATTCATCAATTATTTTTTGTGAGACAAAAGGCATATCTGCTAAAAAAACAATTATATCATCTTCTGCTTTTAGGTAACTTTTTGCGCGCATTAGAGCATTAGCAGTTCCTAACTGCTTTTCCTGGTAACAATAAACATATTTGTTTTTAGTTGCTTTCAAAACTTCCTCAGCCTTATATCCCACAACTATAATTATTCTTTCTATCACCGTTTTTTCAATTGTTTCCAGCAAAATATTTATCATTTCTTTATCATTTATCTTTATGCAACACTTGGGAACATCTCCACCCATTCTTGTGCCTTTTCCTGCTGCTAGAACTACCGCTACCAAGTTATTAAATCTTCCTTTCTTATTAAATATCTTTTTCCATAATGCAAACTCTTTAGACTCTGATTTATGATATTTATGATATTATTTCCTTCTTTTAAAATTTCATAACATATTTTTATTTGATTACGAGAACGAACCAAATTATGTTTTTCGTATTGTTTTTTGAAATATATATCTCCATTCAAATAATCGGTGAGAAATCTCATTGCAACTTCTATAGTCATTAAATAATATCCATAATATAGCAATTTCACTTCTGCTGCTGTTATTACTTCTTTTACTTCTTTTAAAAAGGCAAGAGTAAATGCCTGAATATATTCAAGATTTATAGTTACTTTTTCTAGGTCTTCTTCATCTTCTTTGGCATAAGATGCGCCAATTCGTAAGGCATCACCATAGTCATAAACAATAGAGCCTTTCATTACTGTATCTAAATCAATCATACACAAAGCTTTATGCGTTTGATTATCAAATAATACATTACTTGGTTTAGTATCATTATGGGTTACTCGTGATGGTATTTCTTTATTCTTAAGCTTATTTATTATTAAATTATAAAAAGTTTTATTCTTTTGAAAAAAAGAGACTTCTTGAGTTACTTCTTTTACACGATTCTGATAATTGATTTTTAGTGATAATTGCAACTGTTTATATCGATGTGGTGTATTATGAAAATTTTGAATAGTTTCATCGAGTACATGTGGAGGGAACCCTTGAATTAGTTTTTGAAAAGCTCCTACTGCACGACCCATTTCCGAAAATATTTCTTTGGAAGGAACCATATCATACGATATTGAATTGGTTATATATTCAAGCATTCGATAATATTTATCTTTTTTGATTGCTAGAGTTTGACCATATTTAGTCTTAACAATATTTAATACTGCTCTTCGAGGATTATTACCTTCATAAATTACTTTCTTTCTGATAAATTCAGTAACTTCTTGAATATTATGCATCATTCCAAAGGGACTACTAAACACATTAGTATTTATTTTTTGAAGAATATATTGTGCTTCAGGCATAATTATTAAATAAGTATCATTTATATGTCCTGAATTAATCTCTTTAATCTCTATAATTTTATGAGGATTAATAAATTCACTTGCCACACTATAGAGATTTGCCATCTTATTTTTTCCTATCATATTTTACCTCTACTAATTTATATGTCTAAGTACTAAATAAAATAACCATCTAAGATTTTTAAAAGTTATAAAATATTTTATTTATATTTTCCATATAATTACAATAATTCCAAGTATAAAAGTGTAATAACCAAAATATTTAATTTTCCCTTTTTCGATAATATTTTTGAAAATAATTAAAGAACAATATGTTGATATGGCAGCAATAATAAAACTTAATCCATACAAAGTAATATCAGTTACATAAATAGTACTAAAATTCCAAAATGTTTTTACTAATGCGCCTAACATAACAGGAATAAATAATAAGAAAACAAACCTTCGTTTTTCTTCTGCTGCTAATCCCCTAGCTGTCCCTCCGCAAAAACACGAACCACTACGAGAAATACCAGCAAAAGCTCCAACACTTTGAAATAATCCTATCACAATCGCATCTTTAACATTTATTTCGTTATGTAATTTATTATTGCTTTCAAATATGTTTAACATTAAACCATTAATAACTAAAAATATTCCTATTAATAAAAGTGATGATGAAACATATTCAATAGTTTTTTCAAAGACTAGAGTAAAAATCACTAAAGGAATTGTTGCTATTATTAAATAAATAACGAAAAGAAATTGTTTTTTGTATGTTTTTTCACCAAAAATATACTTAAAAAAACCTTTTATGAGAAAAATGATTTCCTTTCTCTCATATATTATAATAGCTAATAAACTTGCAAGATGAAGAAATACCTCCAAGAATAAACCTTGACTTTTTACATTTAATAATTCCTCACAAATAATTAAATGAGCACTTGATGATATCGGTAATATTTCACTAATTCCCTGCACTAAACCTATAATTATATACTTGATTATTTTGTTCAAAATACTCCTCCTCATAAAAATATATTTACAAAGGAATAAAAATATTATAGCAAATATAAAATAGACTATAGATCAAAGTTAAGCCTTTTTTTTAAAAATTAAAAAGCACTGAAGGAATTAAACTTCAGGCGCTTTCATAAAAAAAGTACAATTATATATTATCTATGTTTATTATTAATTTTTAGATGATACTATTTATGAAAAATGTAGTTCACAATCGCTCAAGATTCATACTACACATATATTTTAAAATGAATATAATATTTCTATTTTCTATAAATTTCTATTTCAATGATTTTAGATAATCAGAAAAAGAATTAGAAGGCAACATTCGTTTTTTTGCAAGCATATTAGCCCATATCTCATTACCATCAGACTCGCTGATGATACCTTGTTTAAGTGCCTCAACGAGAATATCTCCTGTTGTAATATGAACTAAGCTATATTCCTCTACATACTTTTTTATATCTCTAAGATTATTGCTTGCAAGTACTCCATTATTATTTTTCGCCATAACAATAGCTGCGGCTTCTCCTTTACCTATAACTTTTTCTCCAGGTAGAGGTGCAATCGCTAATTTATAGTACTCATTATATTCTTTAGTATTCACTTCTATGCCTCTAACAATAAGTACTCCATCGTTTTTCATTTTATCTATTCGCCAAAGTAATAGTGGAACTTTTGTAATTTCATCATAAACTTGTTTCGGTAAAATGATTTTTCCAAAATATAATTTTGCAAGAATACTTTCATTTTTCACCCATAAAAAAGCAGAAATACAATCAGTATCAAAAAAATAACAATCAATCATCAATTGCTTCGTCACCTTCTTCTCCATATACTATATCATAACGAAATGCTTCAAGTAGTAATTCTTCATATTTTCCAATACTTATAATTCCCAGTTCCTTTAATTTATCTGCTTGCATAATATAATTTCCATATACTTTCTTTTCTTTTTCCTTATCTGTTGATACATAAAGTTTGTCATCATAACCATATTTTCGTGCACAAGAAAGTACATTACCTTCCATTTTTTTTGCAATATTTTGTTTTATGAATCCATCTTCTACTAGTCGACGTAAAATTGCTTGATGACTTATGCCAAAACTTTGTTCAAGGGAAATCACATCCTTTTTTGATAATTTCTCTAAATCTATTTTTTGAATTAAAGATCTAAGAGCATTATATGGAGCAAGAAAGTATGATGCAAACTTATTTGCTATCTTTTCGTTTTCATTATTTGTTTCAAATGTTTTGCCGCTGATTGAAATGCCACTATCTTCATAAAATAGGTGATAAAATTCATGGGCTAATGAATATCTTTGTCTTCCATATGACATTGAAGAATTAATAGCTATTAAATTAGCTTTATCATTTTTTATACAAATACCACTAATACGTTCTCCCATTGGGTAAAGCATTACTGATAAATATGGAATTTTACTTGCTAATAAAAAAATATCTACATATGAGTTTTCATCTACATCAAAACGTTTTCGCAATTCAATTGCTTTGGCATTTATTTCAATATTATTCATTGTTTTTCACCTCCAAGCAATTTAGCCATATATTTGCTATTAGCAGCAATATGATTTATCTCAGAAATAATATTCATATCTTCGATGGTAATTTCTTTTGCACGAAATGAAATCTTTAATTGTTCAACCCTAGTTTCAAAACTATTTAACTCTTCAAAAGTACAACCATACAATTCGGCTAAACGCTCCATATGATCAACTGTAATCATACGTTCACCAGACTCAATTTTTGATAAATAACTTTGGTCAATATTTAGATATGCTGCTACCTGACTTTGACTAAGATGAGACTGTTCCCGTAATTCTTTAATTCTTTGACCTAAACATTCATTATTCATATATTTAGTCTCCTTTTATTTTTATTTATGTTTATTATACAATCTTTTTGTCATAATTTCAATATCTTTCACAAAAGTTTTTATGACATTTTAATAATATATAGCTATAAAAAAACTAAGTCTTTTACAACTTAGTTCTCTTTATAAAAACTTTATTTCACGATATGTCCCTTTTAAAAGCGAATACAAATATCCTTTGACAGTTTTATCCGTCATTTTAGAGATATAATCCATATACCCTCGTACTTGAATGTCATAATTATTATCATCAATATTTGATAGTTTATAATCTATTATTATAAACTCATCATCATTTTCTAATAATAAATCGATAACACCATCTCTATCGCCATCGATAAATTCATATTCTTTGTATATTTTTACCTTTTTATTTTCAAAAATTAACTTTTTAAATAAATTTGATAAAAGTAATTTTGTAATAATAAATCTCTCATTTTCATTTATATCTAATGTATCAAGATTAATATTTTTAAAATCAATTATTTCCAGCAAATTATGTACCTCTGTTCCTTTTTTGATGATTTCTTCTTTTACATCTTCTTCTAAATGTTTTGAAAATCCTATCTTTGTTTTTTCTAAAACCTTATTTGAAAGATGTAAGTTTTTTGTTTCAATAATCATATCATCATTAGAAGCAATTAATTCATTTTCTTTAGGATATTTATATTCTTTGTTTAAATTAACATCATCAATATTATTATATACAAAAGGTACTTTTCCATATAAAATTTGTAAATATTCTTTGTATGAACGAGCATCTTTAAATGACAATTTGGTTTTTTTCTCATCATTTATATCATCAACAAAGATTATCTTTTCTCTTGCTCTTGTAAGAGCAACATAGAATAGTCTAACTTTTTCGGATCTTTCTTGGAGTTTGTTCTTTTCCTTGAATATGTCTTTTAGGAAAGTCTCCTTAATGCCATTTTCAAAGTAAGGACAAATAACACCGATTTCACGATCAAAAACAAATCGAGCTTTATTTTCTAATTCGTTGAAAGCACTACTTAATCCTGGAAAATAGCAAATAGGAAACTCTAATCCTTTAGATTTATGGATTGTCATCATTTTTACAGCTGAGCTTGTATCAATAAATGTATCATATTCTAACTTAATGCCATTTTCTTTAATTTCATTTATTAAATTTACTAAATCTTCGATATACATATTTGCTTTATTTAAAGAATCAGCAAGTATTTGTATAGAATCAATATCAGCAAGTAATTTATCAATACCAGCAATTTTAGGTGCTAAAGAAACAATTGCAAACTCATTGCAAACAGCATTTAAAATATCAATATTGCTGGAAGTAGATAGTTCATTAGCAATATTATATGCCTTTTGGTAAATTGATGTTTGGAATATCAAATTGTCCTTGATGATATCAAATATATCTTCATCATTCATTTCAAATAAGAAACTACGAGCTAAAGAAACAAATAAATGCTTAAATCTTTCATCATATTCTTTATTTTTTACCTTAACAATGAATTCTAATATATTATTTATTATTGTCAAATTGTTTCCTGATAATAATGATTCACTTTTGTAAATACTTAATGGTATTTTTTCAAATTCAAATATTTTCTTAAATGTTTCGAAGTCGTTACTTTTATCAACTAAAATTGCAAAATCTGAATATGTTATTTTTCGAAAGACTTTTTCTTCTTTATCAAAGATTAAAAAACCTTCTTCTATTCTTTTTTTTATATCCGAAGCAATAATAAATGCTTCAATTTCTGAGTTTCTGTAGCCATGAACTTTATCATCTTGTTCCATTAAAGGGTGATAATTGATGACTTCCGTATCGTACAAACTGCCAGAAACTTCATCATAACTTTTATTTCCGTAATCCATTTTGTGCGACGATGAATAGTTTGCTCCCCCGAACTCTTCTGTCATTATGAGAGAAAATATATCATTTATCCCTGAGATAACATTTTCCCTTGAACGGAAATTCACCTTTAAATCTATTTTTACGCTATCAGTTTCAGAATAATCTTCATCGCTATCTTTGTAACTATTATATTTGTCCATAAAAAGATTAGGATTGGCATTTCGGAAGCGATATATTGATTGTTTTACATCTCCTACGCGATAAACATTATTATTGCTGATTAAGTCAATAAGTGTTTCTTGAATATCTGATGTATCCTGATATTCATCAACCATTATCTCGTAGAAATCATTTTTTAGTTCCTCTCGAATATTTTCATTATCCTGAACTAACTTTATAGCAAGTTTGGCAATATCATAAAAAGTATATAGTTTGTTTTGTTTTTTATATTCATTTATTTTATCATTTAGTTTAATTAAGATTTCAACAATAACTTTTTCATTGCTTTTAGTTTTTATGATTTGATTTTCAAAATCACCATATGATTTTAGTTTTAAAAATTCCTTAATTTTATCAATTTCTTTTTTTAGAACACTTTTTGCTTCAGAATATCCATCTGAACAGTTTTTATTTTTACGAGGAAAATACGAATCACTTTCTTCCATAAATTGACATATCTTATAATAATCTTTTTCATAAATCACTAAATTTTTAAAATCATTTATTTGACTAAAGTCAGGATCTGCTTCCTCAAGCAAATTATCTATAAAAGGAAGTAAATTTTGCATTTTACTTGTAACTATTCCCTGATATTCTTCAATATACTTCTTTAATTTATCATTAAATAATTCTAGTGAGAAATTTGTAACATTATAAAAGTAATCTTGTAAATATTTTTCTTTATTAACTATTGAATCTAAAGTATTATTAATACGAAGAATACTTTTCTTGATATCATCATCATTTTTCATACAAAAGTCTTCAATTAATTGTAAGAAATCATCATTATTCTCATTATATAGGAAATCAAATATCTCATCAATTGCCTTAATACTATATGTACTCAAAACAGCTTCAGGAGTAATAGATATATCTTTATCAATGTTTAATATATAATGATATTTCTTCACAAGCGCCAAAGAAAAACTATCGAAAGTCGAAATATAAGCTGAATCAAGCTTATCAACTTCATCTTTATACTCAGGATACTTTTTCAAAGCTTTGCGAATACGATCTTTCATTTCTAGTGCAGCTAAATTAGTAAAAGTTAAAATCAAAAGCTTATCAACACTTATACCAGCTTTAACCTTTTCAATAACTCTTTGGGTTAAAACTGCTGTTTTCCCACTACCTGCACCTGCACTAGTTAGAATATTACGCCCATCTAAGGTTATAGCTTTCATTTGATCATTAGTCCAAGCCATCATTTTCTCCTTTCGAGTTTACTTTTTTTGACTCTAAATCGATATAATCTTGCTCATTTTTATAACAAATATCTTTGAATTTGCAATGAATACAACTATCAACTTGATTAAAAATGTATTTAGGATTAATATTAAAATTACAATCTAGAATACCTTTATATACATCATCAATTTTTTCACTAACAGTATCATATAAATTATTCATTTCAGTTATTGTTAGAACTTTGGCATTTTTACTGTAACTGCCATCTTTATTCTTTTTCATAGAACTTATTACCAAACTTTTTTCCATTGTTTCATCAAATTTAGCTTCTATAGGGAAGTTATCTAATGAATAACCATTTAACTGTAATCTTTTAGCTTTTTCCTTTTTGTATTCTTCATCTGTCTCTGCTGATATTTCGTTATGTAAGATGTTTTGTAAATAAAAACCATATACAAAGCTTTCCTCAAAGCCTTTTAGATTTTTTATAAGATATAGATATATTGGTAATTGGAGATTCAAACCATACTTTACAAAATCAAGATTTAAATCATCATTACCTGTCTTATAGTCAACAATCGCCACATACTTTTTATCACCAAGAACTTTAAAATATATTTTATCGATAAACCCCCTAAAAATAGCCTTAAACTCTTGACCTTTAAATTGTATTTTACGGCTTATTTCTACGCTTTTCTCATATGCTGCCTCTTTATACAAGATAAATTTATTTTGTTCGCTTATTTGGGCAATAATATACTTAAGTTCTTCTTTTAACTTCTTTAAAAGAAATTTATCACGAGCACATAGTTCTATTTTTCCGCTATTGATTTCTTTATCGATGAACTCAGAAAAACACTTTTCAAAGTCAAAATCACTGATAAAAGCTTTAGATAAAACATAATGATATAAAGAGCCTAAAAAAGCTGAAAAACTATCTTTATTATCATTATCAATTTTCAATATTTTTTTAAGATAATAAGCAAAAGCGCACTTGTTATATTCATTAACTTGTGAATATGATAGTTTAATTTCACCATTAAGAATCGCAAGTATTTTTTGACTATTTTCAAATTTATATTTATTATTAAAAGTTCTATATTGACAATCATAAGTATGATATAGTTCTTTTAAACCCTTTCTAACAATATTATATTTGTAATAATCATCTAAATATCTAGTTAATAGCACTTTATTATAATCACTTGAATATTTTGAATAAGCCAAATTAAAGTCTTCTTTTTGAACATTTTCTTCTTTAATGAATACTTCTTCAAAAAGTTCTTGTTTTTTGTCATTTTTAGATAAAGATAGATAGATATTATTATCACTATATAATGCTTCTAATAGATTAGTCTTGCTATAGATATTATTATCAACACTAGTATTAATTCCCATTTTAGCTTTTGTTTTATCTTTCAAATAATCTTCATCTTTTACTAAATTTAGAAGTTTTCCTTGATTGCAATTTAAAATAAAAATGTGTTTATTTTCATAATATTTAACGTCTTCTAAAGATATAATATCTATGCCATCCTCATATGTTCTTTTTATTACTTTGCTTTGATATTTCCTTTTTAGATAATTTAAATATATCTCATCACATTCTATTTTTTCAGAAATCTCATTTATTAGCATTTGTTCTTTAAAAGTTATATTATGTGGATTCGTACCTTGCAAATACTCATTTACAATAGGATATTCAGTTAGTGATGTTTGATAAAGAGAATTAATAGGAATATTATATAGTTTAGACATTCTTTTAAATAATTCATCTTTATCACTATTTTTGTAAACTATTAATATATCTTTAGGACTAGTTTTATTATCTATTAGTTCTGATATCTTTTCAAACATATTGAAAAGTTCCTCTTCGAAAGTTGAGCACACCACAGCTTTTAGTGCTTTCCTTTGAACTTCTTCTTTTACACAAGTATAATTTATATCTTTTAGGAAAAACTGATCTTCTTTTCGAACATCTTCACAAATTAATAATTTATGCTTTTTAGAGAAATCTTTTAAATAATTACCATAGTTTTTATTATATGATATATGTTTTGTTTTAAGTAAAAAACTAAAGATTTCTTTTAAGAAGTTTATTTTTTCTTTCTCACTTTGTTCTAAATTAGAATCATCAAAATATATGTATTTTAAATTATCTAAGTATAACTTACTTACATCATAAGAATATCCATATTCTTTCATAAGAGCATAAATAGCTTCATCATCGTATGTAAAAGTAAGTTCGGAAATAAGTTTATTTTTAGTTATAAATTTAATATTTTGAATTCTTTTATGCAAATAATTCTTTAATACTTCTTTTTTTAATGTATAACTTCCAACTATTAATATTTCATTTTCTTGGTTTTTCTTTAATATTTCATATAATTTCTTCATATTTTACCTCGATATGTAAAAGGATATTCGTATTGAATATCCATTAGACCTATAATACCATAAAATTGTGTTCAAAGAAATATTCTATTATTTCTTTTCTTGTAATAATTCCTAAAAATCTTTCTTTTTCATCAAGTACAGGAACAAAGTTTTCCTCAACAGATCTTGAAAGTAAGTTAGCCATCTTTTCGTTTGCCTTAATTGGCACATTGTCTCGATGTCTTGGAATAGCATTAATTAATGTTTTCATTGCATCTTCACTGAAGTTTTGGTTTTTTAGATACCATAAAATATCACCTTCAGTAATTGTACCGATATACTTATCATCTTTTGATATTACAGGAACACCAGTATAACGATAAGGATATATCTTTTCTAAAGCTTTTTCAAGCGTGTCATCTTCATAAAGATATACAACGTCATTCTTTTGTTTTAAGAAAAATAAAATGTTCATAACTACCTCCTTATATATATTTAATAATACAGTAAAAAGACGATTTTGTCAAAGGTTTTTGTGTATCAGATTAAATCTTTATGTATAACTAAAAATATTATACAAAAAATAATAATGTTTTGACACATATTCATATTGATTTTTTTGTTATTTTAAATTATAATATTCTATATGACAAATTAAGGAGGAATTATTATGTACAGTAAAAATGTATGGGAAAAATATGCAAATGAAAAACTTGAAGACTTAATGACTTTTTGTGATGAATACAAAGAATTTATTAGTGAGGCTAAAACAGAAAGACTTTGTGTTTCTGAAAGTGAAAAGTTAGCTAAAGAAAAGGGTTTTGTTAATATTTGTGATAAGAAAACACTTAATCCTGGTGATAAAGTTTATTTTATTAACAAAGATAAAAATATATGTTTATATGTAATCGGTAAAAAGAGTTTATTAGAAGGAATAAGAATTTTAGGAGCTCATATTGATTCTCCACGTTTAGATATCAAGCAAAATCCATTATATGAAAAAGATGGTTTTGCATTACTTGATACTCATTACTATGGAGGAATTAAGAAGTACCAATGGGTTACTCTCCCTCTAGCCTTATATTGTAATATTGTAAAGAAAGATGGCACAAAACTTTCTTTTTCAATAGGTGATAATGATGATGATCCTATTCTTGGTATTAATGACTTATTAATTCATTTAGCAGGTGAACAAATGCAAAAAACAGCTGCTAAAGTAATTGAAGGGGAAAACCTTGATGTAACAATCGGTAGTATGACTGTTAAAGATGGTGAAGAAACTAAATCTGTCAAGGATAATATTCTTAATCTATTAAAGAATTTATATAATACTGAGGAAGAAGATTTCATAAGTTCAGAAATTGAAGTTGTTCCTGCTGGTAAAGCCCGTGATTATGGTTTAGATAGAAGTATGATTGCTGGATATGGTCATGACGATAGAGTATGCGCTTATACTTCTCTTAGAGCTCTTTTGGATATTGAAAATCCAGAGTATACTTGTTGCACAATTCTTGTTGATAAAGAGGAAATTGGTAGTGTAGGAGCAACGGGAGCTTGTTCTGTTTTCTTTGAAAATACTATTCTAAAACTCTTATCTCTTGTTGGAAAGGATTCACTATTAAACCTTCGTGAAACTTTGGAAAAATCAAAAATGCTTTCTAGCGATGTATCTGCTGGTGTTGATCCATTATATCCTGGTGTTAATGATTCTAAAAACGCTGCATATTTAGGAAAAGGTGTTGTTTTTAATAAATATACTGGTGCTCGTGGTAAGAGTGGCTGTAACGATGCTAATCCAGAATATATTGCATGGTTACGAGATATTATGGATAACAATGATATTTACTTCCAAACATCAGAACTTGGCAAAGTTGACCAAGGTGGTGGCGGAACTATCGCTTACATTCTTGGTAATTACAATATGGATGTTATCGATTGTGGCGTTCCTGTACTTAATATGCATGCCCCATGGGAAGTTGTTTCAAAAGCAGATGTTTACGAAACATATCAAGCATATAAAGTATTCCTTACAAAATAGTATATAAAAAGTATAGTTCGTATCAAACGATACAAGCTATACTTTTTTATTAGTTTTTATTTATCGAATTAGCATTAACAGTAGTTGGATTATATGCATCAAAGTAATCATCATATTCCACTATTATTTCATCTCCAGCCCTTAAATCATTTAAATTGATATCATCAACATTCTCATAATAAACATATTTTAAGTTATTTGCTGTTTGAACTTTTATAACTTTATCATCATAATTTATCTCTAAAATAGTAGCATTTATAGTTTTAGTTGGTAATTTGATTAACTCCATTACATCATATAAAGTATTACGAGAAACCTTTTCTATAGGACTAGTACTTATATAAAATATTTCTGTATTATAATCAAAACCCATTATATTATCACTTATTTCAAAATAAATACATCTTGCATCTTCCTTTTCTTCTAAAATTATTGAAAGAATTGGGGGAGTGAAATCCTTACTTACTTCTTCGTTAGTAAGTTTTTTGTGAGAACTAAAGATACGTGTATAAATATTGTTTTGTAAACGGCCACAATCATCAAGTATTGTATAATAGCCATTATAACCACGTAATGAAATTAATGTATCTTGAACAGCTGGTATGTTTATTCCATTTGAGGAAATATATGTTTCGAATTCACCAACTACTACTTCTAATTTTCCTAAACCACAACTATTTTCAATGATTTCTTTAATTTTTTCATTAGGAATATCATTTATTTCGATTTCAAACTTATAAGCTTCAATTATTTTTATGTAGTCATAAGGATATGATACTTTCAAATCATCTGATAAAAGGCATATATCTTTATCTATTGTAACAGATGATTTAGATAGTTTTAAAGTATCTTGCTTATCAAACTCAGAAAACACCGCAATACCTATCAATGAAATATCATCTACTACTTTTGCTTTATAAGAAAAGTTTTCTGGTAAAATATTATCATCAGGTATCATTTTTTCATTTTCAGTTTTTTTGTCAAGGCTTTTATCAATTATTAGTCCACTTATTGGTATTATCATAATAATTATCATTGCAAAAATAATAATTTTTGTAAAATGATATTTTGGCTTTTTTTGACTATCTTTAGTTATGTTATTATAGATTTTTTTAGAATCATTATCATCCATTTGAGGAACTATTTTTTTTAAATCATCAAGCATATTATTTCTCCATTTCATTTTTTAACATTTTTCTTGCCCTTTCTAGACGTTTCTTAACAGCACTTTCACTAATTTTTAAAGTTTGAGAAATATCTTTAATAGAAAGAGAATCATAATAAAATAAAATCACAACAACTCGATACTTTTCCGAAAGTTCAGCAACTTTTTGAGAAAGCAAGTAAAGTTCATTATATTCTTCGATTTTATTTTCTGCTGGCATTGAGTTTATGATGTCATCTTCAAGATAAACATATCTTGCTTTTTTCCGAAACAAATCTTTACATTCATTTATTGTTACACGAATTAACCAATATTTTTCATCAGATTGGGTGAGAAATGTTTTTTTATTGTTGAAGAGTTTAAGAAAAACATTTTGAATTATATCTAATGCGTCTTCGCGATTTCTCGTGTATCCGTAACAAATATTCATGAGTTCTTGAGAATATAAATTATATTTTTCTTCAAATTCGGTTTCGGATAATTTACACATAAACTTAATACCTCCTTTATAAATAAAACGTTAAAAACTATAAAAAGGTGACATTTTTATAAATTGCTTGAGGAAATTTGAGCACGATAAATGTTTGCATAAATACCATTTTGTTTTAATAGTTCATCGTGTGTTCCTTCTTCTACTTTTTCGCCATGATCTAAAACAATAATGTTATCAGCATCAAATATTGTTGAGAGGCGGTGAGCAATAACAATTACTGTTCGGCCTTCACACGCAATTTGTAATCCTCTTTTAATGATATTTTCTGTTTCTATATCTATATGTGATGTTGCTTCATCCATTACAAGAACGGCAGGATTTTGGATAATAGCTCTTGCTAAGGCAATTATTTGTTTTTCTCCTGAACTCATATTATTTCCTGCTCGAGTAATTACTTGGTTTATTCCATTTTCAAACTTTGATAATAACCTTTCACCACCCATAGCCTTTAAAACATCTTCAATTTGTTCATCAGTAACATTGCTTTTTCCAAAGCGAATATTAGAAGCAATTGTTCCACGAAACAAAACAGGTTCTTGAAGAACAATTCCAATATGCTCTCGATATGTTCTCTTAGAATATGTTTTGATATCCGTTCCATCCATTAAAATATTACCTTTACCTTCTTCTAAATCATAAAACCTTAATAATAAATTCATTAATGATGATTTTCCTGAGCCAGTGTGACCTACCAAGCCAACCATTGAGCCTGCTTTGATAGAGAAACTAACATTTTTTAACACATATTCATTATCAACGTAAGAAAACGAAACATTTTTAAAATCAACATTTCCTTGATATCGAGGAATGATTTCTTTAGAATAATCTTCTTGCTTGCCATCAATAAGAGCATATAATCTATCAGTTTGCACATGAGCATGTTCGAAGGTACTTATTTGTGTCAAAAACAAATTGATAGGATTTATTATTTTTAATAAGTATTCATTATAAGCATAGATTAGTCCTGCTGTAATAACTACACCACCAACATTAAGTTTTTGAAGGCCAAAGAATAAAACTATACAAACAGTTACTAAGGCACTAACAATATTTAATAAATTCCATCCACCAATGATATGTAATTTAACTTCTTTAAGTTGTTCATTTTTATAATCCAAACTTATTTTATTAAATTCGTCAATTGTTTGTTTTTTGAAATTAAATATTTGTAATATTTGTATACCATTAATTATTTCATTTATTTTTGCAGTGATTAAACTTCTTGTTTCGTTAACTTTTACAGCAATTTTCTTTAGATACTTTAAATATATAAATATCCATAGAGCAGCCAAAGGATATATCAAAAATGATAATAGAGCTAATTTAGGATTTAACATAAACATTCCCACATAAGCAAAAATAAAACTTAAAATAGCATTAAAGAACGTATTTATTACAAGATTATAAAGGTTTATTAAGCCATCAACATCTTTAGTAATTCTTGAAGCAGTCTTACCAGCAGGTTCACTCTCAAAAACAGCTAAAGGCAATCTCTCAACGCTTTTAAAGGCTATCGTTCGCCCTTCACGTGCTAGGTGATTAATCACTTTATTAGTGCAAATTCTTTGAACATATGTTGCAAGAATTTTAAGAATTGTTTTTAAAGCTATTAAAATGATAAATATCCATATCAATTTTATAATAGGATTATAAAAAGTTTTTACTTCATTAGAAGGAATTACAATATAATCATAACTAAATACATTATCTTTGTTTGTAATAACAAGTTTATCATCTTTTAGTTCTATTGTTCCTTCTTCTACTTTTTCATTAACTAAATAGAAATTCTTTTTAATTATTACAACACTAGCCTCTCCTATAACCACATCATCTTCGTTTTGGTAACGAGTTTGTTTATAGTAACGATTTGCAAATTCTATTGTTTTGTTATCTTTTATTTCTGAAACTTCTATCCAAGGATATTCTACACCTGATAAACCTTCATCTAATACATTCTTGACTAAAAGCGGTGAAACTAACTCTAAAGCTTGGATTATTATGATTGTAATAATACTTAATGCTAAGAAACGATAATAACCTTTTATTAACTTAAATAACCTTTTAAAATTTCTCATTGCGATCACCTTTGATTTGTTTCAAGTATTGTTCTTTATACCAATTATCATATTTCATTAATTCTTGATGAGTACCAGTATCAGTTATCTTTCCATTTTCTAAGACAATTATTTTATCTGCTTGAGCAATGCTAGCAAAACGATGACTTATAATAATGTTTGTCTTATCTTTTCGCATTGTCTTAAGATTTTTGATTATATTATCTTCGGTTATCGCATCAACAGCACTTAAGCTATCATCTAAAATAAGAATTTCTGGATCTTTTACTAAAGCTCGAGCAATAGAGAGGCGTTGTTGTTGACCACCAGAAAGAGAATTTCCTTGTTCAGCAACCATTGTTTCTCGGCCATAAGGTAAATTGTTAAGGTCTTTTTGAAAGTCTGCGGCGGTGATCGCAGAAAGCATAGTAGTTTCTGAAGCTAAAGGATTTCCCATTAAAATGTTATCATTAATTGTTCGGTGAAAGAGAATATGATTTTGAGGAACATATCCAACTAAAGATCTTATATCATTAATATAATATCCTTCAATATCATCTCCATCAATCAAAATCTTACCATTAGTGACATTAAACTCTCTTAGCAATTGTCTTATCAAAGTAGACTTACCAGAACCTGTTGGCCCAACTATCCCTATCGTTTCCCCTGAGTTTATTTCAAAAGATATATTTTTGATTACTTCAAAATCTTCAAAAGAATATTTAAAAGAAACATTTTTAAATTCTATTTTCTTAAAGGAATTAATATGATTAGGTTTAGTTTCATCAACAACTGATGGAACAATTTCCATAATCTCTTCTACTCTCTTATCAGCTATTACAACATTATTGATATTATTTAAGACATTACTTAAGCCTACAAGTGGTGAATAAAGCATTCCAACATAAATAAGAAATGAAACCAAATCTCCTGGGGAAATATTATTATTAACAACAAGTACACAGCCTAATGCTATTGCAATAGTATAAGCAACAGCATATATTAATTCAAAAAATGGTTGAAAGAAAGCTTCAAAATCAAGTATTATCCACCATGAATTAACATCATCATCAATTGCCTTCTTTGTTTTAGCATAATCAGCATCTTCTTGACCATAAGCTCTAACAGTCTTAACACCTTCGATTGATTCTAAAACATTCTCAGTCATTGAAGAATATATTTCATTATGTTTTTTGTAATATTTACGCTTTTCTAAGCGTTTTTTATTAAGAAAGAAAATTGCAAAAGGCATAAAGAAAACCGAAGATATTGTTAATAATATGCTAATTGATGCCATCATAGCAACAGATGCTATTATTAAAGCCACATAATAAACCATTTCTTGGAGAAACGTTGTAGCAAGAAATGTAAGATTTTGCAAATCATTAGTTGCTCTAGCAATTAAATCACCTTTCGAATAATTATCATATGCTTTAGTATCTAAATCAAACAAATGCGATATATACTTTTCTCTAAGCTCATACGATAATGTATGACCTAAAGCATTCATTAGATAATGATAAAAAATATTAAATATATATGTTACCAAAGGAATTACAAATAATAATAGTACATAAGATAAAAGTTTATCCGCCGTTATCGTGCCATTAGCAATTTCATCAATCGCACTACCCAATATACGGGCAGGAAAAACTGGTAAAATTGAAACTACAAGCAAAAGGAAACAACATATAGTATATTTTTTCCATTCTCTCTTGATAAAATAACTTATTCTTTTAAAAGCATCTTTCATAAATGTCATCTCACTTTATTATAAAATAATTAATAAATATTATAATCATTTACGGCATTTTTTTCAATAATTTTTGCAATTTTAAAAGAAAAATCTTAAAGATAAACCTTAAACAAAAAAACTACACATTACTGTATAGTTCCTTTGAAATATTTATTAATGCTATAAATAAGTTCTTTAATCTTTTCGTTTAGTTGTGGGACAGGATAATGTTCATCATGAATCATTTTATACACTTGATCTATACAAGGGAATATCTCATAATGAATCATATATTTTTCATTGAAAAGTTCTTCATCTTCGATTCTATTTTCTCTAATAATCTTATAAGCAATATCTAAGCCGTCAATTATATATCCTGCTTTTATTAAGTTTTCTTCAGCATAATTATGAGGAATATAAGCTGGAACATTAACATTATGAAAGGCCTTATAAAATAGTTTATCCATATCAATGGCATCTTTGCAATAGAATGAAGATAAGCCTTTTCTATCTTTATCCAAGTTTTTAACTTCAGGATAATCAATTAATAGATCATAATAATTATCTAATCTTTGATAAATATAAGCTTCATCTCTTTTTCCCATACAACAGTTACGATATTTTAAGCCACTACCGCAGAAACATAAATCGTTCTTCGAAATATTCTTTGGTTTCACAACTTTGCATGCCGAGATATATTCTTCCATCATTTGCTTCTTTTTACTAATTCTCTCCGTAGACATTTTATCTTCTAGTTCATAGCCATTAGGAAAATCATATAAACGATATAAATATGCTCTTTCAATATATTTATATGTTGGTGAGATAGTATTAATATTCCATACACCATCATAAGAGAACATTTTATCGATATAATGCTCATAATCACCACCAATTGTTTCATCAAAATAATCACTTGATACAATTTGTTTCATTATATCAATTGATGAATAAAGGTGAAATTCAGCAATATATAAAGCAATATACGTTAGTATTTCTACTTTTTCATCTGTTACATCACCAGACATAAGCTCTAGCTTTTTGGTTATAAAATTATTAAAAACTCTTTTATGTATTTTCTTCTCACTAACAAGATTGAAATAAGCCATTAAAGCTTCGTTGCGAATACTTTCATCTATTTCCTCGTTATCAATAAATGTTTCTAACAATTTATGATTACCATCAAATGTAAAAAAGATGATTGATGAAATATCATTAGTGATATCCTCGTATAAATCATATGCTTCTGTGCTGTTTACTTCAAAACTTTTCAAAATATAAGGAAAAGCCTCAACTATTTGTTTTTCAGCTGAATACATTAAAGGAAAAAGATAACTATTCTTTTTTTTATTTTTAGAGAAAAATACTTTTTTGTTTTCAGAGTATGCTGTTAATATCTTAAGCAAAGCCTTTTTCACTTCTTTTGGTTTTGTTTCAAGGTAATCAAGATCAGCTACATCAATAATCTTTGCAGTAGTTATGTTGTCGATTACATCTTTAATTCTTATCATACACTTTCAAACCTTTCGTAAATTATTATATATAATTATACTACATTTTATTAAATTTTGGTATAGTTTTTGAAAAAATAATCTATTTTTTCTATTTTTGTTTTTATGCTATCATCTTTTTTTACCAATATTTTATCATTTAAGTCAAAATCTTTGAGAAAATATTCGATATTATTCATATTAATTAAATATTTATGATTAGCAATGTCTAAATAATAATAAATTGGTCTTTTACGGAATCGTGAATTCAAATATGGAATAAAATCTTTGGCAAAATATTTATTGATGTTAACCTTTGAATTGATATAATCAAGATTATTTTGTAAATTTCCTTTACCAAAAATTATTATTAAAATTCTTTCTATCTCAACTGCTATATCTTGATATTTGATATATTTATGGTTTGTATAACCTTCTAAAGGATACCTTCCTAAAATTATACCAACAAGATAATTCAAAAAATTACATATTTCTTTTTTTTCATCCAATAGTTTAATTGAATTATCTCTATCAAGAACCTGTACAGTACAGTTAATATCATATATTTCATTAAATATTTGATTTAGTTCTTCTTCATTTGCTTTGAGCTTATTATGCATCATTTTTTGTCTTTGTGAATATGTTATAAATAATTCTTTTAAATAATTGCTATCGCTATATTTTAATAATGGGGAAATCATAAAGTCCCATGATATATCTTGATTGTTCCAGTTTTCCTTACATAGGTTAATGTTTTCTTGAACTAATGTCTTGATTCTATCAAGATATTTTTCGTTCATAATAAAAGGTAAATCGCCAATGTTTCCAACTTGAAAGTTTACAGTTGGGGCTAGTATTGATAAAAGTTTAAAACACAAATTGCTAGCAAGAAAAGCAAGTACATAATATAACTTATCCCCTTCAACAAACATCGACGAACCAGAAACATCAAATAAGAACCCTTTATCTTTGTATTTAACTCCAAAGTTTTCAAAGCCAAATAATGACCAAGTAATACCATTTTTAAAATAATATTGTTTAGAAGGTAAATGATTACCTTGTTTACTTAACTTATCATATGCAACTTTATCAAATCTGATAACATATTCAGTATTACCAAACCATTTGCAGAAGTTTCCTCCTTTGTTATAAGGAAAATATTTATAATTAGAATTTAATGCTTCAGTTATGTTTGCGGCAGAAAAGTTTATTTCTTCTTTAGGAACTTCATACCACAAACGAACATACTCATTGTTATCTCCTGTAGCAATTCCTTGTCTAATTGGAAAAATGCTTTTTAAACTAGGATTTTCTTTAAATAAGTTAAATACTTTTTGGTTTTCGTTATATATGAATGGGCTATTGGGAATATCTTTGAAGACTTCTGTTTTCAAATAATAATAATTATTTAAATTATATACTTCAATTTTTTTCTTTTCGTAATCATAAAAGTTTGCTAATCTAACAAAAATTGTTTTTTTCGATGATTTAACATTTTGGATAACAAAAGTTGTCGCCAAGGCATTAAAGCTATTTAGATCTTCGAATGTTCCAGCACCCGTATGTATCATTGATGTTAAATAATAATCATCTATTATTTTTTCTCGTAATTCCTTAAATGAACTTATAAACATCCAGGAATGAATAGTTATCATTCCAACAAATCCTAATGGTTTAACTAGTTCCAAACATCTTAAAATAAATGTTGCATAAAGTTCTGATTTTCCGAGGGGATAGTTTTCCTCAACAAAAGTTTTTAGTTCCTTGTTGAGGTTTTTTCTACCCATATAAGGAGGATTTGTACAAACGACATCATATTTTCCAGCAAGTATTTCATTAATTTTCTTATTATTTGTTTGTCTTAATAAACTACCAAATTGGTTTTCTATTAAACAAATGTTAGAAAAAGTTTTTATATTGGCTTTGTACTTCTTTCCAAGCATTAGAAAGGAAAACATAGTTACTTCATAAGCTCTTTTGTCAATTTCTATTCCATATATATTCCTACTAACAATTGTTTCAAAAGCTTTTGTTTCATTATATCCTTGATTCAAATAATTTTTCATTAATAGTTCAAAAGCATATATTAAGATATTACCAGTACCCATACAAGGATCAATAATCTTTATTTCTTCTAATGCTACTTTATTCTCTTCGATATCTTCATTTATTAAGTATTCTTTTTCTTGAGAATTAATTAAAATTCCTAAGGAATTATTTATCATATATTTGACAATCCATTTAGGAGTAAACACTTGAGTTGCAACAGATAATTTATCACTAGTAATCTTTTGATTATTTCTTGGCAAATCAAAAGCTTTATCCTTTAAGGAAATATTAAAATATTGAAACAGCCATCCTAATACTTCTAACGAGTTATAATCCTCATCTGGAACATCATCTTTAAGATAATCTAAAAGATATAAGCTTTGGCCATAAAAAACTGATGGCATCTCTTTTTGTAAAGATACAAGTGTTTCTTGATATTGCTTTTTGTCGCTCATATTTATACTAATATAACCAGAAACATTCATATACCTTATATAAATATAAAATAAAAAAGTTCTAAAAACAACTTCTTCATTTTCTATTTTTAAAGTTAAGGTCTTACGAGCATTCAAAGCAAAAGTACGTAAGTTTTTCTTGTTCATATTCTTTTATCCTCTTTATGTTTATTATAAACTATTTTGCTTTTTAAATCAAATTAAAAATTTTATTTATTAGGTTCTATTATAGATAAGTGTTGAAAATCACTTTTTAAATATTCCATAATTATAT
>CAYMGD010000026.1:20140-29977 GCA_964389905.1 uncultured Coprobacillus sp. | reverse complement strand
AATTATTAAGATGTAGATTACCATTTTTCTATAGTTTTATTATACTATTTACAAAAAATTCTAATGGAAAAACTGCTATATTAATAAAAGGATCAAGACGTGTTGGTAAATCTACGATTGCGGAGGAATTCGCACAAAAAGAGTATTTAAGTTATATTTTTATCGACTTTTCAATTGCTCCTAAAGAAGTACATAACTTATTTAAGGATTTGTCTGATTTGAATTATTTGTTCTTACGCTTGCAACTTATATATCATATTAATTTGGAAAATAGAAAATCCGTAATCATTTTTGATGAAGTGCAAAAAGAACCTCTTGCGAGGCAAGCAATAAAGCATTTGGTTAAAGATGGTAGATATGATTATATTGAAACAGGTTCATTACTTTCTATAAAGAAGAATGTTGAAAACATTATTATTCCAAGTGAAGAAACAAGACTTGAAATGGTTCCTATGGATTATGAAGAGTTCCGTTGGGCATTAGGAGATAAAGCAACAATTCCAATGCTTAGAACTGCGTTTGAGAATAAAATGTCGCTTGGCGATGATGTAAATCGTAGACTAATGCGTGATTTTAGACTTTATATGTTAGTTGGCGGAATGCCACAAGCAGTAAACGAATATATAGATACAAACAATTTTAGTAAAGTAGATCAAGTAAAGCGTTCAATTTTGGAACTTTATCAAGATGATTTTAGGAAAATTGATACTACAGGAAGAGCATCGTTAATGTTTTCTGCTATACCTTCGGAACTTGCTAAAAATGCATCAAGATATCAAGTGTCAAGTGTTATACCTAATGAAAGGCATGATAGAGTTCTTGGAATTATTGCTGATATGAAGGATTCATTAACGGTTAATGTTGCATATCATGCGAATAATCCAAGTGCTGGTATGTCGTTACATGAAGATATAAACAAGTATAAAATGTTTGTCGGTGATACGGGTCTATTCACAACGCTAGCATTTATGGATAAAGATTTTACGGAGAATGTGATCTATGAAAAACTATTAAGCGATAAGCTTGATACCGATCTTGGCTACCTATATGAGAATATAGTTTCTCAAATGCTTTATGCTAATGGTAATAAATTGTTTTATTATACATTCCCGAAAGAAAACTCAACACACAATTATGAAGTAGATTTCTTAATTGCAAAACGAAATAAGGTGTGTCCTATTGAAGTTAAATCGTCGGGGTATAAAACTCATGCTTCAATAGATGCATTTGTAGATAAGTTTTCAGGAAAAACAGGTCAAAGATATTTGGTGTACACAAAAGATTTGCGAAAAGACGGAGAACTTCTTTGTATACCGATTTATATGACGATGTTTTTATAAAAATAAAATATGCAGAATCACAATACCGATTAACTAGATAATTACTGTTTACGCTCAGCATATTTCTTATAACTTAGTGAATATCGGTATTAAATAAGTATTTCAGGAGGATAGTACATTAATATGAAATACAAAGGAACGCTTATTGTTGTAAAAGATTGTAATCGTGCTCTAAAATTTTATCGTGATATGTTTGGATTTCAACTGCTTCAAGACAACGACGGAAATATGGAATTGACAAATAACTTGTATTTACAGGAATCGGGTTATTGGGAACAATTCACGAAAAAAAGCATAATTCTAAACAGCAATCAATTTGAATTATATTTTGAAGAGTCCGATATAGAAAAATTTACAGCGCGACTTGAGATGCTCTACCCTGAAACCGAATATGTCAACCACCTGATGACACACAGCTGGGGACAAAAGGTTGTCAGATTTTATGACCCTGACGGCAATCTGATTGAAGTTGGAACTCCCGTATAACACGTTCGGCAAATTTAAATTTATTGACAATTGCAACAATTACAACACTTTTTACAAGGTATACTCAAATTGTTGTATCAATATAGATAGTGGTGCACATTTTAACAATCTAATCTTGATGCAATTGTATCAGGATTTTTTTGTTTTTATATAGTTTTAATCATTAAAAAGTAATTAAACTATTTTTTTCATAATAGAAATTGTAATTGAATTTAGAAATATTAATAAATACCTTTTATATGTACTTCTTTCACAATTGTGAAAAATAATTATAACAAAAGGATTAAACGAATACGTTTTAACTTCTTTATTTTAATTAATTACTTGTTATCATTAATCATTCTATTTTTAATAATATAATCATTAGTATTATTTATAACTGTTTGACCACTTTCAATTGATTTTGTAATAAAAGCATTACATCCTATTGTTACGTTATCACCAATAACAGTATTTCCTCCTAATATACATGCCCCACTATATATTGTAACATTATTGCCTATCGTAGGATGTCTTTTTATTCCTTTGAGTTTTTGAGCGTCATTTATCGATATAGCTCCTAAAGTTACTCCTTGGTATATCTTTGTGTGGCTTCCTATTTCAGTGGTTTCGCCTATCACTATTCCTGTTCCGTGGTCTATAAAAAAATAATCTTTTATTGTTGCTCCAGGATGAATGTCTATTCCTGTTTTGCTGTGTGCTTCTTCAGTCATTATTCGTGATATATCTAGTATATTTAATTTATATAATTCGTGTGCAATGCGATACACTGTTATAGCGTATAAGCCAGGATATGATAGTATTATCTCATCAATTGATGTTGCTGCAGGATCATTTTCTGTAAATGCCTCAATATCTTTTTCTAAATAGTTTCTTATTATAGGAATTGTTTTAATAAAGTTATTGATTGTTCTTTCACAATCTCTATCTTCGATATTGTTTCTTAGTAATACTTTAATATTAGAAATTTTTTGTATAAAGTATTCTTTTTCATTAATATTTATGTCTTCATAAAATCTTGGAAAGATAATATATCTAATTTCATCTAATAGTTCTATTATTTCTTCTCTTTTTACCTTTGTGTGTTTTTTTAGTTTATAATTCATTAAATTATTTATTAAATCATTCATTTTTTTCACCAATTCGTGACAAATATTTAATTCCAGAGTCAGGTGCCAAAAATGCGATATTTTCGTTTTTGCACTTTGTGCGATTAATTAGTTCTCTAACCCCATAAAATGCAGCACAGCTTGAAATTCCGCTGAAAAATGCCTCTTCTGTTATCAGTTCTTCACAAGTTTTCTTTGCGTTTTCTGTGGAAACAGGGAACACTTTGTCAACAAATGACAAATTTAAGGTTTGAGGAATAAAACCAGCTCCTATTCCTTCGATTCCATGAAGGCCTTTTTTATGCCCATTTATAACTGCACTTTCAGCTGGTTCTACTCCTATGATTAGTGTTTTTTGCTTTCTTTCTTTAAAATATTTTCCAATGCCAGTAATTGTTCCACCAGTTCCTATTCCACAGCATATAGCATATATATTTTTTAAATCCTCATCAAGTTCCTTAGCTGTTGTTTCATAATGAGTTAAAGGATTCATTTTATTTTCAAATTGATTAGGAATAAAATGATTTTCTATCTTACTTGCTATTTCGCTTACTTTTTCAATAGCCCCTTGCATGCCTTTATTTTTATCAGTTAGAATTATTTTTGCCTTATACGCTTTTAATATTTTTATCCTTTCCTCGCTTACATTTTCAGGCATTACGATTATTAGTTTTAACCTTTTATACAAACATACACCCGCTAAACCAATCCCAGTATTTCCACTTGTTGCCTCAATAACTATGGTATTTTCATTTATTGTTTTATTTGCTATTCCCTCTTCTATCATTTTTAAAGCAATTCTATCTTTAATGCTTCCAAAGGGATTGTTTCCTTCAACTTTCACATAAATATTATTATTTAACTTTTTACTTACCCTTTCTAAATAAAGTAAATCAGTTTTACCAATCATTTCTATTATATTATTTTTTATCATTTTCTTCACCTACTATTATATTATGCATTTTCTTAATTAAGTTTAAAAATATCATTTCCATTTTATCGTTACATATGGTAAAATAGTACGAAGGTGATAAATTAATATGAATGAAACAAAAAAATATAAATTATTAACTGCTATAAGATATTTAGGAGACGCCTTCTTCTATCCGTTTTTTTCTTTGTATTTACAAAGTACTGGTTTGATAGAAGATAGAATTGGATTTATCCTCTCAATATCCCCAATTCTTTCAATAATTTGCAATCCATTCTACTCATTTTTGTGTAAAGATATTAATAAAACAAAAAACGTTTTGGCAATAATAACTATAATTGAAGCAATAGTAATACTTACTATTCCTTTTGCCTCAAATTTTTATATAATTACTTTTTTAACAATTTTTCTAGCTATTTCTGGTTCTTGCCACTATGGCATGTTAGACTCAATATCTTCATTTTATGCAAATAAAGAAAATATCAATTATTCTAGCATTAGAATATATGGTTCAATAGCTTATATTATTGCAACAACATTAGGTGGATATTTCATTAAGTTTTTCGGCTACAAAATTACATTTGCTTTTGCTGCTACACTTTTCATCGCTTCTGGTGTTATCTATCATTTATTAATGCCCCTTACTCGTAACTCTAATAATGAAAACAATGAGAAAATATCAATAAAAGAAATACTTTTAACCCTTTTAAAAAATAAAAAATACTTGTTTTTTGTTTTATTCTATATGCTTCTTATGGGCACGCAAACAACTACTGATGCTTTCTTTTCGTTATATTTAAGTTCTCGAGGAGTTAGTTCAAGTGAATATGGTATCGTTTATTCATATTTTGTATCCTTTGAAGTTATTACTTTATTTATCATTAATAAAAAGAAAAAATCATCTTTAAACAAAAACTTTTCATGTTTTATACTTCTAGCAGCAGCTTCATTACTGCTTACAATTAGAATGTTTATTAATTATTTAAATCTAAATATTTATATTGTTGAAGGATTTTCCGCTTTAAGAGGTATTGCTTATGCCTTTATTCTTCATACTGCATTTCAATATGTTCAGTCTATTGTTCCTGAAAAATGTGCTAGCACAGCAATAATGTTACAAACATTTGTTTATTCTATATATGTTGCTGTTTTCAATAACATTAATGGGAATATTATAAAGAATTATTCTTATAAAACTTTTTATTTTATTTCTTTAATGATTGCTTTATTTACATTATTTATTAGTATTATTAGAATTATTATATTCAAAAAGGAGAATTTGCAAAATGAAAATTAAAAAATATATTGGTGATAAAGCCTTTTATAAATTTGTCTTTAAATTAATTATTCCTATTATGCTTCAGCAATTATTAATTTCTATTGCTGGTTACATCGATAACATAATGATTAATAACTACACTACGAATTCTATTGCTTACAATGGTGTTAGTGCTGCAAACAGATTAACTTTTGTTTTAAACTTTATTTGGATGGGATTTGCGACTGTTTCAAGCATATTTATTGCTCAATTTTATGGTTCAGGTAATAAAAAGAAAAATGAAGAATCTTTTCGTTTAGGTTTTTATATTTCAATTATTGTTGGTATAATTTCTACTTTCGTAGTAATTTTCTTTGGCAATATGGTTGTTAATGCTTATGTTGAATCACCTGAGTCACGCAACTTTGGCTATGAATATTTAAAATACTTAAGATGGGGCATTATTATTACAGTTCTTAATATTTTCTTTGCTAGTTGTTTTCGTACTATTGGCAAAGCTAAAATTGCTTTATTTGCTTCAAGTGCAGGAATAATAGTTAATATTTTCTTTAATTATTGTTTCATTTATGGAAAGTTAGGTTTTCCTGAAATGGGTGCAGGTGGTGCAGCTATTGCTACCGTAATTTCAAGAGTTGTTGAAATGGTTATATCTGTATTTTTTATATTTATTCATAAGGATTCTTACTTCAAACATTCATTTTCATCTTTTAAAGTTACTAAGTTAATCTTTGTTGATTATATCAAAAAAGGTGTTCCACTTGTTGTGAATGAAGTTTTCTGGTCTTTAGGCATGGTCCTTTTAGCTAAGTTTTATACCTATAAAAATGATATATGGTATAGTGCTTATAGTTATTCGCAAAACATAAGTGATTTATTCTTTATTATTTTTGCTGGTTTAGGTAGTGGTACAGCAATTGTTATTGGTGCTGACCTTGGTTCTAATGATTTCGATAAAGCCCTTGATGATTTTAATAAATTAAAAGGTTTAGGTCTTTTCTTAGGTTTAACTTTAGGAATATTAATGGCCGTTAGTTCTCCTCTTATTGTAAAACTATTTAATCCTACTGATGAAATAAGGGCTTTAACAATTAAGCTTGTTATTATTACTGGCATTTTCACAACTATCTATTGTTATAATTCGGTATGTTTCTTTACAATGAGAGCAGGTGGAGATAGTATAAGAGCTTTTCTTCTTGATGAAACTCCCACTTATCTTATAAGTTTACCTTTAGCAATTATTTTAGGAACAAATGCATCAAAATGGGGTCTTAATGTTGTAACGATATATTTAATAACTCATGTTAGTGATTTCTTTAAAATATTCCTTTCTAATTTCTTTATTTCTAAGAAAAAATGGCTTGTTAATCTTACAACAAAGCATACAAATTAATATATTATTTAATAATATTTATTTAATCTTTTAAAGTTAATAAACAGAATAGTTAATAAAATAATATTTACTATTTTGTTTATTTTTTTATTGTGCTCACAATGATATTGTGATAAAATTAATTAATATAACATATTTTAAATATGTCTATTTTTAATATATTTGAGGTAAAGATTATGAAAAATATTTCCTTTAACAATAATTTATATTTAAAACTCCAAAGTCAAAAAATTTTAGAAAGAGTTTCACAGTTCGAAAACAAGCTTTATCTTGAGTTTGGAGGAAAGTTATTTGATGATTATCATGCCTCTCGTGTTTTGCGTGGCTTTGAAATTGATTCGAAAGTTAAAGTTCTTTCGAAGCTTAAGAACAAGCTTGAGATTGTTATCGCTATTAGCGCTGAAGATATTCAATCTTCTAAAACACGTAGTGATATCGGTTTAACTTACGAAAATGATGTTTTGCGATTAATTGATTATTTTCATAAAACAAATCTTTATGTTGGTAGTGTTTGTATCACTAAATACAATCATCAAAGTTCTGTTGATGAATTTAAAACAAAACTATCTAATTTAGGTATTAAAACATATTTACATTATGTAATTGAAAACTATCCATTTGATGTTAATAAAGTTCTAAGTAGCGATGGATTTGGAAAAAATGATTATATCGAAACAACAAAGCCAATTGTTATTGTAACTGCCCCTGGACCAGGAAGCGGAAAAATGGCTGTTTGCCTTTCACAACTTTATAATGAGAACCTACATGGTATTAAAGCTGGATATGCTAAGTATGAAACTTTTCCTATTTGGAATCTTCCTCTTAAGCATCCTGTAAATCTCGCTTACGAAGCTGCAACAACAAATCTAAATGATGTTAATATGATTGATTATTTTCATCTTGACGCTTACGGAGTTAATGCAGTTAATTACAATCGCGACTTAGAAGTTTTCCCTGTTTTAAAGAGAATGTTTGAACAAATATATGGCAAAAGCCCTTATATGTCACCTACTGATATGGGTGTTAATATGGTTGGTTTTGCTATTATAGATAATGAAGCTAGTGAAAAAACAAGTAAAGATGAAATAATTAGAAGATATTTAGATGCAAAATGTGCCTTTAAATTAGGCAAAGGAACGCAAGAGTCAATTGATAAACTTCTTTTAATTATGAATAATTTGTCAATTACTGTTAGTGACCGTAAGTGTGTTGATGCTTGTCTAAAGAAAGCTGCTAGTTCTAATACAAATGCTGTGGCAATTGAACTTACAAATGGTAAAATTATTACTGGTAAAAAGTCAGATCTTTTAGAAGCTACTAGTGCTGCTCTAATTAATGCACTGAAATATTATGCGAAGATTAATGATTCAATTCCTCTTCTATCAAAAACTATTATTGAGCCTATTCAGCAGCTTAAAACTAATTATTTAAAAAGTCCTACTGATTCTCTTACACTTGATGATGTTTTGGTAACTTTAGCAATTACAGCAAAAACAAATGCTATGGCTGAAGAAGCTCTTAATCAGCTTTCTAAACTTGAAGGAGCGCAACTTCACTCTAGTGTTATGCTTCATCAAGATGATATTTCAATTCTAAAGCGTTTAAGAATTGATGTAACTACTGAAACAACGCAAGATACATTGTTATTACAAAGATAGAGGTAAAGTATGTATAAATTTGATGTAAAAAAAGCAACAGATGAATGTGTGAAATGGATTCAAGGTTGGTTTTCAGAAAATGGCAATGGTTGCAATGCTATTATAGGTATTTCAGGTGGAAAAGATAGTAGTGTTGCTGCTGCTTTATGCGTTAAAGCTTTAGGAAAGGATAGGGTTTTTGGTGTTCTTATGCCTCAAGGAGAGCAACATGACATCGATTACGCATTAGAACTTTGTAAAATATTAGATATTAATTATATGATAGTTAATATCAAAGATAGTGTTAATGCTATTTATCAATCAATTGATCCTAGTTTTGAAATATCAAATCAAACTAAAATCAACCTTCCTGCTCGTATTAGAATGGTTACTTTATATGCTATTTCACAATCTAAAAATGGTCGTGTTGTAAACACATGTAACTACTCCGAAGATTATATCGGTTACTCCACAAAATATGGCGATGCTGCTGGTGACTTCAGCCCTATGTCTTGTTTTACAGTAACTGAAGTTAAAGAAATTGGCTTGTATCTAGGACTTCCTAAAAAACTAACTCATAAAGTTCCTATTGATGGACTTTGTGGGAAAAGCGATGAAGATAATCTAGGCTTTACGTATGAAATGCTTGATAAATATATAAGAGAAGGAATCACTCCTCCTCAAGATATTAAAGAAAAAATCGATACACTTCATAAAAGAAATTTATTTAAGCTTCAGCTTATGCCATCTTTTAAATATAAAGCATAATTATAATAACAAATAATGTGTAGCCTTTAATGGTTACACATTTTAAATTATATCTTTCTTCTTGTTTCTAACTGGTTATAAATATCTTGCACTTTATTCGCAGAAAATGCAAACTCCCTAGTCCTCAATAGAACTAGGGAGATGTTTTATAGATAGTCATTTTTTAACTATAATTACCATACAGTAGGATTATTATCAACATAATGCCAATAGTTACCTTCATTAGTTGGTTGTGTCTCACTGTAGTAATAACAAGTTGCACTTGTCAAATTGTCATTTTTATTTTCAATAGTAATCGCATTCCATTCAATTTCGTTACCTTCATAATATACTACTTTCAGATATTTTTCATCATGAAATGCATTGTAAAGAATATTTGTAACGCTTTTAGGAATTATTATACTTTCTAATGAAGAGCATTCTTTAAATGAATCACCACCTATTACAGTTACTCCTTCAGGAATAGCTATAGCTTTAAGAGATGTACATCCCGCAAATAAAGAACTTGTTATTACTGTAATTGAAGAACTTAATTTTACATATTCTAACGCAGTACAACCAGAAAAACAATAAGTGTCGATACCTATAACTGTATCTGGAATTACTATGCTTTTTAAACTTTTGCATTCCTTAAATGCATGTGTATCAATGCTTGTAAGTTGGCAATTTTCTTCAAATGTTACAGTTGAAAGTGATTCGCAACCATTAAACGCACAAGTACCGATTGTTGAAGCTTTACACCCTTCTTCAAATGTTATAGTTGTAAGATAATCGCATTCACTAAACGCATACCATCCTATACTTGTTATATTGCTTCCAATTATTACTTCTTTTAATTTATCACAATCAATGAATGCCTTATCTATAATAAATGTTGAACCATCAATTTTTAAACTT
>CAYMGD010000026.1:17854-20040 GCA_964389905.1 uncultured Coprobacillus sp. | reverse complement strand
TATTAGGAATTGTTATGCTCTTTAATGAAGTACATCCTTTAAACGCAGAAGCACCGATTGTTGTAAGCTTAGATTCTTCTTCAAATAATACTTTTGTCAAAGTGTCATAATCATTAAATGCATTATCTCCAATTGCAATTACAGTATTAGGAATTGTTATAGTTGTTATATCGTGATCAAAGAAATCAGTTATAGTAACATTTTCATTTTCATCGATAGAATATATAAAAGGTATATATTCTTCTTTTAGATTCCATTTTGCTTTTATAGTAATGTTTCCATCAGTAAACCCACTAGGGATGGTTGTAATTATTTCATTATTATAATACCAATCTACAAAAGTATAATCAACTCTATCTGCCAAAGGAACAAGAGTAATCATTTCACTTTCTATCGTGTAAGTCGTTGGATTAGTGTTTTCCCTATTCTCAGTATTTGTATATGTGATTGTATAAGAATTTGGAGAAAAATAGGCATAAAGAGTAATGTCATTCGAAATAATTGTTACCTTTTCGCCACTTTCTGTATACCATCCCGCAAATGAATAAAATTCCCTTTTTGACTCCTCACCTGTGTATATCTCATCTTCTAGTAATGGTTCAATGCCACTAATATCGTAACCATCTAAAACGTGAAGTTCTTCACTCTTAACTCCCTCACCCGTAAGGTTTACGATATAGTTATATAAATTTATTGTTGCTTCCGTTTCGCCATTTGTTGAAATTGACATATATATTGTAAATGTCTTTTTACTGTCACTATCATTTGTTAAAGTAAAGCCATTATTATATTTTATTGGATTTAGATTCTCATCTTTTAATGTAATTGGAGTCATTTTAAGATTAGCATTAAAGCGATATATCATTTGCCTATTTGCATCAAGTTCTATTCGCATAATATAGTATCTTATAGAGTCATTGAAAAGTCCGTCAAATGTTACAGTTAGAGTATTTTTAATATCATATTCAGCACAAATACGCACCCATCCACAACCATCATCAGCATTTACAAAAGTATAATTTTCATTATTACACGAAACAATGTTCATTTTACTTTGTTCATCGATGTTATACCATAATTCATATCTTTTATTTACAAGTTCACCATTTTCGCTTGTTTGGTAATACTTTATTGTAATAGTTACAATGTCACCATCAATAATGCCATCATTTACAGAAAGTGTTTTTGTGATAATATAACTTGATG
Source organism: uncultured Coprobacillus sp. (assembly GCA_964389905.1). Taxonomy (GTDB): domain Bacteria; phylum Bacillota_I; class Bacilli_A; order ML615J-28; family CAG-698; genus CAG-698. The sequence continues at coordinate 18,834 of CAYMGD010000026.1, read as the reverse complement.
TTGAACTATCATATTCAAAGCTTGTTATAAATAAACTTAAATCATTTAATTCTTTTTGTTTTATTTTCCATGAGTGTGTAACAATTATCTCTTCAAAGCTATAGTTTTCACTTTCTGCTTTAATTGTTGCTTGAGCTACATATTCACCAGCATTTGTTTTTGTGTTATTTTGGTATGTTACACTTAAACCAGTTGGTAAATTTGCAATTGTTATACTCTTTTCTGTTCCATCATAAATGAATTCATCTTCACTCCAAATTATATCTTCTTTAAGTTCGATAATTACTTGTTTTATATACAATGTATGATAAACCAAACCTTTTATCTTACTTTCATAATTTGCTTCATCTACTGGAACTATTTGCATAGTAACATTCCAAGTACCAGCATTTGTTTGTTTATTATTACTACTTATTATTTTAAGCTCTTTTGGTAAATTTGTAATTGTTATACTCTTTTCTGTTCCATCATAAATGAATTCATCTTCACTCCAGATTATATCTTCTTCAGTATAATCTATTATAGCTTTCTTAACTTCAAGTGTTATTGTTTTACCTGCTTCGATGTCTTTATGTTTAATAGTAACTATATAGTTTCCAGATGGTGTTTTTTCAGTTTCTGGAATATTACTATCAAATGTAAAGCCATATTCACTTAGTTCACTTGATGTTATTGTTTTACTTGTATTGTTATTATAAGTAGCTGTAACTGAGAAATCATTTGTTTTAAGTCTATAATCTTTACCATATGTTACTGTTATTGTATCATCTACTAATGTATAACTTGTATTTGTAAGTTCTACTGTAAAGCTTATAACTTTTGGGCTTATTTTCCATGAATGTGTAACAGTTATTTCTTTGAAACTATAGTTTTCACTCTCTGCTTTAATTGTTGCTTGAGCTATATATTCACCAGCATTTGTTTTTGTGTTGTTTTGGTATGTTACACTTAAACCAGTTGGTAAATTTGTAATTGTTATA
>CAYMGD010000026.1:0-17754 GCA_964389905.1 uncultured Coprobacillus sp. | reverse complement strand
GTTACTGTTATTGTATCATCTACTAATGTATAACTTGTATTTGTAAGTTCTACTGCAAAGCTTGTAATTATATCTGTTTCGTTATTATTACAAGCAATAAAACAAAATACTAAAAGTAATATTAGACATATTAATGAAATAAATTTGTTTGGGATTTTTTTCATAAATTTTCCTTTCTCTTATTATATTCAATAAACATTTTTAAAGATTGTTTTATAGTTTGAATTTGTGTTTTTAAATAAAACACATCTTCGAACAACGCATAATGAACACTTGCCCTAACCAAAATGAAAATAAATGAAACTATTGTTTTATAATCTATTCCAAGTTTTGGTTCTAAAATCTTTGCATACTCTATATATCTTTTATTTACACCCTCAAAGAATTTCTTTCCATTTTCTATATATTTGGGATTTGTGTAAATCTGATACATTAATCTATATTTCTTTTTATGATTTTCGGCAGTCCAATATGGAATTTCATCAATAAACTTTTCAATTTCTTCAGGCTTTGTTGGAGCTTTTGCCATAAATTCATCTTCAACTTTACTCATACAATGTTCAGTTGCTTGAATAATCAAGTCATCAAGATCTTTAAAATAACCATACAGATTTGCATGCGAACAACCACAATATTTTGCCATTGCTTTTATTCCAATATTGCCAAACCCTTGTTCTGCATAACATTCAAAGCATTTTTCAAGTAATTCAATCTTTTTTTCATCGTGGTGAGCCATTGTTTTACTCATAATTTTCTCCTAAATAATAATATCATAAACTTACCGTTCGGTTAAATTATACCATAATATATTCTTATTTACAACAAATTATACCAACTATGAGAATTTTTTTAGTTTTTGAAAACTTTTTTCTGAAAAAATATACAAAAAAACTCATAAAAGTCCATCTAAAAGATTTATCTTTTATGAGAATATTATTAATTATTTACTTGCAAGAGCAAGAGAAACTTCTACTGCTACTGCAACAGTTGCACCAACCATAGGATTATTACCCATACCGATTAATCCCATCATTTCTACGTGAGCAGGAACGCTTGATGAACCAGCAAATTGAGCATCTGAATGCATTCTTCCCATAGTATCTGTCATACCATAAGATGCTGGACCAGCTCCCATATTATCTGGATGAAGAGTTCTACCAGTACCACCACCAGAAGCAACTGAGAAATACTTCTTACCTTTTTCGATGCATTCTTTCTTATATGTTCCAGCAACTGGATGTTGGAATCTTGTTGGATTTGTTGAGTTACCAGTGATAGAAACATCAACATCTTCTAAGTGCATAATAGCTACGCCTTCGCGAACATCATTTGCACCATAGCAGCGTACTAATCCTCTTTCACCTTCAGAATATTTTGTTTCACTTACAACATTTACTTTACCAGTAACATAATCAAATAATGTTTCTACATAAGTGAAACCATTAATTCTTGAAATGATTTTAGCAGCGTCTTTTCCTAGACCATTTAGAATAACTCTTAAAGGTTCTTTACGTACTTTGTTAGCTTTCTTTACAATTCCAATTGCGCCTTCAGCAGCAGCAAATGATTCATGTCCAGCTAAGAAAGCAAAACATTTTGTTGAGTCAGAAAGTAACATTGCACCTAGGTTTCCATGACCTAAACCAACTTTTCTATCGTCAGCAACACTTCCTGGAATACAGAAAGATTGTAAACCAACACCAATGTATTTACTAGCTTCAGCAGCTGTTTTAGCTTTGTTCTTTAAAGCAATTGCAGCACCAACAGTATATGCCCAACATGCATTTTCAAAGCAAATTGGTTGAATGCTTTTTACTAGATTATATACATCAATTCCATATGAGTCACAAAGAGCTTTTGCATCTTCGATAGAATCAATTCCATTTTCTTTTAACACTTTATTGATTTGATCAATTCGACGTTCATAACTTTCAAATAATGCCATAATTAGTCCTCCTACTCTTTACGAGGATCAATATATTGTTTAGCTTCACTAAATCTACCATATTGACCTTTTGCTTTTTCTAATGCTTCTTCTGCAGGAATTCCTTGTTTTAAGAAATCCATAAATTTACCTAAACTTAAATATTGATATCCAATAATTTCACTATTTTCATCTAATCCTAATTTTAGAATATAACCTTCTGTTAATTCCAAATAACGAGGGCCTTTTGCAAGTGTACTATAGCATGTACCAACTTGACTTCTTAAGCCTTTTCCTAAGTCTTCTAGACCTGCACCAATTGTTAAACCATTTTCAGAGAATGCAGATTGAGTACGTCCATAAACTATTTGTAAGAATAATTCTCTCATAGCAGTATTAATAGCATCACATACTAAGTCAGTATTTAATGCTTCAAGTAAAGTCCTGCCAACGATTGCTTCACTTGCCATTGCTGCAGAATGAGTCATTCCAGAGCAACCTAATGTTTCTACTAAAGCTTCTTGAATAATTCCATTTTTAACATTTAAAGTAAGTTTACATGCACCTTGTTGAGGAGCACACCATCCAATACCATGTGTTAAACCATTGATGTCTTTGATTTCTTTAGAATATGTCCATTTTCCTTCTTGAGGAATAGGAGCACAACCAAAGTTTCCACCTTGTTTAACACTGCACATTTTTTTTACATCGTTTGTGTATTCCATAGTTTAATCCTTTCATATATTTTACATATATTTTGTATTGTTATTGTCATTATTTGTATTGGTTCATCAATGTAAATAATGGCTATCCTTTAAGTTACATTTTTATTAATATTTATATCTATTAATAAGAATAAATTCGCAAGGAATAAAACAATCACATCAACATAATCTATTATACTACATATCTACTAAAAAAGCAAAAGAAAAAATTTAGCCTTTTAAATTTGTTTTGTACTACTTCATAAATGCTACTTAGAGGTATTTGAAAAAATAAATTCAACTCTTTGAAATATTCTTTACGAACTGAAAATTACCTATTTTTATTATATAAAAAGTGATAGTTTAATTATTCTTTCCTTCACTATGTTCATTAGAATTAGTTTTTAAGCGCTGTAATCGGAACAACATAAACACCATCTGGTCTTTGATATGCAGCATTGGACAGTCCACAAATCACACACAAAATAGAAGGTGCTATTCCTCCATCAGCAATAATTTTATTTTTAATTTCTATTAAACTTTCTGCTGCCTTATCTATTTGATTTGCACCTAGTTTTATTTCAAATGCACACCAGCGTCCATCTTTTAGTTTAATAACAGCATCTATTTTTCTATTTCTATAATCTTGATAGTGAAATACTTGTGCTCCAAAAGACTCAGCATATATTTTTAAATCTCTTTCGCAAAGAGCCTCAAACAAAAATCCAAAAGTTTCGAGGTCATTAATTAATCTGTCAGGAGATATCTTTAGTAAAGCACATACAAGCGAAGGATCACAAAAATGCCTCTTTTCCGCTTGTTTTACACGCACAGATGAGCGAATATTTGATGAAAAAGGTTTTTGATTATCAAGCAAATATAAGCGTTCAAATACATCAAGATATGTTGCAACAGTATCATAATCTACCACCATCTCATCTATTTCTTTTATATCATTTGCTAGTTTCTTTTTTGTTGCTGTAGTACTTTCATTTCTTGCAAGTGAACGCAACAACAGCCTCATTTTATCAATATCATATTTTATACCATCTATTATTTGAGTATCATCTGTTAGAATTGTTTCTATGTATGATTGAGAAATCAATTGAGCGTTTTCAACTGTCAAACCGATAGCACCAGGAACTCCTCCCCGAACAATGTAATTAGCAATGTTTTTCAAATCAACATCACCCGTTAATAACATTGGACATTTTCCTTCGCATAAATCTTTAAGTGAAACTTTTCCACTTAAGTCACCCGATTCAAAAAGTGACATTGTTCTCATTCTTAATTTTCCAATACGCCCTGCACCACTATGAATTCTATCCTTTTTTATAGGAGTGGAAGAACAAGTTAAAATAAACTGCCCTTTTTCTCCCCGTTTGTCAACTGTGTAGCGTACCGCATCCCACATTGAGTCAACCTCTTGCCATTCATCAATTAATCTTGGTGTTTTTCCATCAAGAACAATTGAAGGCGACATTTCTGCTAGTTTTTTATTTTGAAAATTATTTGAAGAATCAGCAATAAGATATTCGCTGTTAGCATGATAAGATGATATCCAGGTCTTCCCACACCATTTAGGTCCTTCAATACAGATTGCACCAAAAGTAGCTAAATATCTTTTTACCTCTTCATCCATTATTCTTGGTTTATATTTGTCTTTGTTTACTATTTTTTCCATATTAACGTACATTCCTTTCATATTATTCAGAATTATTATTTAACTTTTAAATTTATTTTTCAATATCAAATCGGCATTATTTTACATTTTTATTCGGTATTATTTTACATTTTTATTCGGTATTTTTTATTTAATAATCTATTATTTGACAGTGAATTTTCGATAAATATATCACATACGTCTGGTCTTAATTTGTCACATACAAAAAAACATAAGGATTACCTATAATGGTAACTACCTTATGCTTTCTTTTAATTCATCTTCATTTGTGTCTATCAAATAGTAATAGTATATCTTTTTGCTTTTTTCAAGTGAATCTATTTTAATAAAATGAATCGTTATATTGTTTTCTTACGCATAATCCGATAATTCTTTTACTTCATATTCTACGTAAGGGCACTCGTTACTATAATAAAAATATTCAGTATTCAAATCACATTTTTGTATATTTTATTACGACAAATTGAATACCTAATTAAAATTAAGGTTGTTTCTTATAAATTCCGCAATATTAGCATGAATAATACCATTGCGTTTTTGAATCAAAAAGTCTGTTGTTAGTATATATTTAGGATAATTATCTTTAATTAATTCTAAAGAATTATATTCTCTATCTTCAGTCTTTTTACTTTCTAAGATTGTATAAGAAACTTGTAAATATGCGTAATTTAAATAATCATCTCTTAATATAAAATCACATTCAAGAAGTCCAATTCTCCCAACACTTACAGTGTATTTTTTACTTCTAGCATAAGTGTATATTACATTTTCTAAAGCAGGGCCATAGCTTATTCTATTATCTGTATTTAATGAATAGTAAAATGATGAATCAGCCAAATAATATTTCTTTTCGCCTTTTAATGAACGTTTACTTTTCATATCAAATCTATCACATTGATAAAGTATTTTTGCACTAACAAGTATTTCAATATATTTAGTTATTGTTTCTCTTCTAACCTTAATACCTGCATTTTCTAAACCTTTTTGGATACTTAAAACACTCATTGGTTGTCCATAATTATTAATTATAAAATTCTTAACTAAATTAAATGTTTCTATGGTTCTAATTTTAATTCTTCTCTTAATATCTTTTTCAAATATTTCTTCAACTGTAGCTTTAGTATAAGATTTTTTATCCATAATTGAATCATATTGTATTGCTTTAGGAAATCCACCTTCGATAATATAATTATTAAGTTCATTTAGAATATTTGAATCAACTGGTTTATTAAAAAACTTCTTCATTTCTAAATATTCATAAAAAGATAATGTAAATATTTCAAATTCAATATATCTACCAGTAAGTTTTGTTACTAATTCACCACTTAATAAATATGAATTAGAACCAGTAATAAATATTGAATAATCTCCATCATTTCTGAATGAATTTATTACCTCTTCAAAATCTTTAATATTTTGTATTTCATCAATAAAAATATATTTAGTTCCATTAATATTTGAATACGAATCTAGTAGTTCTTCTAAAGCTTGTTTTGTTTTAACTTTGTTATATTTTCTGCTATCTAAGTCGATAAAGATACAATTTTCTTCACTTATTCCACTTTTTAATATTTCATCCATTATCATCAGCATTATAGATGATTTTCCACATCTTCTAACACCAGTTATTACTTTTATAATATCTGTATCATGATAGAATCCTCTTATTCTTTTCAAGTATTCTTCTCTTTTATATAAGTTCATAAAATCACTCCTATTCACAATGCAATTATACCATTTTAAATTAAAAAACACAATTTAAATAGACAATTTTTTAAAAAAATATAATTTTTGTCTATTTAAATTCTTAAAATTATTTTTATTAATCTTTTATTAGCATTAATAATAGATAAATACGTTGTCTCATCACAGACTTTTAGTATTGTAGACATAGGTTTAGTTTAGATTATACACAAATTATAAACCTAAAATCTCGGGAATTTTATACCTATATTTTTGGCCTATCTTTTTGATGAAAAGATAGGGCTTTTTTTGCTATTTTTTTCCTTTTTTAGCATTTTTCTCTGTCAATATAACTTTTACCAAATATTATATGTATAATTTTGTAACAAAAAACCTCAAAAAAGTATGAATTTATACTATTTATGAGGCGTTTGATTTGTACTTTGCATATAAAATTTAGACTTTCAATACATAAATACTTTATAAAATTATAACTTTTGTTGGAACCTTTATTTCAGTAATTCTTGTACTCTTAACTGAATAAACTCCTCAATTAGTTTTAATCTCTTATTTGATAAATTATAATTTGAATGTTTCCTAAATCTAAAATTAATTAATTTCTTAATCTTTTCTATTTGTTTCTTTGTCATTAGTTTTTTTGCTGTTTGCAAAAAATCTGGATACATTATTGCGGTTCTAGTATTGGCATATTCAATTAAAGTTACAATTGATTTAAACTCATCATTATCCATTGCATATGAAAATAGTGAAGCACCATGGTCAAATAATGGAGCCATTTTTTCTATTTTATTAGATTTATTGTTTATAATAAAACCAAAATTGCCATAGTGTCTATCTGTATTTAGTACAATAGCATCAAATACAATCATATCAATAAGGCTATCATAATACTCGTCACCTAACTCTTTCATATATTCAAGAATAGATTTTAATCCACCTTTTTCAATAATGCTACCTATAGGAATATACGAATGATTAATATCTGTAAATATTTCGCAAGTTGAACATAATCTTTTTTTCCATATTTTAATATTATAGTCAACATGGTCTATCCCCATTGCTGCAGCAACCTGAGACGCATAAAACTCTGAATACGGTTCCTTGCCAGCATTCACAAAACCTGTTGTTCCGGCTTTATACAAGTATATTTTCCCATTTATTCTCCTCCAGCACTTTGCAAGCATACCGTTTGTTGTGAACTCTGGAGATGACATAAACGCACTTTTTATGCTTGTTCCATAGCCAGTAAATACGATTTGAGCTAAAATACTACTGAATCTGTTCTCATATAAATTACATTCGTCAAATGTTTTTTTAAATCCCTCTTCCACAACCCAATACGAGTCGTTTAGTGATAGCCCTTTGCAAATATCTATAATCCCTTTGGTATTATTATAGTTAAGCCCTAATTTACTTAAAAATTTATCAACAAATTCTCTATTCTTCGGTATACTTCTATTTTTCAACCATTTTGCCATACCATCATTTGAAGCTTCAAGATTTAAAGGTAATAAGTGTTTATTAGATTCAACAGACTTAAAGTTTTCTACTCTAAAGCCTTCTATGTCATAATATATATTAAAGTATGCCAGTTCATAATTGTATTGCTTTAAAATATATAGCATATTATTACCTCCGTATATATCTTTTAAATATGCAAAAGTATAAATTTTAGTATTTTTGCATTAACTTGTTATTATTATTTTTCTAAACTTTATCATAAATGTTGATTAATTGTATATATTAATCATATTTTCAATAAAATATATAATTGTTTTTAGAAATAAAGCACTATTAAATCCTTTTGTAATAAATATATTTGTTTTAAAAAAAGGTTTAATATTCATTACTTCAAACCTGTTTAAAAATGGTGCCACCGACTAGAATTGAACTAGCGACCTATTGATTACGGGTCAATTGCTCTACCTGCTGAGCTACAGTGGCACATATAATAGATTATACACTAAAACTTATTATTTTGCAATATCAGTTAAACTAAAAAATCACTCTCTGAAACTTTCAAAAAGTGATTATTGTATTATTTTAGAATAAATTTCATTTTTACTGGATTGTGATCTGAATATTTGAAGCCAGTATCAATAACATTACTGCTTATAACTTCAACATTATCAGAAACAATGAAACCATCTATAGTGATAACAAACTGTTCACTATTGTATGGACCATCTGCGTTCCTACATGATGGAATAGGATTGTTTATATCAAGTGGAGCAACTAAAGAAAAGCCTGTATTTTCTAATAACTCAAACGGAAAGCTTTGAGCCCATGTATAATTTTCTCCATCGATACCAAAGTAATCACTACTATTTCCTAATAAGTCTTTATTGAAGTCCCCACCACATATTATATAGTTACCATTACTATATTCTTTTTTCATATCTTCTAGTAGCATGTGTAGCTGTTCTGTAGCGATAGTTCCATCACTTGTATATGCAGACAAATGCAAAGTAAATAAAACTAGTTCTTTGCCATCTTCTACCTCAACACGAGAAATTGTATAACATCTATCTAAATCAAAGAATTTCATTACACCGCCTTCAATTGGTAAACTTCTTCTGATGCTTGATTTAATCATATATTTACTTAAGGTCATTAAACCAGCTAAAGACTTTCCGTGTGGTGATGTAAATGGATAGAATAGGTATGAACTGTCATAGTTAACAGCAAATGCACTTGCATAGCCATTTAATTTATTCTCGATTATTTCTTTTTGATTTATGTGATATGTTCTTGTTGAGGAAACATCAATTTCCTCAAGCATTAAGAAATCAGCATTTTCTTCAGTTAATAAATTAGTAATACCATCTAAAACATTATTAACTGACTCTTTCGAGGCTGCTCTACTTTCAGTTCCACCATCCATAAAGAAACCGAATTCAGGCGTATATGCACAAAAACCTATATTATAAGAAATAATGCTATACTCACTGTTTCTTCTTGCTATTTCATTTAAGTTATTATTTATTTCAAGTTCTTGATTATCATCAATTCTATCATAATCAATAAATAGATAACTAATATATCCTATTATAATTATTACTATAGCCCCTAAAAGAAAAATCATATATTTTAAAACTTTTTTCATAATTAGTCCTTTATATTTATAACTTTATATAACTATTTTATCATAAATTGATTTTAATTCTATATTTTATTTATTATTTTCAAAAATGTAAAAAAAATGGCGTCCCAGAAGCGACTCGAACGCCCGACACACGGCTTAGAAGGCCGTTGCTCTATCCAGCTGAGCTACTGGGACACAAATTAACATACATATTATAGTACAAGAGGCTTAAAAAAGCAAGTGTTTTTTTAATTTTTATTTACAATTAAAAAAGGTAATCACCAGTGTAACTACCTTTTCATTAAACTAATTTAAATTGATTTTTTAATCTTTTCATTAATAAATTGATTTTTGTAGAGATTATAATATTCTCCTTGTAGTTTTAGTAATTCTTTGTGATTTCCTTTTTCTAAAATTTTACCATCTTTTATTACTAAAATTAAATCACAATTTACAATTGTTGATAATCTGTGGGCTACAATAAAACTTGTTCTGCCTGCCATCATTTCATTCATAGCTTTTTGAATTATCACTTCTGTTTGTGTATCAATTGATGAAGTTGCTTCGTCAAGAACAAGAATTTGTGGGTTGATTAGAACAGCTCTAGCAAATGATATTAGCTGTCTTTGTCCTAATGATAAACGAGAGCCACCATCACCAACTTCTGTGTCATAGCCATTATCAAGTTTGGTAATGAATTCGTGAGCACTTACTTTTTTTGCAGCTTCGATGATTTCTTCATCTGTTGCATCTAGTTTTCCATAGGCAATGTTTTCTCTAATTGTTCCTGTAAATAGATGAGGTGTTTGTAAAACATAGCCTATTTTCTCGTGTAACCAGGTAATTGATCTTTCTTTATAGTCTTTGCCATCAATTAGTATTTTTCCACTTGTTGGTTCATAAAACCTACATAACAAATTAACTATTGTAGATTTCCCTGAACCTGTTGCACCAACTAAAGCAACACTTGTTCCTTTTTTTACATCTAAACAAAAATCATCTAATACTATTTCATTCTTTAGATAACTAAATGTTACATGGTCGAAAGTAATATTACCTTCTATTTCTTCCCAGTTTTCTCTATTTGGATGCGTTAATGTTCCATATTTTTCAATTACTTCTTTGCTATCAACAACATCAGATTTTGTTTCTATTAGTCCAATAATTCTTTCTGCTGCAGCTTGAGCTTGTTGGAGTTCGGCTAAAACACTTGATATTTGTAGTATTGGGTCAAAGAATAATGTCGTATAGTTTATAAATAAGTATAAAACTGGACCTGTAATTGTTATTCCACCAATGACTCCTAAAACTGATGCTGAGCCTATACCTAGTGTTAAGCCAACACCAATATAAGCAATTATTAGAACTGTAGGCCAAAGAATTGCTGATTTAATTATAGCTCTTATTGATTGAACTTTCATATTAGTGCATGTTTCATTAAACTCTTTGTATTTCTTATCCTCTAAAACTAAGGTTTTAGTTGTTTTTGAGCCTTGAATACATTCATTAAATGAACCTGTTATTTGGGAATTTGTTTTTCTTACATCTCGATAAGCTATTAGAATTTTCTTACGGAAGTACATACATATAACAAATAGTATCGGAATAAGAACAGTAATAATTAAAGCTAGTTTTGCACTCTTTATGTAAAGCATAACAAGTATTCCAGCCATTGTGGCGAGACCCCATATCATATCAACAACTCCCCACGATATTATCTCAGCAAGTTTTCGTGAGTCACTTGTTAGTCTTGCCATAATCCAACCTGCTGCGTTCTTATCATAATATGATAATGATAATTCTTGAAGATGTGTAAAAGCCTCTTTACGAATTTCATAGGAAACTTTTGCTTCAATATCTCCTGCCTTTTTTACAAACGCATATACTGTAAAAGCATATAAAATAGCTATTAATATATATATACCAATAAATGTCCACATTAAATTGTATTGAGGATTATCTCCAAAGAAAACCTCTAAAGCAATTGAACTTACATAAGGAGTTGCAATATCTAGAATTGCTAGCATTATGACACATAGTATTAAAACTATGACATCTTTTTTTGACTTAAAAGTTATTTTTAAAACTTTTTTCCAAACTGATAAACTTATCTTTTCATTCTCACTAGTTTCAATTTCGTATTCTTCGTTCATTGCTTCTCCTTTCTACTCACTTACCGTTTTCTTAACTAAATTTATGAATTCTTCTTCTAAGTCTCCTTGGATATCCCAAAGATCTTTGTAAATTCCTGGTTTAGAAGCAAGTTCTTCATGCTTACCAATAGCTGATATTTTTCCATCTTCAAGAACAATAATCTTATCAGCTTCTTTTGCGGTAGTTATACGATGAGTTATTATTATTGACGTTAATTCTTTATCTCTTTCATGTAAAGCATTTCTAATTTGTAAATCTGTTTTAGTATCAACAGCACTTAAACTATCATCAAAAATCATTATTGGTTTATTTAATACTAACATACGTGAAATGGATAATCTTTGTTTTTGGCCGCCAGATAAGGTTGTTCCCTTTTCACCAACTTCCGTTTCATATCCTTTTTCGAATCCTAAGATATCTTTGTGAATGGCAGCAGTTTTTGCGGCTTCGTATATTTGTTCTTTAGTGATATTCTTTCCTGCGATACCGATGTTTTCATATATTGTTTTTTGATATAAGAATGGTTCTTGGAGAATTATTCCAACATTTTCTCTCAACCATTTTTTATCGATATCTTTAAGTTCAACACCATCTAGTATTACACTTCCTTTGTCATATTCTAGCATTCTTACTAGGATATTGGCAATTGTTGATTTACCTGTACCTGTCTTACCAACAATGGCTACTGTTTCACCAGCATTTATTTTAAAGCTTATATTATTAAGTAAATGTTCATTTGTATCATCAAACTTAAATGAAACATTTTTAAATTCAATGTTTCCTTTAATTTCTGGTTTTAGTAATCCATTTATTTCATATTCATCTTTTTCAATTAGGATATCATCGATACGTTTTGCGGCAACACTTGATTTTCCAAAATCACTTATTATTCTTCCTAAATTTCTAATTGGATAAACAAGCATAGAAATATATGAAATACATACAATCATATCACTGGCTTTTAAACCATTTTTAGCTAAATAGATACAATATCCTAATGTTATAGCATATTGTAATGATGTAAAGCCATCACTAAATCCCCAATAGATTCCCATTTTTTTGTTTAGTTTTTGGTTTTCGTCTGATAACTTTTTACTCTTTTGATTAAACCTTTCGATTTCATAGTTTTCACGTGAAAAAGCTTTTACTACTCTCACGCCATTAACACTACCTTCTAAAACACTTGTCATTTCAGCTTCGTATTCTTCTATTTCCTCAAATTTCTTGCTGACATATTTAAAGAATATAATTGAGGCTATTAATGATACTGGTAAGCAAATCATAGTAATTAGCATTATACCTACATTTATTGAAGCCATTTGAATTGCTCCTGAAATAATAGATGTTAGAATATATAGTATATTAGGTAATTGATTGCTGATAAATGATCTTATTGTGTCAATATCAGATGTACATCTTTGTATTAAGTCTCCTGTATCAGTATTATTATGATATGCTACTGGCAAATTTTGCATCTTATGATAAAGTTTTAATCTCATATCATAAGATATACTTTCTGAAAGTTTACCTTTGATATATCCATTAATAAACATTAATATTCCTCTTACACCTTGAAACAAAGCAAGAGTTATACAAACTACAATAATACACTTTATACCTGTATAACTTTCAAAGAATCTTATGATGAATACTGGTAAAGTATTTTCACCACCACTATCCTCTCCAATTAGATTAAAAACATATCTAATGAACTGAGGGACATATGAATATGTAAGAGGTAGAAAGATTGCAAAAAACGATACCAGTAAGAAAAGTGGTATGTGTGGTTTTATCCATCTCATTAACGATTTTATTTTTTTCATTTTTGCTCCTTTTATTTTATTACGTCATAAGGAGTAATCATTCCTAAAATATCTTCATCCTTACGACCATTTTTTGTTAGAAATATGATACTTACTCTTTGAGCTTTTTGGTAGTTTTCCTCAAATGTTTTCTTTATATTTTCTACTTTCTCATCATTTCTTGCGAAAAGATAGTTTTCAGAACCATTTCCATCAATCTTAATATATTCAGAAATATCACAAAACTTTAAATCATCATCTAATGAAAATTTCTTTTCCTTAAGCATATAATTAAATAATGATGTTTTTGAAAAGACTCCTTTTAAAACTTTATTTTCTAAAAGTGGAATATGTGAATAATTTAAATAGTCCATACATTTTATTGATTCTAATACATTGTCATCAATTCTCCTATGATATATGTGATCTAGTTTTATAGATATATCATAACATCTTAAGGGTTTTGTAAAGAGTAGTATTAATTTATCTATTAACTTAATCATTTCATCACTAGCAATAATAGCAAATTCGGTTTCTATTTTTGGTTCGTGTTGAAGAAAGTTTCTAACTTCTCTGCAATATGAAAGTTTGTTTGAAATATCACTATATTCTTTCTTTTTTTCAATATATGCTATTGGACTTGTGCCATCCTTTAAGTTATATTCTTTTCTAATAATTTCTTCTAGTTGTTTGTATTTTTCAATAAATATCTCATTATTATTCATATTTTCACCTTTTAGAATTATTTTATAATTTATTACTTTAATTAATATAATGTATTATTGAGGTACACTATATGAAATTTATTCTTAAAATTTTGATTATTATTCTTTCAAGTTTGCTTTTAGGTGTTTATGCTTTTTCAAAAGATATTGTTATTGATGATATTCATCAAACTATTCTTTTGTGGTTTAATAAAGCCATTCCTTCGCTTATTGTTATGTATTTTATTTCTTCACTATTAATTTCTTCAAAAGCTATTGATATTATAATATTTATATTAAAACCTTTTAGAAAGTTATTGCGTTTTGAAACTGACAATGCATTTGGCTTATATATCATAAGTATTTTAGTTGGTAATCCTTCGACATCTCAATATATTAAAAAGTATTTAGAAAATGGTTTTATAACCGCAAATGATGCCGAAAATTTGCTTTTATCTGCATCTTTTATGAATCCTCTATTCATTATTACAATGATTAAAAGTCTCAAAATTGCCTTAATTTTGTATGTGTCACATTTTTTAGGTAATATTCTTTTTACTATGTTTTTGACAAGAAAGAATCATATTAGAACAAGACAAATATCAGTTGATATTAGTTTTTGGCATTTAATAAATAAACTTCCTAATCTTTTATTTACCATTTGTATATATATGATTATTAGTTCATTATTAACACTTCTATTGAAAGAATTTAATGTTCCAAGCATTTATCTTTCTTTTCTTGAAATAAGCAATGGTTTTAATATTTTATTATCACATACTGAAAATTGTTATTATTTGCTTGTTATGCTTACATCATTTAATGGTTTATGTATTCATATGCAAGTAATGACTACTCTTGAAGATTTAAAATATTATAAGCTTTTTCTTTTAGGAAGATTAGTTACTACTATTTTATCTTTGATAATATTTATAACCGGTTATCATCTTTTTTGAAATATGCATAGTTCTGATATCGCTAAGTTATAATTTTTAATAATAATTAGCTCTTCTGTTTCTTGAGGAGTGAAATTGCCACGCACATACTGAGCGACAATGATTCCTTTTTCTTTTAATAGATTGTTTTCTATTATTGTATTAATTATTTCTTCACATATATTCATTCGATATGGCGGATCTAAAAAGATTATATCAAATTGCTTTTTTTCAGAAATAAATTTATTTAAAGCTACTTTATAATCAATATTTAATATTCTTACATTTTCATTTTCTTTTAAACTGCTAACATTTGCTGTGATTACTTTTACAGCTGCATAGTTTTTCTCTACGATGTATGCAAAGCTTGCGCCTCGTGAAATTGCTTCTAAAGCTAATGCTCCGCTTCCGCCAAATAGGTCTAAACAAACATCACCATCAAAGTATGGACCAATAGTGTTAAAGACTGATTCTTTCATTCTATCTGTCATAGGCCTTGTATTTTGGCCATCTAAAGTTGTTAGTTGTCTGCTCTTATGTTTTCCTGAAATAATTCTCATTTTTTTTCACCTTTTTATGTATAAATAAAATATTCTGTGTAATAATAATATTGCAAGCAAATGTTGCTTGCCAGAAGAATCCCCTATTCTTCTATCATACTTCTCCTCTCCCTTTCACATATATATCAATTTTTAAAAAATAGAGTTATTACAACTCTATTTTTTTAAATAAATCCACCGTCATCATTTGTTGTTTTTTCTATATAATAGAAATCTTCTTTTTCGTCATATACAATTACAAATGATTTATTCATTATTTGAAAATTAGGATAGTTTAAACCTTTTTCTTCGAGAGTTGTATGATGCATTATAATTGTATTTCCATCATAATCTTTCCCTCCGAGTTCTAGTGGTTTCATGTAACCTACAACCCATCCGACTTGATTTTTTACATTATAATCATCTTTTTTTATTTTTCTTCCTGCGAAATCGTAAGCATATTCTTTATTGTTCATTTCAATATTCCATAGTTCAAGTGCTTTTCTTTTATCCATTGTACATCTCCGTTATCTATTTTTTTGTCTCCTTGCTTTTCGCTTCGGAGCAAATATTTTTATATGATTATGTAAATTTTCAATAGTAATTGTTCCATTAGGCCCTTTTTCTCCATCAACACACCATGTTGATTCGTTGTCAACTTCAATAAATAGTTTATTGCTTTGAATTGTTATAGAGTGTCTCTTGTTGCGTCTAAATCCCAACAAGCCTAGGAGGAAAAAGAAAACTATATTAACTCTTCCATAAGCTGGACCATTGTTTATAAGTACAACATCGAACTTTCCATTATTTAAATGCCCATATCTATTGAAAGGCATTCCTCCAACAGATATTGTATTCATTATTAGAATTAATGGTACAGTAGTATCAATAACTGTATCATTAGCATGAATTCTTACGTTTTTTACATTAGGACTAAAAAATTCATTTAGGCCATGTTGAACATATGCAAGTCTTCCTAATATTTTTTTAGCTTTTTGTCTTGTTGTATAGCTTGTTCCTGTGCAAGCTCCTAATGCTACAACATAAGCAAAATAACTATCATTTATTTTTCCTATATCATGTGAAATAGTTTCACCTTCAAGAATTATTTTTAATGCTCCTTTGACTTTACGTGGTATACGTAAATTTCTTGAATTATCATTCCCTGTTCCTAAAGGTATGTATCCTAGTGGAGGTCTAACAAGACTTTTTGATACGCCACAAACTATGTCGTTGAACGTTCCATCTCCACCACTAAAAATTATTGCATCAAATTCTTGACAGCTTTTCTCAGCAACTTCTTTTATGTCAGCTGATGATTTTGATTCATAAATTACTACTTCATCATATTTTTTCTTTAGTGTTTTTTCAATATATTCTAAATATCGAAAAACTTTACCTTTACCGCTAATAGGATTATAAATAAATATGCAGCGCATTACAATCCCTTTCCTTTCAATTATTTTTCTTCACTTTCGCAGTCTTTAAAGAATTGAACCAAAAGATTCCAATAGTTATCTTCGTATTTTTCTAATTTGTATCTGTCAGTAGAATTTCCATCTACACTATGTTCTGTATTTACTTGGACATCTTCATCATAGGTAAACATTATTACATTTGGTGAATCAAATATTTCTTTTTCCAGTTCTAGTTC
Source organism: uncultured Coprobacillus sp. (assembly GCA_964389905.1). Classification (GTDB taxonomy): domain Bacteria; phylum Bacillota_I; class Bacilli_A; order ML615J-28; family CAG-698; genus CAG-698. Next base: position 865 of record CAYMGD010000026.1, on the reverse strand, counting down.
AACACGCATATAGCTTTTTTCTTTTTTTTCAAGATTAGATGAATCTAGAACATATATTGCCATATTTTCATCAGATGATTTATTAATTTCTCTTACAATGTCATCAACACAATATATGTAATAATTAGCATCTTTTTGTGATGAATTTATTAAAACAAGATGAAAGTTTTCTTTGTTATTTATTTTAGTTTTAAATTCATCAAATGTAACTATTTCAAAAACATTATCTGACTTTAATGATTTATATTTTCTAGCAAGAATATTCTTATCTCCACCAGTATTTAGATTACATATAACAACAACAATTATAAGAATTACCGCAACAGCAAAGATTACTGAAATAAATATCTTCTCAAACTTGCTTTTTGGTTCATTCACCACAACATCGTTATTTTTATTATCTTTATTATTTGTTAATTCTTTTTTTCGTTTACTCATTATTGATTATCTCCTTGTAAATTAATAAAAAGTATTTCATTATAACAATTATACTATAATTTGCTTTATCTTGCAATATTAAAAAACTTTTTATTATATGATTATTTATTCATATTATATTATTACCAAATTTTTAATATGTATTTTTTATAGTTACTATTTATATGAAAAAAAGTCTTCATGAATATTTTTCAAAAAGACTTAAATTTCGAAATGGTGACCTTTACGGGATTTGAACCCGTGAATGCATGCGTGAAAGGCATGTGAGTTAAACCGCTTCTCCAAAAGGCCGAAATGGCGCCCCCAATAGGACTCGAACCTATGACCCCATGATTAACAGTCATGTGCTCTAACCAACTGAGCTACGGAGGCAATTAAATAGAAAGGAACTTGGCAACGCCCTACTTTTGCGGGTCATTCGACCAAC
>CAYMGD010000025.1:19416-30955 GCA_964389905.1 uncultured Coprobacillus sp. | reverse complement strand
GCATTTACGACAAAATACCAGCAGAAAATGAGCAAAAATTCTCTATATATTACAAGGGTAGTGGTAGTGTAAATGCTACTGTTACAGTAGGTTTTGATGCTGGAACAAGTGGTGTAAATGTTAACTACACAGTAGATGAAAAAAATAATAATTCAGTTATAATTCGAACAAATGGTGGCAATTTAACTGTAAATGCACCTAATGGTGATATTACACACTATGGTGCAGTTAATAAATTAAATGTAATTGCAGTTAATCCAGATCATTGCTTCCATGAATATGGATATGTTTATGAATTAGGTGACATTTTTCCTGAAACTAAAGAAGGGTCAAATGAAGGTAAATTTGTAGCTGAAGATGCAAAGTTTCATCAATCAGAAGAGGAAGTAAATAAAAAGTTTGAATTTAAAAAATTTGAAAAGAAAAAAATACAATACAACCAGCATTATTATGGACCAAATAATGAATCAGATAAGTGTTTGTGCCCTGAATGTAATAAACCAAATCCAAATCATATTTGCGTAGCAGGAACTCCTCAAGAAGTAACTGAAGGAAATACAAAATATATCGTTGTAAAGTGTAGCTTGTGTGAAAAAGAATTGACAAGAGCCGTAATTGGAGAAATAAAAAAAGAGCCTTGTGAAGAACATAGTTATGAGGAAAAGTCATCAATTGATGCTAGTTGTACAGTGCCAGGAATTAAGCTTTTTATATGCAAAGAATGTGGTGATATAAAAATTGAATCAACACTTGTCTTAGGACATAAATGGGAAGTTATAGCAGGAAAAAGTGCTACATGTACAGAAACGGGATTGACTGAAAGCAAAACTTGTACACGCGAAGGATGCACAGTAACAGTTGAAGCGATATCCATTCCAGCTAAAGGACATAATTATGATAGAACAACTCATATGTGTAAAAACTGTAATGAGAAACAGCCAACTGTAACTATGAATTCAATTTTAAATGGAATAGAAAGAGCAGAAAAAAATTATAATGAAAATACTGAAACATATGTGTATAATCCATATGTAAATTTAACTCGCTCAATAACTTTTGGATATAAGAGCGACTATATCAATAAAATCAATGGAGTTAAGTTTGATTGTAATATTGAAGGAATTGATATTATAGGATCATTTGTGCTTAATCCAAATTATGGAAAAGAATATTCATATTCAGAAACATATCCAAAATATATTGGTTCAGAAGAGTTAGTGACAAGAGAATATAAAGGTAAAGATAATCGTGAATACGTAATAGATTTATATGTATTAAGTGATTTGGTAATTGAATATGAATGCTATGCGGAAAAAGATAATGGTTTATTTGCATTATATGGAATAGGAATAGTATTATATTGTGAGGAAATTGAAAAAGAGACATTTTGTCAAGAAGGTGCGTTAGAAAAAATTGTTTTTGAGAATTTTGATACAACAAACACAAAAAATTTTGGCGAGATGTTTAATCTTATGTACATTAAATCTATTGATATTAGTTCTTTTGTAATAAATAAAGGTGCTATATCTAATGATTTCTTTCTTTGGTGTGTTGTTACAGGAGGAGAAGATGCTGTAAAATATCCAAACAATTTCCCTGAAGAGTACAAATATAAACATGATACAAATAATTAATTCTAAACTATAAAAAATGATATTGCTACAATATTTGTGGCAATATTTTTTGTTTACTTGATTATTTGCATTTATTATTTTCCAAAAATGATTCTATAAACACATAGTTTTTTCTTTAAAAAAGTAGTACAATATATATAAAGGATTGATTATGTATGAACTGGATATTAAGTAAAAAATTTAAAGAAACAAACTATAATAAAGAATTACCAAGTTTATGGGAAATAGTAAAGAAAATACTAAAAATATCTGTTCCTGCAGCTTTAGAAACATTATTAGTTGGAATTATTGGTTTAGTAGACACAATGATGGTTGGTAAGGTTGGAGTAAATGCTTTAGCGGCTGTATCTATTTGTCAGCAACCAGTGTTTGTAACATTAGCTGCATCAATGGGTATTAATGTTGGTATAACAACAATTATAGCTAGAAGAAAAGGTGAAGGAGATGAAATTAATGCTAGAAGGACACTTCGTAGCAGTGTATATCTTTGTACTTTTGTTGGTTTATTGTTTACATTATTATCAATATTTTTTGCTGAAGAGTTTATGCTCTTAGCAGGAGCAGATGATGATACATTAGATTATGCAGTAATGTACTTTCAATCAGTTTCTAGTGTTTTAGTTTTTAACTATGTAAGGTTAGCTATTTGTGCAGGTTTAAGAGCAGAAGGAAAAACAAAATTAACTTTAGTTGTTAATGTTTTATCAAACTTATTAAATTTATTTCTTAACTATTGTTTTATAAATGGTAATTTAGGCTTTTCAAAACTTGAAGTAGCAGGTGCAGGTATTGCTACAGCTATCTCAAACTTTGTTGCTTTTGTCATTTGTATTGTTATTATCTATACAAGAAAAGGCTTTTTACACTTGCGAATAAATGAGAAAAACATCTTTACAAAAGAAATAGTTAGAACAATAATAGTTTTCAGTACACCTGCTTTTATCGAACAATGCTTTATGAGATTAGGCTTCTTTATTATTGGTGTAATTGTTAACAATTTAGGATCACAAATAGTAGCAATGAATGCTATTATAAGCGGAGTAATAAGTTTGGCATTTAATATTACTGATGGATTTGCAACAGGAGCTAGTGCTCTTGTTGGAAAAGGAATGGGAGAAGGAGAATATGCTCAAGTATTTGCCTATGGAAGGGTTTCTCAAATACTTTCATTTATCTTAGGGTTAATTATGATAATGATAATATTAATATTTCAGATTCCTGTATGTAAACTTTTCTCTAACGATTTAGATGTTATAAAAGGTGCTTCAACAACCCTAAGAATTGCTGTTTTTGTTATCTTTCCTCAAAGCTTACAATGGGTAACAACAGGAATACTAAGAGGAGCAGGAGATGTCAAGTTCACAGCAAGAACATCAATGTTAAGTGTTGCCATAATTAGACCAACATTATCATTTCTTTTATGCTATCCAATAGGCTTAGGACTATTAGGTTCATGGATAGGAATGTTTATAGACCAAACAATAAGATTTACAGTTAATAACACTCGTTTTAATAATTTAAAATGGATGAAAATATCAGTGTAATTAGTACTTAATATGCTTGCCGAGGTACTACAACTATCGTTTCAAAACAAGAAATTCAACAACTTTTAAGCAAATTAGAAGGAAAGCTCATTGTGGTGGAAATGTTGAAAATGATGCTAAAAAGCTATTGAACGAAATATGCAGTAAAGGCGTGTCATAGCCGTTTGTAATGTTTGCTGTTATCTGTTTTCTTCAAAAAATATAGCCAAACACTAGGTTGATGAGCATTTGATTATGTGTATTTCGTTTCATTTCGCTATTTGACGAAATTCATTGAGGTAAAATGTGTGCTTTGCGAAAAATAAGTTGACAAATTTCGTTTTGTGCGATATAATATACGTAATATAACTTCAATTTCATCAAGGAGGTTTTATATGAAATACATAACCTGTAACGAAGCACATGAAGTTTGGGGAATCACCGCCCGAAGAATACAGCAGATGTGCAAAAGCGGAGATATTGAAGGTGCGATTAAAAAAGGTAAGTCATGGTTAATTCCGTGTGATATAGTATTTCCAGCCACTTTATCCAAAAACGCACCAGCCGTAAACACGAAAAAGAAGAAACCACTTCCAATCGGTGTTGCTGATTTCAAAAAGGCTACGACCGATTACTACTATGTTGATAAAACACTCCTAATTAGAGATTTTATCGATATCAAATCGGAGGTTACTTTATTCACGCGTCCTCGACGTTTTGGAAAAACATTGAATATGGATATGCTCAGAGTTTTCTTTGAAAAGACCGACGAAGATAATTCAGTATATTTCAAAGACAAGTTGATATGGCAATGCGGAGAGGAATATACATCCTATCAAGGCAGATATCCGGTTATCTTTTTGTCATTCAAGGATGTTAAATGTGACACTTGGGAGACAACACTGGATAAGATCGGCAAACTGATAACGCTCGAATTTATTCGCCACAATGAACTTGAAAAAAGCGATAACCTCAGCATTTACGAAAAAGAGTTGTACGTAAAGTTTGCTCGCGGCGAAGCAAGCGAGATCGATTACCAAATGTCGCTGCAATACCTTTCTCTTATGCTGAATAAGCACCATAAAGAAAAAGTTATTATTATCATAGACGAATATGATGCTCCGATCCAACACGGACACACCTGTGGTTTTTATGATAATATTATTGGATTTATGCGTGGATTCTTCTCAGGTGGTCTTAAAGATGGATCTAGTTTGGCATACGGGTTTTTGACAGGTATTCTTCGTGTTGCCAAAGAAAGCATTTTTAGCGGGCTGAATAATATCAAAATCTGCTCGATTTTAGATAAAGACTACAGTGATTATTTCGGATTCACCAAGTACGAAGTAAAGAACATCCTTGCATACTACGAGACATCGGACAAATATGATGAAGTATGTGCATGGTATGATGGCTATTTATTCGGTGATATCGAAATATTCAATCCTTGGTCAGTGCTCAACTATATAGATAACAAATGCAAAGCAAATGCTTTTTGGCAGTCTACTGGTAGCAATGACATTATCGGTGAGATTATCGAATCGGCAACTTCCGACATTATGAAAGATCTTTATAAATTGCTAAACGGCGAAACAATTACCACCTATATTGACACAAATGTTATCTATCCCGAGGTACGAAAAAATCCGTATAGCATATACAGCTTCTTGCTGATTGCTGGTTATCTGAAGGTTGCTAAAGCATATCCATCGGATACTGCCGAGAATATGTTTGATGTTTCGATTCCAAACAAAGAGATCTCTTTTGTTTATGAAAAAGAAGTACTCAACAAACACGATTATAACAACATTGCTATTTCGATACAGCAAGCAGTATTTATGAAAAATGTCACAAAGCTTCAGAAGACCATTGAAGATTTTATGCTTGAGAGCATCTCTTTTTATGACGCTGGAAACGAAGGATTTTATCACGGAATGATTCTCGGTTTGTGCGCCATACTCAGCAACCGATATTATGTCAGATCAAATGGTGAATCTGGACATGGTCGATTTGATATCCAACTAATGCCCAAGATTAGAGCAATTCCAGGATTTATATTTGAATTAAAGCACGCAAAGACCGAAACCGAAGATTTGGATGCACTTGCAAACGAGGCTCTTGAGCAGATCAATGTTCAAAAATATGATACTCAGATGAGTTCGCAAGGCATTTCTGATATCGTTAAGATAGGTATCGCATTCAGAGGAAAAAGAGCAGTCATTAAACGTGCATAACAACTAGCATTTATCGGTTTTGATTTCACTATTTTGTCTTATTTTACAGTCAATATATCGTCAAAAGTGACAGGGTTATATTATCCCTCAAAATCTCGATCCACTATAGGTTCATTGCTAAAGTTAGATAACTGTCAGTTACAATAGTAAGGCTTTGTTGTTTTGCTCTTGCTGATGCTGTCGCAGTTATGTTTTATGATAACTTCACATAGAATCATTTGGAACTATGATTATAATCTGTGATTTGCGTTTTTTGTCCATAATCGAATCTCTCATTTTTAATTCATATCACAGCTATGTATTTTACAAAAGGCTATGATTATAATAGAACAACTCATTTATGTAAAAACTGTAATGCGAATCAACCAAAAGTTGTGATGAGTTCAATTTTAAATGGTTTAGTACAAGAAGAAGTTAATATAAAAGGGTATTTTTCTATAGAACGTCAATATGTAGCGTTATCACGTTCAATAACATTTGAATATAAAGAAGATAATTTTAATAAAATAGATGATACTTATTATGAAAGTGGTAACATCAATATTGATTTAATATGTGTTTTTGTAAAAAGTGAGAATTATAAAAGATATATAGTTATGATGGAGTAGAATGTATAGATGATTGAGAATTCTTAGTTGATTTGTATGTTTTAAGTGAAAAACTTATACAATTTGAATATGGTAATGATGATACAGGAGGTTTGTTTACATATTTTGGCTTAGGGATAGAATGGGATTGTACATATCTTATAGAAGGAATATTACAAGAAATTAAATATGAAAAATTTGATGCATCATTAACAACAAATTTTGCATTAATGTTAAATTGCTGTTATAAATAAATTGACATTAGTAGTTTTGTAATATCAGATGATGCTGAGTTTGAAATGCAAAGTGAATGGACTATGTTCTTTTGGTGTGTATAAACTAATATTGCTGCAATAATTGTGGCAATATTTTTTATATTTATTTAATATCATTATTATTTATATTCTAAAAAATGATTTTATAAATGCATAGTTTATAATTGGAAAGAATAGTACAATATGTATAAAGGATTAATTATATATGAACTGGATATTAAGCAAAAAATATAAAGAAACAAACTATAATAAAGAATTACCTAGTTTATGGGAAATAGTAAAGAAAATACTAAAAATATCTGTTCCAGAAAGCTTACAATGGGTAACAGCAAGAACATCAATGTTAAGTGTTGCCATAATTAGACCAACATTATCATTTCTTTTATGCTATCCAATAGGCTTAGGACTATTAGGTTCATGGATAGGAATGTTTATAGACCAAACAATAAGATTTACAGTTAATAATACTCGTTTTAATAATTTAAAATGGATGAAAATATCAGTGTAATTAGACAAATTAATCTAAAGAATGTCATAAATAATGTGTTATCATATTGCCTGCATTAATTAAAGAAAAATCTTTAATGAAAAAAGATTATTTATTCATAAATTATATTATTACTGTATATAGTTTTAAAAAGAATACATAATAATAAAACAAAAAGTGAGGTTAATATGGATATTGAAAGTAAAAGACTAAAATTAATAGGCGTAAACAGTGAAGACACAAAAAAAGTTCAATCTCGAATAATAGCGAAAAACTGGGATTTATTTTTCGAAGGAACTAAAATAGGAGAAATAAATTTTTCCATGGTAAAATCTTATTATGAAGTAATGGTGTTTATTAAGCAAGAATATAGAGAACAAGGATTTGCTACAGAAGCATTAAAAGAAATACTAAAATGTATAATAGAGAATAACGAATTCATAAAGATAAAAGCAAAGGTTCCCCAAGACAATTATGCAATGGCAAGAGTATTAGTTAAAAGTGGTTTTCATTACGATGATGAAGATGAAATATTTAAATATGTCCACTAATTAATAATATCAAATTATACCCTTTAGGATAAAAAACATATAAATATTTGTTAAGAGAAATAGAAAAGCTTCAGAACTTATGCAACAAGAATTTGCACTTTTTCTGGCCTTGGACTTCGATTTGTTCGCAAATTAGAACAACGAAAAGAAACTGTCAGAATGGATAAGGTAAATATTGTTTTAGGATATAAAGGAAGTGCGTGTACAAAGGAAACTTGGTACAAAATGTTATTCGGCACAAGATGGTGTAAGCATTCCTAAATTGCTTCGACAGACGATTGATACAGAGTTTTTCAAAAAGGACTATAGAAATAGTACGAAAAAACTTTTATCTAAACCTGTTACTTATGATGAAGCCATAAAAACATTGGAAACGATTATTGCTAGCGGCGTGTTTAAAACAGAAAATTAAATAAAGATATTTATAATACTTTAAATAACTTGAAAAGCATAAAAGGCTACGAATATAACCGTAGCCAAGAGAATTAGTTTTTTAAACAACCAACAGGGATTACAAAAACGCCATCATCGCGTTTATATCCGTATTGTGTTCCAGTGATGATAATTTTCAAATCGGGTAATCGTATAGGACACTGCTTTTCCTTTGTATTGTATTGGTTGATAAGATTTTCGATTTCTATTAAATGCTTGGCTCCATCATCAATTTCGTGAGAACCGAGTTTAAATTCGATAAGAGCATATCTTCCGTCATTTAAGTGTAAAACGCAGTCAGCTTCTAAACCATAACGGTCATGATAATAACTAATATATCCATCAAACTGTGAGGAATAGATTTTTAAATCACGCAAACATAGTGACTCAAATAAAAAACCTAATGTTTTGAAATCTGTATTGAAATATTCAGGAGATAAACTCATTGCTGCAACAGCGATGGAAGGATCAACAAGATTGCGCTTTTTAGAAGAGCGAATAGCACTTTTTGAACGAATGGCGGGACACCAAGCATCAATGTCTTCTATGATATAGAGTTTTTCGAGGGCTTGTATATAATTGTCAAAAGTTGGCTGACTAACATCAAAATTTGCTTTAACGTCGCCAAAAATAGTTTTTGATTCCGCAAGAGTACATATATTACGGCTATAAGATTGTATAATTGCTTGTGCCAAACGAGGATTGCGTTTGATATTATCTATGCTACTAATATCAACAGAATAAGTTTGATAATACAAGTCCTTTGCAACTTCCAACTTAGAACGTTCGGTTTTATTCATAAGGCTTTTAGGCCATCCTCCACGACAAATGGCAAAGATGATATCATCAATAGAAAGGTTAGATACACAACCATCGAACGTTTCCGGATGATTAAATAATTCTAACAATGAAACGCTTCCGTTAGATTCTTCACTTTCGTATAGACTCATCGGATACATTTTTAATTGACTTATACGTAAAGTACCTGTATGTGCTTTTGGAATATCTTTTGATGATGACCCAGTAAGGATATATAGACCATTTTCGCCTAAGTCATCGACAGATTTGCGAATTGTTCCCCAAAGTTTCGGAGCATCTTGCCATTCATCAAAAAGACGTGGTTTTTCTCCGATTAAAAGTTTTGATGGAGCGGTATTGGCTACAGCAAGCAAGTTTTCGCGTTGTTCTTCGTCTTGGAATTCAATAAAGCTTTTTGCTTTTTGTTTAGCAGAAGTGGTTTTCCCGCAACCTTTCGGTCCGACAATCAAAGTAGCACCCAAAGACTCTAGTTTCAAATCAAGTAGGTCATCGATAATACGCTGTTTATAATTCATAATTCCCCCTTCTAAAATGATGATTATATTATAACAAGCGACAATACGTTTGTCAAGTTTATTTTTGTGATTTGTGGCATTTTATTTTTATGATTTGTGGCATTTTATTTTTATAATTTGTGATAAATTACAAATAAATATCATAGACATCAAGAGTAAATATGCGTTAGAAAAATGAATAAAGATAATCATAAATTTTTTTTAACTTGAAAAGATTGAAAGCATAAAAGGCTACGGATATAACCATAGCCGAGAGAATTTGTTTTTATAGTTTGCTGAAAATTGTAAATAGAATAATAATGTTTTAATTATTCAAATTTAAAAGTTGATAGAAAATCTCTAATAACAAAGGTGCAAAAGTGAGGAAAAGTACAAATATTGGAATTAAATCCGATATTTCCCTTTGCAATTTTTATTCCAAATTGAATTTCTTTATAATTGTTGCTTTTAATTAAAGTTGAAAGTGATTTTGAATTGTTATTGCCAGCTTTTACTTCGATTGGAACGAGAAAATCTTTGCATCGAACTAAAAATTCTTCTTCTAGAGTTGAGTTTTCTTTTTTATAATATCGAAGTTCATATCCTGATTTAACAAGAGCTTCTCCAATAATGCTTTCAAATAAACCACCTTTATAAACGTCAAGATTTTTATTTTGGCGAAAATCCATTTGTGCTTCGTCATCAAGTTGAGATAAAAGTAAGCCATTGTCAGCATAATAAAGGATACAACAATCTTCGATAACATTTCCTTTAAGCGGCAAATTCGGTGTTTGCAAAGCACGACTAATATTTACAATACCTGCGTCTTCAAGCCATTCGAGAGAACCTCTGTAATCTGCAAATTTTGCACCAGAACGAACTTTTGAAATTTGAAATTTTTTATTTTCTTTTCCAAGTTGAAAAGGGACAGAGCGATATACGTTTGTAATACGGGCTTTATCGAGCCCTGTGGCGTATTTACGGATATCTGCTTCGTAACCAATAACGATTTGACGTTGAATTTCTAACGTATTTTCAAAAGTTTTTTTGGTAATGAAATCTTTGACAACTTCAGGCATACCACCGACTATGCAATAATCTAGGAATAAATCGTTGTAAATTTTGAAAACTATAGGTGAAAACGGAGTAAAAGATTGCATATGTGATAATATATCTTCTTTTATCGAATTGTCGTAACCTAATGCCCATAAGAACTCTTCAAAATCAAGCGAACGCATTTCTATTTCAGTTTTGTAACCAACGCTAATACTTGATATTTCTTTATAATGAATACCAAGCAAAGAACCACTGCAAATAACGTCGTAGTTGTTATCCAAGGAAAAGAATTTTAAAGATGTTGCAATATCGGGAAATTCTTGTATTTCGTCAAAGAAAATAAGTGTTTTATTTTTAATGAATTTTGCATCGGGATTGATGCGTGAAATGTTTTTGATAACTGCTTCAGCTGAATAGCCGTTTTCAACGATTTGCTTATAAATAGGATTTTCAACAAAGTTGATTTCAACAATACTTTCGTAATGTTGACTTGCAAAAGTTTTAATAGATTTTGTTTTTCCTACTTGTCGCGCTCCCTTAATAATAAGAGGCTTGCGTTCAGAGTTCGCTTTCCAAGTAGAAAGATAGCAATCGATTTTTCGTTTTAAATATTCGCTCATTGTTGTACCTCGCTTTGTAAATATTATAACATAAGAAAAAATAGAAATCAAACACATTTATAAAAAATGAGGCACTTTTAAAGTAAATGTATAAAAAAATGAGCGAGTTTTTGGTGAAAAACTCTTTTTTATGTTTAATATGCTGTACTAAGAAAAAATTTTACAAGAATAAATAGAAATCTTGAGATAAAACTCAAGGATTTTTGCGTCTTCTGGCTCTTTCGGGAGAAAAGACGCTATCATTAAAACCTCAACACAATCTTGACAAAAGAGGGGGGGGGTGTAGAATAAATAAAGTAAAAATGTGGAGGGCAATATGAAAAAAACAACAAATTTATTATTAATATTAACGCTTTGTTTCATGTTAGTATCATGTAAAAAAAATCATGTTCATGATTATAATGATTGGACAACTGTAACTTCTGCAACATGTACAGAAAACGGAGTAAGCAAACGTACATGTAGGAGTTGTAATTATTACGAAACAAAAGAAATTGAAAAACTTGGACATAACTATAATGATTGGGAGATATTAAAAGAACCAACAGAAGATAAAGCAGGATTAAAAGAAAAAGTATGTAGTCGCTGTGGCGAAAAACAACAAGAAGAAATCATAAAGCTAGAACATAAACATAATATAGAACATATTGAACACGTTGAATCAACATGTACAATTGATGGTAATATAGAATATTATCATTGCACAATATGTGATAAATGTTATAAAGATAGTTCTTGCACAGAAGAAATAAAATACGGAAATGCTATTATAAAAGCCCCTGGCCATAGTATTACAAAATATAATGGTAAAGAATCAACATGTACTG
>CAYMGD010000025.1:0-19316 GCA_964389905.1 uncultured Coprobacillus sp. | reverse complement strand
TGTAGTGTTTGTAAGAAAACAATTGAAACAGAAACAATTAAAGCCCCTGGCCATAGTATTACAAAATATAATGGTAAAGAATCAACATGTACTGAGCAAGGATATAAAGCATATGAAGCATGTTCTAAATGTTCATATACAACATATGAATCTCTTCCATTAAAAGAACATACATTAACAGGTTGGATAATAGATACTGAAGCTAAATGTTTAACAGATGGAAGTAAACATAAAGAATGTAGTGTTTGTAAGAAAACAATTGAAACAGAAACAATTAAAGCCCCTGGCCATAATTATGATGATTGGAAAACAATTACTTCACCAACGTGTACAACTAAAGGTATAAGAAAACGTATATGCAAAAACTGTACATATTATGAAACGAAAGATATATCAATTATAGAACATTCTTATAACAGAGTGGTAACAGAACCAACGTGTATGAGAAAAGGGTACACAACATATACATGCTCAATGTGTAAGAAGGCATACAAAGATAATTATGTAGATGCGTTAGGTCATAATTGGAAAAACGGTAAATGCTCATTGTGTGGTAGTATATTTGAATACAAGTTAAACGATGCAGGAACTGGATATATTGTTACTGAAATAATAAACACTACATTTGATGAGATTGTTATTCCTCAATCTTATGATGGATTACCAATTGTAGAAATAAGCAAAGGACTTCTACAAAATTGTGCATATTTAAGAAAACTAACAATTCCATTTGTAGGAGCAACATTAAATGGAACAAGTAATACATACTTTGGATATATATTTGGAGCAAAAAGTAATTCATATCAATCTTCAAATTATTCATATGTACCAAGTACATTAGAAGAAGTAATAATAACTGGTGGAAATACCATTGCAAAATCCGCATTTTCAAATTGCGATAGCGTTGTAAAAATAACAATTCAATCTGGAATTACTAGCATTGGAATTTCAGCATTTGAAAAGTGTACAAGTTTAGAAAGCATAACAATACCATCAAGTGTCGAAACAATTGGAAATTATGCATTTAGTAATTGCAAAAATTTAAATAACGTAACTATTTCATTTGGAGTTAAAATAATTGGAAATCATGCCTTTTCATCTTGCTCAAGTTTGGAAAACATAACAATACCATCAAGTGTCGAAACAATTGGAAGTTCCGCATTTTCACATTGTTCAAAATTAGTCAAAGTCACGATATCAGAAGGCGTAGAAACAATCGGTGAGTCCGCATTTTACAGTTGTTCAAATCTAGAAAATGTGACGGTACCTTCAAGTGTTGAAAGTGTCGGAGAATCGGCTTTTCAAAATTGTACAAAACTAGCTAAAGTCACGATATCAAATGGCGTAAAAACAATAGAAGAAGAAGCATTTTCAAATTGTACAAGCTTAGAGAGCATAAAAATACCATCAAGTGTTGAAACAATTGGAATTAATGCATTTTCAGGATGTTCAAAACTAGCTACGGCTACGATATCTGAAGGTGTAAAAAAACTTGAAAATTATGCATTTAAAAATTGCACAAGTTTAGAAAATATAATAATTCCATCAAGTGTTGAAACAATTGGAAATTGTGCCTTTTCAGGATGTTCGGAATTAGCAAAAGTAACAATTACATATGGCATAAAAATAATCGGAAGTTCAGCATTTTCAAAATGTACAAGTTTAGAAAGCATAACAATACCATCAAGTGTTGAGAAAATTGGAAGTTCAGCATTTTCAAATTGTTATTCATTAAAAAGTGTAACCTTTGGACATAATATAAATATAACAACTATAGAAGAATATACATTTTACAAATGCTATGATTTAGAAAGTATAACAATACCTGAAGGAGTTACATCAATTGGTGATAGTGCATTTTCGTCGTATCTTGACAATTCTACAAATTTAAAGAAAGTTGTTATTCCAAGTAGTGTTGAAATTATAGGCGAAGGTGCTTTCGAAGGCAATGATAATTTAACTGAAGTTGTATTCGAAGAAGGAAGCAAACTTTCAAAAATTAGTTATCAATCATTTAGAGGATGCACAAGCCTTGAAAGTATAACAATTCCAAAAAGCGTAAGAACTATTGCGAATGAAGCATTCTATAATTGTAAAAGTTTAGCAGATGTTTACTATGAGGGAACAATCGAAGATTGGTGCAAAATATCATTTAGTTCTACTAATAATGGCATTTCGTCGCCAATGAAATATGCATACAATTTTTATATGCTTAACAATAATAAACAATACGAGATAGTTACAGAAATTGTAGTTCCTAATACAGTAACAGAAATTGGATTTGCACAATTTGCAGGATTTACTAATGTTACAAGTATAAGTTTACCAAGTAGTATAAAGAGCATTGGTGAAAATGCATTTGCAGGTTGTATATGTTTGAAAAACATAACGATTCCTAATGGTATTAAAACAATAGAAGAAGAAACATTCTATAGCTGTTATAGTTTAACAAGCATTAAAATTCCTTCAAGTGTTACAAAAATAGGAACAAGTGCATTTAAGTATTGTTATAGACTTGTTGAAGTGATAAACAATAGTAGCATAGAAATATCAACAGGCAGTACATCGAACGGTTATGCTGGATATTATGCGCTATACGTACATAAAAATAGCACAAGTAAAATACAAAATATTAATGGATATTTATTTATTTCATTAGATGACAAGAATTATTTGGTTGATTATAGAGGCACTTCAACAAATCTAACATTACTAAACTCATATAATGGTGGAAATTATGAAATATATGATTATGCATTTTATGCAAATCCATATATTACAAATATAACTATTTCATCGGGAGTTACATCTATTGGAGATTATGCTTTTTGCTGGTGCGAAAATCTAAAAAAAGTAATAATTCCGACTAGTGTTACATCTATAGGAGATTATGCATTTCAATATTGTGATGACGGATTGTCAATATATTGTGGAGCTTCATCTAAACCTAGTGGTTGGAGCTCAAAATGGAATTATGACAAGTGTACTGTTGTATGGAAATACAGCTATGTATAAAACATCTTTAAGAGTCAGTTTATATAACTGGCTCCCTTTTTTATATAAACTTCAAAAACGATATGTTTTTATCTTGTTTAAAATAACAAATTAAAGTATAATAAAATAAGAACAGGAGAATATTATGACAAGCTTATTATGGAAAAACTTTCAAGGTCACTTTAATGATAAAGAAAATATCGATTTATCAAGTGAAATGGATGAAAAAGTATTTGATGATTTAAAACTACGAAGAGTGTTAGAAACAATTTATGATACTTATAGTGATGCTGAAGAAGTACTAGAGATAATGAAAAATATACCAAACTTAGAAAGCATAATATACCGTAGAGAAATATTAGATGATATATTAAACTCTAAGGAAGATATAAATAGAATATATTATATGTTAGTAGATTTAGTATCACGAAAAGAAGCGTGTACTAATGCTACAGAAAAGATAAAACGAAGATTCCTTTTGGTTTTTTACTATTATAATTTATCAAAGTTTTTAAAAGAAACATATAGATTTATAAAGAATAATAACTACAAAGCCGAAGGCTTTATTAAAATATCAAAGAAAATTGAAGAGTTTTTTGAAACAAAAAAAGAATTAGTTTCAAAAACTAATGATTTATATAATAAAATAATGAGTATAATGCACTTAAGTGCTGAATATCATGATGGCGCTCCGTATATTACTTTAGAAAACGAAAAAAAGAATAACTTAGAAGATGAATTAATAGATATAGCTAGAAAACTAGATATAAAGCTTGATACATCAGTAAAACTAAATGCTCGAAAAGAAATAAATGCATATTATCTATTAGAACTAACAAATATGAATCCAGATATAAAGGATCAACTATTTAGTTATTATGATGAATATTATGAAAACATAATTGATATAAGTAAGTATACTAGAGAACTAAAATACTATGTTATGATAAAACTTCTCTTTGATTATGTGCATTCTTTAAATATTCCATATACAAAATGTGAATTCAATAATGAAAACATTATTGAAATAGAAGATGCTTATGATATATCATTAGCAACACAAGGAATAAAAACTATTCCTAACAAGTTTAATATATCAAATAATGAAAATATTCAATTCATATTAGGTGTAAATAGTGGTGGAAAAACATGTTATATTCGTAGCATTGGCATAAATTGTATTTTAGGAATGACGACAGGCTTTATGTTTGCTTCTAAAGCAAATATTCAAGCACTGAAATACATTAATACACATTTTCCAAACGAAGAGAATTATAAAGTGGGAGATGGAAGACTAATTGATGAAATAAATCGATTAGAAAAAATCGAAAAGACTTTTAGTGAAAATAGTATAACTTTTCTAAACGAAACATTCTCCTCTACAAGTGAAGATAGAGCTTGTGAATTAACATATGAACTAATTAAAAAATCACAAGAAACCAAAGCCAAAATATTATTTGTTACGCATCAATACAAAATCTTTAACGACTTACATTCTGAAAACATCGGCTTCTACACTCCAGAAGTTTCTGAAAAAGCTTCAGGAAACGAACGCACATATCACATCAAAAAAGTCGAAAAAGAACTTTTGTCGTATGCACAGGATATCCTCCAAAAACATGGACTTACCCGCGAAAAACTATTAGAAAAGAAAGCCTTAAGAGGAACAAAAATATGAGAAGCTTACTAAAACTTGAAACAACAACATACGGTAAAGTAATAAATGCCATTCATGACTTACAAATAGATGCTTTAGTTAGAATAATATTTACTGATACAAGAAAAAAAGATAAAGTCTTAGAAATATTAGAAAGTGTTTTAACTGACGAAGAAACAATCATATATCGCCAAAATATCCTTAAAGATTTAATGTACGATAGAACAATGTTTGAAACACTAATGAAAGAATGCACTAATATGGAAAAGTGTTACGCTGAATATGATGGTAATAGGTCAATTAGATCAAAAATCAAAATGAAATCAGATGTATCAATCGCTGATATATCAACATCCTTAAGAGATTACGCCTATACTTTCAAAAAACTAATTGAAATATATACTAGGCTAGATACGATGTTTAAAGAACATATGCCATCATCTAAAGGCCTAAAAACATTTTATCATAGTATTCATAAGAGAATAACTAATGAAGCTATATTAAAGTTATTAGATATTTTTGATAAAATCATTAATTCAGGTCAAGCTTATGGCTATGTTATATCTTTAGATGACTATTTAGTACCTGTTGAGAGTAAATATATTATCTATAATGGTAAATATGAAGGTGAAAAGTTTACACTTTTCAAAAAGAAAAACATTTCTGGACGAATTGACATTAACGAAAAAGTAAATGAAGACTCGAGAAGAATTGTTATGGATAGTTATAATAGGACAGTAACAATCATTGAAGAAATTTTCGAAACGCTCTTTACTGAAATATCATATATCGCTAGTGAAATAGTATTTTATGAATTTGCAATTAAACTTTATGATGTTTTAGGAGAAAAAAATGAAACTGTAGTTTTCCCTGTATATAGTGATAAAACAAACTATCAAAAAGTAAAAGACCCTTACTTAATAACTAGATATCAAAGCGAAGGATATGGTGATATGATATATGGAAATAACATATCTTTACAAAAAAGTGAATGTGCTTTAGTAATAGGATCAAATAATACAGGCAAAACAGTTTTTATAAGAACTATTGGTATATGTCAAATTCTAGCCCAAAATGGTTTGTTTGTTCCTGCTGAAGAATTTACTTTCACTATTAAAGATAAAATAGTATCTATTTTCTCTGGCGAAGAAAAAGATACAAATGTTGGCGGAAGATTTGAAAAAGAAGTAATTGATATTAAAGAAGTAATAGATCAAGTTGATGAAAACTCACTAGTTATCATCAATGAAATATTTCAATCAACCTTTGCTGAAGATGGAAAAAATGCTCTTTTAGATATATTAAGATTCTTTACCGAAATTAATGTAAAATGGATTACTGTAACACATTTAATCAAAGATAGTATCCTTAAAGATAATAAATACAAAGAGTATTTACAAAATGTAAAAATGTATAAAACAACTAGCAAAGAAGAAAAATATCGCATCAATGAAATAAATATTATATAAAAATGGAGGAAAGAAAATGAAAAATACAAAAAAAGTAAGAATAACTTTAGAAGATGAAAGCTATATGGATGTTGAAGTGTATGAAGATATTGCGCCTCTAACAACAAAAAACTTCTTAAAACTTGTTAATGAAAAGTTTTATGATGGTATAATATTCCATCGTATAATTAAGGATTTTATGGTGCAAACTGGTGGATATTATTTAGAGGATAATAAACTAATAAACAAAGAAGCAGAACCAATTAAAGGCGAATTTACAAATAATGGATTTGTAAATCCTTTAAAACATACTAAAGGAGTAATATCTATGGCCCGAACAAATGATCCAAACTCAGCTTCTTCGCAGTTCTTTATTTGTACACAAGATGCTCCTCACTTAGATGGCTCATATGCTGCTTTCGGAAAAGTTACAGGAGACATAAGCTATGAAACTTTAGAAAAGCTAAATAGTGCTCGTACAGAATACTTAAATAGAGCAATGAGTGACTTTCCTTATCCAATTATTAGAATTGCATCAATTGAGGAAATCTAGTGAAACTATTCGACCAGCATATACATTCAATCTACTCCGAAGACTCTGATGAACCACTAGAAAGCTATTATAAAAAGGCTATAGAGAATAATATTGAGTACGTTGTAACTTGTGAACATTATGATCCACATACCATAATAAGTCATAAAACTTGGCTTGCTGATTATGATAAATTAATAGCTGAACAAAAAAGTTTAAAAGAAAAGTATCCAACTATTACTCCATTATTAGGAATAGAAATGGGATACAGAAAAGACTGTTTGGAAGAAACTATTGCCTATGTTAATAAACAGAAGTTTGACATTATTCAGTTTAGTTTGCATGATGATGGTATAGTAGATTTCTATATGGATAATGCTTTTGAGGAAAATCCTTATGAAAGAGTAAAATACTATTTTAATCTACTTTATCAAGGAATATGTGATTATAAAAACTATGATGTTTTATCACATATTGATTATGGATTTAAAGTTGCATTAAGATTAGATAAATCTTTAAAAATAAATATGTTTGAAGATATCTTACAAAAAATATTTAAAGTAATAATTAATGAAGGCAAAGCCTTAGAAATTAATACCAAAGTTCAAGAAAGCATTAATGATGATGAACATATCAAAAACTTATTAAACATATATAAAAAAATAGGAGGAACAAAACTTACCCTTTCAAGTGATGCTCATGATAGTAAACGTTATATGTCTAGTTTTCCTAAATATCTAAAGATAATAAAAGAATGTGGATTTGAAAACTTAAGCGTTTATATTAAAAGGGGAGAACTAAAAATTAAAATATGATTATTATAAATAAAAATGCTTTAGTACCAACAGAATATCATATTTCTTATAATAAAGATTGTGATGAGTGCGTTCGTTTTAGTGCTAAAGAGTTGCAAAAATATTTGTATAAAAGCACTAAAGTATGTATACCACTTTTTTCAGATAAGTGCCCACGAAGGGGAAAAGAAATTATAATTGGTACTTCAAGAGGTAAAGACTTAACACCTTTACTTGATGATTTATCAGATGAATCCTTTTTAATTAAAGCTGATGATGGTGATTTAATTATTACCGGCAAGACATCAAGAGCAGTAATGTATGGAGTATATTATTTCTTAAATAAACATATTGGTTTTAGATGTTTATCAAATGATACAGAAATAGTTTTAGATAAAGAAATTATTGAAGTAACAGAAGATGAAATTAAGGATTTTGCTTTTGAGTACCGTGATGTTTATTGGGATTTTGCTTTTGATGAAAACTATGCTTCGAAGAATATGCTCAATAGCAGTTTAGCTGATTTATCAGTTAGAAAAGGTGGCAAGAGAAAATGGTATAACTTTCATCACAGTTTTGGTGATTTATTGAGTACTGATGAATATTTTGATTCTCATCCTGAATACTTTTCTTTAATTGATGGTAAGAGAAAAAGAGAACATACTGAGTTATGCTTATCAAATGAAGAAGTATATCAAATAGTTTTAAGGAGATTAAAAGAATGGATTAAAGATAATCCAGATTGCAATGTTTTCTCGGTTGCTCAAGATGAATGGATGGGACACTTTGAAAAAATGGCATGTGAGTGTGAAAATTGTAAGAGAATTGATGAAAAACATCAAAGCCAAAGTGCGTCAATCATTAAATTTGTAAATCGGTTAGCTGAAGACATCAAAGAAGAATATCCTAATACTTTTCTTCATACCTTTGCCTACCAATACTCACGCAAACCTCCAGTAAACTTAAAACCTAACGAAAATGTCATTGTTAGACTCACAAACATAGAGTGCTCTTGGAGCAAATCAATCGAAGAAGGAGCCAAAGAAAACCCTAACGGGCGAAATGCTAGCTTCTTAGCAGATTTAAAAGGATGGAGTGAGATAACAAAAAGGCTATATATCTGGGATTATGCTGTAAACTACCGAAATTATTTACTTCCTTTTCCGTGTATTAGATCAATGTATAAGAACTTGATGCTATACAAAAAACTAGGAGTAAAAGGAGTTTTGATGGAAGGCAACTTTTCAAGTGGTGGAGGAGGATACCTTGATGAACTTAAAGCATATATTGCCTCAAGATATTTAGCTTTTGAGGAAAGACCTTTAGAAGAAGTAATAAAAGAATTTTGTGATGGTTACTATGGAAAAGCAAGTCAATATGTTATTGATATTATTAATCTATTTGAGGATAATATCAAAGGCGATTTGTGGCTTTATGATGATGCTGATCATGAAATGTTTACTGAGAAAATAGTTATAAAGTATAAGGAACTTATTACAAAAGCTTTAAATTGTGTCGATAAAAACTCTTTAGAATACAGACATACAAGAAAGTTATATTTATCATATTTATATCTATATACAGTTCGTTTGCCTCTTGAAGACGTTGAAAGAGAAGAAAAAGTAAATGAACTATTTACCGAAATAGCAAATCAAGAAGTAACAGAAATCTTTGAACGAACTAGTATTGAATTTTCTAAAAAAGTAGTAAAAACAAGTAGATATGCTAAAGCAAGAGATGGTTGGTACTCTTTATATTACATAATGAAATAAATTTTAATGAAACAAAATTCATAAAATGATACAAGATTTTACAAATTTAGCCTGTAAATTAGTTTATAATCAATTTTTGAAGATAAAATGACTAATTATCAACAAAATAAAACAAAGCCAAGTAAATCGAAAAATTAAACAAACACTTTAAACTTTAGGGATTTTGTTGTATAATTAGTATATAGAGAAGGTGAGTAACAATGCACAAAAAAATTAATCTAAACTTTGATTGGTACTTTAGTGATAATTTTACTGATTTACACTTAACTGACTATAATAATATGCAAGACTTTAGTCTTGTTAATATTCCTCATACTATTGTAACTACTCCATATAACAACTTTGATGAAAAAGAATTCTTCAAAATATGTTGTTATAAAAAAGAAATAAAAATAAAAAAAGAATACGAAGGTAAAGATTTAACATTAGTATTCGGAGGAGTAGGACACAAAGCAACAATTTATGTCAACGATGATTTTGTTGTAATTCATAGTGGTGGATATGATGAATTTAAAGTAAACATCAGTGAATACGTTCGTTATGGTGTAAATAATGTTATAACAGTTGTAGTAGATGCAAATGAAAACTCAAATATTCCTCCTTTTGGAAGTTTCCTTGATAACCTTTGTTATGGAGGAATATATCGAGAAGTTTATTTAGAGGTAACGGAAAAAGAGAAAATAGAAGACTATTTCATCTATACCAAAGATGTAAATAATTCGATAACTGCATATTGTGAAATAGATATTACTCATACTCCAGTAGAAATTGTTTTAACGGTTTTCGATAAAGAAAAAACAATTTGCGTCAATAGATACAATGTGAATCGCGAACATGAAGTTTTAGATTTTGATGTGAAAAACAAAGAAAACTGGACACCAGATAATCCAAAACTATATAATGTTAATATAAAAATGTTCCAAGAAAAGAAGTTATTAGATGAAGTAAATGGACGTTTTGGATTTAGAGAAATAGAATTAAAAGAAGATGGTTTATATCTTAATAGTGAAAAAATTAAACTAATTGGATTAAATCGTCATGGTTCATATCCTTATGTGGGATATGCAATGCCAAAATCAGTTGAATATAAAGACGCCGAAATACTAAAAAATGAATTGGGTGTAAATATCGTCAGAAGCGCCCATGCTCCATTTTCACGTCATTTTCTTGATGCGTGCGATGAACTTGGCTTGTTAGTAATCCAAGAAATCCCTGGATGGAACTATACAGGTAACGAGGAATTCCATAAAAACACTCGCCAAAACCTCAAAAGTATTATCCATAGAGATAGAAATCATCCTTCGATAATAATGTGGGGTGTAAGAATTAGTGGAGCTCCTGATAATTCCAAATTATTCTCAGAAACAAATGAAATTGCTAAAAGCTTAGATAAAACAAGATTAACCTTTGGTGCAAAATCAGTAAGAACAAGTGATAATATTGAAGATGTATATGGATATAATTATTACCTTGAAAGTGATAAAAAACCAAAAGCTATTAAAGGTAAACAAATATTAATATCTGAATACACAGGACATATGGTGCCAACTAAAATATATGATGATGAAGCAAAAAGACTAAAACAAGCTTTAAATCATTTAAAGTTTATAAATTATGCAAATGGTATTGATGATATTCTTGGAGCCATAGGATACTCCATGACTGATTACAATACACATGCTAATTTTGGAAGTTCTGATAAAGTATGTTATTCAGGTGTATTAGATATGTTTAGAAATCCTAAATGTTCTTCAAAGGCTTACGCTTCACAAAGTGATAAAGAGATAGTTTTAAGTGTAACATCAAGTTCCTTAAAAGGAAATTCCAAAAATCTTAATATTAATGAAATGTATATCTTTAGTAATTGTGAATATGTAAAAATGTTTAAGAATGATACGTTTGTAGAGACATTCTATCCTAATTACAAGGATTATCCTCATTTAGCTCATCCACCAATAGTAGTTGATGATAGCATTGGTCAAGTACTCGAAAGACAAGAAAAAATGAGCACAAGAGACTCCGAAACATTAAAGAAAATAATGAAAAGAGTGTTCCAAAACGAGTACAAAATGACATTTTTAGATAATCTAAATGCTTTCCGTATATTCCATAAATACAAAAAACCGCAAAACTATTTACATGAGCTATTCCAAAAATATGTGATTGGGGAAGTAAATCAAGACGTCGTACTACGCTTCGATGGATACACAAATGAAAATGTGGTAAAGAGTGTGACAATAAGTGACACTAAAAAGGTTAATTTATCATTAGAAATTGATAAAGAAAAGCTAGAAATAAACGAAACCTTTGACGCTACAAGAGTTACTATCAAAGCAGAAGATCAAAATGGCAACTTAGCTCGTTATTCAAACCAAGGATTACGAGTAAATGTTGAAGGAGGAATTGAACTAATTGGCCCAAGCGATTTATCAATAAATGGTGGCTATGCATCATTTTGGATAAAGACAAACCAAAAAGGTAACTATGGAACAATAAAAGTTACATCTAATGGTCAAGAACTTACCAAAGAAATTGAAATAATAATTAAATAGAGATAATAAAATAATGGGCCTTAATGACCCATTTATTTTATAATAAGTTTAAATTTTAAGATAATTCATTATATAAAGATTCAATAGTTTTTTCAAAATCTTTATTCGAAACTCCTACAATAATAGTTAATTCTTGTGAACCTTGAGCAATCATCTTGATATTAATATTGTTATTACCAACAATACCAAAAATCTTTCCTGACATACCAGGCTTATCAACCATATTACGACCCACAACAGCAATTAAAGCAATATCTTCATCTATTGTTATATCTTGAACATTTTCTAAAACTTTAATTTCAGTTAATAAATCATATTTAATCTTTTCAATATCTTTTGAAGCTACAACAACACTAAATGAATCTATACTAGAAGGAGTGTGTTCAATATTAACCTTAAAACGGTCAAATACTTTTAGACAATCTAGCATAACAGAAAGCTTAGTTGCTTTTTGTTTTTTAGTTATAGTGAAAGAAGTAAAATGTTTCTTTCCCGAAATTCCAGTGATTATTTGTGATTTATCAGCACAGTTTTCTTTAATAAGTGTTCCTTCATCTAAAGGACTATTAGTATTTAAAATTCTAATTGGAATATTATTCTTTTGCACAGGAAAAACTGTTTCCTCGTGAAGAACATTTGCTCCCATGTATGAAAGTTCTCTTAACTCTTCATAAGAAATTTCTTTTATTATTTTTGCATCTTTAATAATATGAGGATCAGCCATAAGAATACCAGAAACATCTGTCCAGTTTTCATAATAAGAGGCATTTAAAGCACTAGAGATAATTGCACCAGAAATATCTGAACCACCTCGAGAGAAAGTTTTAATTTCGCCACTGAAATAAGAGCCATAGAAACCAGGTATAACAACATGATTATGTTCCTTAAATGATTCTTTAATTAGTTCATAAGATTTTTCAAAGTTTACTTTTCCATCATAATTAAACTTAATTAAATCTTTAGAGTCAACAAAATCATAACCTAAATATAAGGCCATAAGTTTTGCAGTGATGTATTCCCCACGGCTAACTAAGAATTCTTCTGATATTTCTTTACATAGAACAGATTTTAATTCATCAAATTCCTTTTCAACGTTAAAATCAATATTAAGTTCATTGCGAATATTAACAAATCTTGTTCTGATTAGATCAAAAACATTATCATAAGGAACATTATACTTTAAATGAGCATGTAAAAGATAAAGTAAATCAGTGATTTTGCTATCCCCTTTTTCCTTTTTTCCTAAAGCCGAAACAATGATAGCATTGCGATAAGGATTACTTTTCACAATATTTTTTACTTTTTTAAACTGTGTACTATTGGCAACTGATGAGCCACCAAATTTTGATACTATTAACATAATTCACCTCGAATATATAGTTTATAAAAATTATTATATCATTATAAGTTTAAATTACGCAAGTAAAAACAAAACTTTTGCATAAAAAAGTTATAAAAAGCATATTATCAAGTAGGTGATATAATGAAATTTCATATTGTAAGAAGTGGTGAAACACTAGAAAAGATAATGTTTATGTATGAAGTTACCGAAGATGAACTAAAAGAAGTAAACAAACATATAAAGAATTTTCGTGCTTTAATTCCTGGTAGTAAATTAAAGATACCAACAATAACCGAAAACATTGATGAAAGTATTATGGAAATGGAACCATTTGTTGAGGACTATTATCCTAAAAATGATATTGAAGAAACCAAAGAAGTGAGCTTAACTGAAGAAGAACAAGCAGAAGAAGTTTTAGAAACTATTGAAAGTGATGACTCAGAAAGTCAAAGAGAATCAGAACAAAATAAAGAAGTAAATGATAATGTAAGAAGAGAAGAAAGAAAAGAAGAAAATGAAGAAAAGAAGCCAAATTTGGCTTCAACAAAACATAAATTAAATTATTATCCATACTATTACTATAATCCATATTATGGTAGATATTTTGTTTACTATCTTCCTATATATAGTTAAAAGACGATACGACCTATAATAGGTCTTTTACTTTTTATAATTGCATTTTGAGGACAAACTTCAGCGCAGCACCAACATCTAATACATTTAGTTTTAGTAAGTTTTGGAAAACTCTTAGGTTCAATTTTCATAGTGTGTGGAGGACATATTTTAGCACATTCGCCACACTTTATGCATTTATTTTTATCAACAACAGGATGCTCTAACAGAATGTTACGGAAAATAGGATTCTTGATAAGACGTAATCCTCTGCCTCCTAAAGAGTTTTGAGGAGCTTCGAAAGATACTTCCTTGAAGTCATCAAGTGAAGAACCTAAAATAGTAATATCTTTGATATCTCCATAACCTCTTGAAGCACCTTCATGAGATAGAATTAATTTTTCTGTATCAAGTTTAACCACTTTACAAGCAACATAATCTAATGCTATAGCATCAGTAGAAGCTAATACGCAAAAAGCATTCTTAGGATTTCCTCCAGTCGAAGGCCCTTCACCTTCTAATCCTAAAATTCCATCAGAAAAGTTAAGAATTGTTTTATCTTTAAATGTTTCAAGTAAAGCACCATATAAATCATTAAATGCTTTACTAAAAGCAATTGGATTATTTGCTTTTACATGCCATCCAGCTTTATTTAAACCATAAATCAAACCAAAATAATTTTTTTGCGCACCTGTCATATATGTTAATGTATGAGTTTTAAGCTTAGCAAGGTTAATTAAAGTATCACAATCAATCATTTCTTTTGATACTTCAAAGTTTGCATAAACTTGAGCATTACTGTTATGAATTGTTGTGAAATCTTTACCATTAATAATTTGAAGATTATATTTTTCAATAACTTTATAAATCCCATTTTTCTTAAGTGTTAAAGTGATATCCTTTGTAGCGGGATTATCACCAATAATAATATTTTTTGTAACCTTCAAAACTTCTTTTACTACCCCTTCAACAATACTAGGGTGAGTAGTAATGCCCATATCTTCCGAAAAAGGGCCTACACAGTTAAGTTTAATAAAGACTTTAGCATCTTTTTTTATAAACTTTTCAACTCCTCCTAATAACTCAAAGGATTTATTTATACATTTTTGAACATTTTCAATATCATAATTTTCACATTTTAATAAACTAACTATACTCATTAGTAACCTCCATATAGGAATAATTATAACACATAAAACACATAAAATAAATAAAAAAATAAAGTGATGCTAACACTTTTTCAAATTAATGACATCATCACTTTATATTTATACATTTTAAGATAGGATTTCTATAAGAAGTAAAAGAAAAAGAGCATGTTGGTTTATCAGTTTTTATGCTCGAATTTTCAAAATAACTAACTATTCCATATTTTTTAGTTGCCTTTCGATGTCCTGGCCACTATACATAACACGCAGTATCGTAACTGTTTTGTTGTTATTGTCTGGTATGTAGAATACCAAATAATTGTTTACAGGCATAATACGTAGATTGCGCTCACGCCACTTGGGTTTATCGTAAACACGGAAGCGTTCAGGCATTTGCTCAAGTGAAGCAATTGCTTTTTCTAGACGATCAATCTGACCAGTTGCGTTTTGAATAGACTGAAGATCAAATGCAATATATCTAAAAATTTTCCTTAAGTCCATCTTGGCTTGATTGGTTAGCACTATATGATATGTCATACTTTAAAATCTTTGCGAATATCTGCAAATGCTTGCTCCATAGGAATGGTGCGGCCAGTACGCATATCCGCATAGCCTTTTTCAAGTTCTGCATCCAACTGTGTTGCTGTCATACGACTAGTATCAAGCGGATGATTGGGCAGTTTTACCTCAAATGGAAGACCATTATTGATAATAATCTGTTTGTAAAACATAGTAATGGCATTGGATGCAGGAATGCCCAGTGCAGTTAGAATTGTCTCTGCTTGTTCTTTAATCTCAGGTTCAATTCGCACATAAAGGTTTGCTGATTTTGCCATATTTAAAACTCCTTTCGAGATTAGTATTAATTATTTATATTCATATTATACACAATTGTGCGGACAAAAGCAAGGCATTTACCTAAATTTTTAATTATAAAACTTTACTGCTCTTGGAACAATAGGCGAGGAATAAATAAGGCTTATGTCAATACTTATGATGTGTAGCAATGCCTATATCTTCTGAAAAAGTTAGTTCATCGTTTTAATATGGTGTGTGTTTTTGTCAGTAAGTAGGCCAACTATATCGAATAATACAAATCCCAAATTGCTTTTCCCTGATGTATTAGCACCATAAATTACAGCTTTATTTAAGAGGCCATTTTTTACACAGTAATTATTATATTTATAATCGTGAGTGTTTCAAAACTTAATATAATTTTATTTTAAAAACTTCTGTAGTTTTCTACAGAAAGCTAATTAACAAATATCTATTCTTTTTTTATTATAAACATTTTCAAATTATTTTGTAATATTTTTCTGGATATGCGTAAAACTTTTACAGTAAAGATAAACTAAAAATGAAATAATGAGGCTAATATAGTTTTTTAGGTTGTTTAAAAAGAAATATTATGGTATAATCTAGAATATAATATTCAGGGCATGGTGTAATTCCAGACCGGTGGTAAAGTCCACGAGTGCAAACTGAAATGGTGAAATTCCATTACCGATAGTAAAAGTCTAGATGAAAGAATATAAGTGCCCTTTTTAGGCACTTTTTTATGAGGTGAAAAATGAAAAATGAAAGAATAAGAAAAATAACAACAATAGGAGTGTTTGGAGCGTTATCTTTAGTGCTTTATTATCTAAGATTTCCTCTTCCTATTTTTCCATCTTTCCTTCAAGTACAATTTTCAATGTTACCATTAATTATATTAAGCTTTTGTTATGGCTATAAGTCGGCAATATGTGCCTTGCTTGTAAAGAGCATAATAGCCACTGCTATATCTTTTGGTGAATCATATGCCATAGGAGAAGCAGCAGATTTAATTATTGGAGCATCAGTACTATTTTGCGTTTCCAAAGTTTATGAGAGAAGTAAAACTAAAAAAAATGGTTTTGTAGCCTTATTACTAGGTGTTCTAACATGGGTTATTGTTGCAGCGATAATTAATTATTTTATTTTAATACCTATATATATATCTATATATTTTAAAGGTGATATTCAAATATTTGTTAGTGCATGCGCTATAATACCAGTAATAGACGAAACAAATTACCGATTAATATATGTATTGTTAGCAGCTTTACCATTTAATTTGATATTATCTTCCTTTGTTTCGCTAATAACATTTTTGGTGTATAAGAGAATATCAATTTTCATAAAAAAAGATGTAAAAAAAGAAGAAAAATGTGAATAAAGGCCAATCAATGTTTGACTTTATAACAAAAAAGTGTATAATAATTTAAAAAGAGGTATATTATGAGTAAAAAACAAAATGCAGCTAAAATTTCACCTAAGAAAATATTAGTAACTATTATTATTCTAATCGGAATATTTACATTAACTGTTGGTATTATTGAGTTTTCAACAAGAGATACAGTTTATGAATGTGTTCGCTATGAACAAGTTCCAACAACGACAAGTGAAAGAGAAATAGTCAACGATATTTTAGGTGATACGTATAACTATTATACAATAACTCTAAAAGGGGGAAAAAAGTTCGTTTTAGAATATGAACTAAAAGAAACAAAAAAAGTAGAAACAAAAGAAGGAACATATGAAAAGAAAAATGATAAGTTATATTTAACATATAATGATTATAATGAAGAACAAGAAGAATGCATTTATACTATTGATGATAATAAGATAACAAGAAATCAATTTGTTAATTATAATGATGGAGATGGTGCAAGCTCATTTAGAGGTTATATCAGACAAGAATTTAAACAAAAATAATAAATTTAATGATCAGTATAATAATTTAACCAGTTATAGAAATAATCTAAGCTGGTTTTTTAGTTACTTAAGTATAGTAAATAAAAAAAGTAAAATAATAGTAATATCATAAATGAAAAAACTGAAAATAATTGCTTTTTTCGACTAATTGTGATATCTTATTAAAGCAAGCAAAGGGGAGTAGCAATAATATTGTAGTCGTCAGCACGGTATATCCCGGTTACAATAGTCACACAAATGATATGCAAGACCTTTGAAAAACAAATAAAGGAGATTTTTTGCATGGATTTTTTATTAGAAGGAATCAAAGCAATAACTTGGCAACAAATAGTAATGTATGTTGTTGGTATCGTTTTAATTTATCTAGCAATAAAAAAAGATTTAGAACCCGCATTACTCTTGCCAATGGGATTTGGAGCAATTCTTGTCAATTTGCCATTATCAGGAGTTATTAATCAAGTTCAACAAGGGACAGATGTAGAAGTGGTAGGAGCAATCCAATGGCTATTTGAAGTGGGCATTGAAGCATCAGAAATATTACCACTACTTTTATTTATTGGAATAGGAGCAATGATGGATTTTGGGCCATTACTTTCAAATCCAAAATTAATCTTTGTTGGTGCTGCAGCACAATTTGGTATTTTTGTTACTATCGGTTTAGCAGCATTATTTGGATTTGATATTGTTGATGCGGCAAGTATCGGTATTATTGGTGCTGCTGATGGACCTACATCAATTTTAGTAGCTAATGTTTTAGGAAGCAAGTATTTAGGAGCAATAACCGTAGCAGCTTATTGCTATATGGCATTAGTGCCACTAATTCAACCAGCAGTTATAAAAGTTATTACAACTAAAAAAGAACGAAGAATAAGAATGGAATATAACCCTCAAAGCGTTTCAAAAACAACAAAGATTATGTTTCCAGTAATTGTTACAGTAATTGCAGGATTAATCGCTCCATCATCTGTTTCATTAGTAGGTTTCTTGATGTTTGGAAACTTAATAAAGGAATGTGGTGTATTAGATTCATTATCAGAAACAGCAAGCAAAGTACTTTCTAACTTAGTAACACTACTGTTAGGTATTACTGTATCATTTAGTATGGTTGCCTCAAACTTTGTAACATTAGAAACATTAATGATAATTGCTTTAGGTTTATTTGCCTTTATCTTTGACACAATCGGAGGAGTAGTATTTGTAAAAGTACTTAACATATTCTCAAAGAAGAAGATGAATCCTATGGTTGGAGCTGCAGGAATATCAGCCTTTCCAATGGCTTCACGAGTAGTTCAAAAACTAGGACTAAAAGAAGATCCTGAAAACCACTTATTAATGCACGCAGCAAGTGCTAATATAGCAGGACAAATTGCATCTGTTGTTGCTGGTGGAGTTATTTTAGGATTATTAGTATAGGAGGATAGAGAAATGTTTTTACAATACGATTGGAATAAAGTAAAAGAAAATTTAATTAAATCATTAGAAATTGGTTGGAAAGGTATACTATCTATATTTGTTGCTATGGCAGTAATATTTATAGTAATACTTATACTAAACAAAGTAACAAAAGTAAAAAATAAATAGATAAAAAGACGTTTTATTGGTACTTTTCTACTGATAAAGGCGTCTTTTTATACTATTTAAAATTTGAAAAAAGTTAAATTTTCAATTGACTAAAGCTTAAATATATTATAAAATATATTTGTAAGTACATACTTAGTAAGTATAGATA
>CAYMGD010000024.1:0-33611 GCA_964389905.1 uncultured Coprobacillus sp. | reverse complement strand
GCAACCACATTATATCTAACCATAAATGGGTGCGTATTATATTCTATTGGTGGACCTGGCGAGGGTCGAACTCGCGTCCAAACAACTATAAATTACTCTTTCTACAAGCTTATCTCATTTTCTTTAGTTCGTACGATAATACGTAATGAGCAAGATACTATCGTCTATCCTTTGAATTTCAAATATTAAGTCAAGGCATCCTTAATATTCAACCTGCAGTTTCTAAGCACTTTAAGATGCCCTGAAGGTCAGCTTCTTATCGTGCGCACTCGACTAAGCTGCGAATGCTAAAGTTTGATTTGTATTTGCGTTTATTTAAAAACCTAGCTTACGTTTTTATGTGCGCGACCACAGCTTGCTTAAATAATCTCCAATTGCCTGTCGAAACCAAATACAGGCCCGTTTAAAATAAATGGGTCTACAATTGCAGACCCAATAGTTTTTGTAATCAATTTTCTTAAACTAACGTTTAGAGAATTGTGGAGCACGACGAGCACCTTTAAGACCATATTTCTTACGTTCTTTAGCACGAGGATCACGTGTAAGCATTCCTGCTTTTTTAAGAACTGCACGAAATTCTGGATTAACTTCAAGTAATGCACGACTAATACCATGACGAATAGCACCAGCTTGACCAACGATTCCACCACCACATACGTTAACTAAAACATCATAATTTGTTTGTGTATTAGTCATATTTAATGGTTGTAATACATCTAGTCTAACAGCTGCAGATGGAATATAATCTGCGAAAGCACGATCATTAATTATAATTTTTCCACTTCCAGGTACTAAGCGAACACGTGCTACTGAACTTTTACGTCTACCTGTTCCATAATATTGAACTTGTGCCATAACTATGCCTCCTATCCTCTAAATGTATAAGCTTCAGGTTGTTGTGCTTGATGTGGATGTTCTGGTCCAGCATAAACATAAAGCTTTCTATACATATCATCACCTAATCTATTCTTAGGTAACATACCTCTAATTGATTTTTCAAGAACTTTTTGAGGTTGAAGTTCTAACATTCTCTTAGCTGTTCTACTCTTTAATCCACCAGGATATCCAGAATGACGATAATACATCTTATCTTCTAACTTAGAGCCTGTTAAAGCAACTTTCTCTGCGTTAACTATAATAACGTAATCACCACAATCAACATGTGGAGTAAATGTTGGTTTATGTTTACCTCTTAAAATTGTTGCAACTTCAGTTGATAAACGACCTAATGTTAAATCTGTAGCATCAACTACATACCATTTACGCTCGATATTTTGAGCGTTAGCCATAAAACTTTTATTCATTTTTTCCTCCGAAATAATTTCTATATTTTAATATTTTAATATTTCTTGTGCAAATAGTGTGGATTTATTTGCTTTTTTAGAGGGCTTTCTTATTTGTGGGTTAAATAAAAATGTACCTTATATATAATACCACTTTTAATCACAAAAGTCAATATTTAACATTTTTTGTTTTTAACATTTTTTATGCAACAACTTGAATATTGAAAGCACCATCTACTCGTTTTACAGCTGAATATGTGATAAAGCACTTTGGATCTATTTCTTTGGCCAAACTAATATATTCTTCTGCTTCAAAACTATAAATAGTTGAGTCAATAACATACTTAGGCTTATTAGTAAATCCACCAACAGCTTGATATATTGTAATTCCATGTTTGAATCTTGTGATTAATGCATCACGCATTCTTTGTTTTTCTTCTGTAATGATCGAAACTTTTCCGTACTTATAAGCTGTATGTATCTTATCAAGAACTAGAACAGTTATTATTAATCTTATAATAGTATATGCAGCAACTGTTACATTATCAAAAGCAGCTACTCCAATAATTGCTAAATCGACTAATAAAGACACTTTTGCAAAAGACACGTGTTTATTTAGTGACATATATTGACTAATTATGTCTAAGCCTCCTGTTGATGAACCATATCTTAATGATATACCACAACCAGCTCCAGTTACTAAGCCACCAAGAATGGCTAAAGCTAATGAATCATCTTTTAAGCCTATAAATGGATTAAATCCATTTTTCTGAATCACTTCAAAGATAGCAATGAATAGTGACTGCAACGCAATTGAAACAACTGTTAAAATTGCAAATCTACGACTTACGCCCTTCCATGCTATTAAAAGCAATGGAACATTTACACAAATAATTATAATACTCTTTAGTCCAGTAATTTTATTGCCTGTAAAGTTGTCAATTAATTGGGCAATACCAGTTATTCCACCAGCATAGAATTTACCTAAGTCTAGTAAGAATACAATACCTACGCAGTAAATAAATGTACCGATTATTGTACTTAATACAATCGCAACGTTCTTGTTTTTAAAAATAGATGCTGTTTTTTTCATTATTGTACCTTCGCAAATTCGTTTTTCTTAACTTCTAATAATTCTAAAGACTCATTTTCAACTGCACACAAAATCATACCATTTGACTCAACACCACGGAGTTTCACAGGTTTTAAGTTTGCCACAACCACTACATGTTTATCTATAATATCATTAGGATTATAGAACTTAGCAATTCCTGAAACAATTTGGCGTACTTCGTTTTCGATTTTTACTTGAAGAACTAGTAATTTATCAGACTTTTCTAGTTTTTTGCAGTCTATTACTTTACCTACACGAAGATCTAATTTATCAAAATCTTCAATAGTTATTTCTGGTTTTAACTCTAATTTCTTTATTTTCTTTGATTCTTGATAAGCCAATTCTGCTTTTACATCTAATCTCTTGAAAATTATTTCAACTGCATTAACAACTTCAATATTTTCATATAAGCCATATTGAGCATATTTGTATGTCCTTTCAGAAGCTAATACTTTTAATTCATCAAGCATATGTGTTGCAGTATCAGGAATTATTGGTTGCAATGCAATAGTTACTATTCTTAATGATTCATAAAGCATATACATTACTTCATTAAGTGCTTCTTTCTCATTTTCATCTTTAGCAAGTATCCATGGAGTTGTTTCATCAATGTACTTATTAGCACGATGAATAATATTCCAAAGTTCCACTAAACCATTTTGAAAACGGAAGTTTGCAAACGCTTCTTTAGCTTTTTCTACACTTTCATTTATTGTTTTTAGTAATTCTTGACTATACTGATTATTTAAAGTACTTGGTTTCGTAATTTTACCACCAAAATATTTATTAATCATTGAAATAGTACGACTTTGTAAGTTTCCTAAATCATTAGCTAAATCAGAATTATATCTTTCGATAAATCTATCATAAGAAAATATTGCATCATTTCCAAGAGGCATTTCTCTTAACAAATAATATCTTAAAGAGTCTAAACCGTATCTTTCAATTACTTCTCTTGGGTAAACAATATTTCCCACTGATTTACTCATCTTACCATCTTTCATTAGAATCCAGCCATGAACATATAACTTATAGTTAACTGGAATTCCTAAAGCCATTAGCATAATAGGCCAATAAATAGCATGGAATCTAAGAATATCTTTGCCAACAACATGAACAACTTTATCACCATTAGCCCAATACTTTTGATAATTTTCGTCATCTTCACTATATCCAAGGGCAGTAATATAATTTGTTAGAGCATCTATCCAAACATAGATTACGTGTTTAGGATTAGAAAGTACTGGTATACCCCATGAAAATGTTGTACGGCTAACACATAAATCTTCTAGTCCACCTTCGATAAAGGAAATAACTTCATTTCTTCTTGTTTCAGGTTCAATGAAATCTGGATGAGATTTTATAAATTCCAATAATTTATCTTGGTATTTGCTCAATTTAAGAAAATAGCAATCTTCTTTAACCTTTCTTGTTGGTTTTCCACAGTCAGGGCAAGTATTGTTTTCACCTAATTGAGTTTTAGTAAAGAAGGCTTCACAAGAAACACAATAATCACCTTCATAACTTCCCAAATATATATCGCCACTTTCAAGCATTCTTTCGAATAACTTTTGAACGATTCTCATATGTTTTTCATCAGATGTACGGATAAAATAATCATTTGTGATATTTAATTCTTTCCATAACTTTTGTGTATCAGCAGCTATTCCATCAGTTAGTTCTTGTGGAGTAATTCCTTTTTTCTTTGCTGCTTCTTCAATTTTTAAACCATGTTCATCCATTCCTGTTAAAAAGAATGTATCATAATCATTCAATCGATGGTATCTTGAAAAAGCATCACATGCAATTGTTGTATATGAATTTCCCACATGAACACTACCACTAGAATAATAAATAGGTGTTGTTACATAACAAGTTTTATTTTGCATAATTTACCATAACCTCTTAAATACTTTATATTTTTCTGCCAATGATCCATTTTGTGAAGCTAATACATCGGCTATCTTTTTTGTCTTAATTTCATCATTTTCAATACAAACACATACACCCGCTTCACCAGCAAGTAAGGCTTCAACAGCTTTTACACCCATTTGTGAAGCTAACACACGGTCACGTGCTGTAGGTTTTCCTCCACGTTGTATGTGGCCTAAAACTGTAGTTCGTGCTTGGAATGGTGTTCTTGAGGAAACTTCCTTAGCAAGTTCATTAATGTCCACCATGTTTTCAGCAACTATAATAATCGCATGATTCTTACTTTCTGAAGCTCTGTTAATTGTATCAATCATAGCTTCCATATCAAAGCCTGTTTCTTTGCAAATTACATATTCAGCACCAACTGCAATAGCTGTCCATAAAGCGATGTCTCCACAATTACGTCCCATAACCTCTATTATACTACAGCGATGATGAGAAGCTGATGTATCACGTAACTTATCGACACACTCAACAGCTGTATTTAGAGCTGTATCAAAACCAATTGTATAATCAGTTCCAGCCAAATCATTATCAATAGTTCCAGGAACACCGACAGTTGTTATACCCATTTCATAAAGTGATTGTGCGCCACGATACGTACCATCGCCTCCAATTGCCACAATAGCATCCAAACCAAATCTACTCATATTATCTATAGCCTTCAAACGAACCTCTTCTTCCTTAAACTCAGGAAGACGAGCCGTACCAAGAAATGTTCCACCAAGACGCAATTTATCTGAAACGCTCTTTCGAAACACTCTTTCTATTTGCCCCTCATATAAGCCTAAATATCCATTATATATAGCATATACTTCTAATCCATAATCCAATCCTGAACGAACAACAGCACGAATAGCTGCATTCATACCAGGAGCATCTCCTCCTGAAGTAAGTACACCAATTCTTTTTATAATCATATTATTCCTCCAAATTCAACATCTAATAATTTATTAATATAATTTATTCGGTATTCTTAAATATTTTATATTTAATATTATATACTTTTATAATGTTTTTTTCAAGTGTAAAACATTATTTTAGAATCATACATAGTATAAATTTTGTAAATGTTATTGTAAATTTAAATCATCAAAAAAACAGAAGTTTTATCCTCTGTTTTAATCAATTGGTGCTATTTTATTAATAACTCCTTGAAATGCATCTTTTCTTACTTCTATCTTAACATAACCTAAATAAACCTTATTTAAAGTAATATTAGCTTTTTCGTAAACTTTAGGAAATAAAACGCAATCAAGTTCTGCAGTGTTATCACTTACTAATATAAATGCCATTTTTTCTTCATTTTTAGTTATAATTTCTTTGACTCTTTTGACTGCAAAAAGAATAGTATAGAACTTATTCACCTCAACATTTTCTAAATTAGTAACATTATACTTCTTCTTTAAAGGAGCATATTTCCTAAATATATCAAATTTCAAATTGAAGCCTAAAGCATAAGATTCAAAATTTGCAATTTCTTCGAAAGAATACTCTTTATCGTCAAAAATATGTTCAGAAAGTTGATTACGGAAAGTCTCGCCATAATTTGCAAGTTGCAAGCTTTGATTATATTCATCAATCATTGCTTTTCTTGTTAATTTTAATTCATCAAGAGCACCACTATAAATTAATGCTTCAACATGTTTCTTATTCAAAATATCTTTTGTACGTAAAATAAACTCATCATAAGTTTTATATAATCCACCATTTTCTCTTTCATTCAACAAATTACGAATTATGGTTTCACCTAAACCGTTTATACCTAAAAGAGAATAATAGATTTTATTATTCTCAACAACAAAATCAATACCACTTTTATTTATTGATGGAATAACAACCTCAATACCTGCTTTATTGCATTCTAATATATATGACTTAATATGGCTAATACTTCCTATTTTGTCACTCATAATTACAGCCATAAATTCTTTAAAACAATGCTTTTTGAGGAAAGCCATTTGGTAACTAACCATTGAATAAGCTACCGAATGACTTTTATTGAAACCATAATTAGCAAATTTTAAAATATATTCAAAAATCTTTTTTGATATTTCATAACTTTTGCCTTTTTGTTGTGCCTTAGTAATAAATTTTTCTTCTTCAGAAGCTAGTAAATCAGCTTTTTTCTTGGAAACAGCTCTTCGAAGCACATCAGCTTCTCCCAAAGTATAACCCGCAAACTTTGATGCAATGAGTAATATTTGTTCTTGATAAACTATTATTCCATAAGTTGGTGCTAAAATATCCTTTAAATCTTCGTGTAAATATTCTATTTTTTCACGGCCAAACTTACGATTCACGAAAGAAGGAATCATTTCCATAGGTCCAGGCCTATATAATGCTAAGGCATTAACTATGTCATTAAATTCACTTGCTTTAAGCATTGCTAAAGTGTTCTTCATTCCACTTGATTCAAGTTGAAAAATACCATTAGTATTTCCTGATGCAATAAGTTTAAATGTTTCTTTATCATTTAATGGTAATTTATAAATATTAATATCTTGTTTTATACTTTTTAAAACTTTATCGATCGTTGAAAGATTTTTTATGCCTAAAAAGTCTATCTTCACAAGACCAAGTTTTTCTAAATCTTCAGCATCATATTGTGTTTGATATAAACCATTAATACCATTATCTAAAGGCGTGTAACAAGTCAAATCATCATCAGCCATAATTATACCTGCCGCATGAACAGATGTGTTGCGTGGCAATCCTTCCATTTTAAGACATATATCTGTCACATATCTGATTACTTCATCTTCATCATACATCCTTTTATAAAGTTCATTATGTTCTAATATATCTTTAAAACTACCACTATCTGAAACGCAATGTAAAATTTCATCTAGATATGTCTGCTTTAGTTCTAGCACTCTAGCTACATCACGCACTGCAAGCCTTGGGCCATATGTACCAAATGTACAGATGTGAGCCACTCGCATTTTTCCATATTTTTCCATCATATGTTTAATTACTATAGGTCTATCAGTATCTGGAAAATCGGTATCTATATCAGGCATTGAACTACGTTCAGGATTCAAAAACCTTTCAAATAACAAATTATACTCCAAAGGATCTATTTCCGTAATTCCTAACGAGTATGCAACTAGTGAGCTTGGGGCTGATCCTCTCCCAGGTCCAACAAGTATACCTTCCTTTTTGGCATATTTGATAAAATCATAAACAATAAGAAAATAATCACAAAAGCCCATTTTCTCTATTATTTTTAATTCATATGTTAATCTGTCAATATATTTCTGATAATCTTCTAATCTTATCTGATTATCCTTAAGCCTTTTCTTTAAACCAATGAAAGCTAAATCAACTAGATAATCCTTCGTATTAAGCTCAGTGCTATATACAGGCATTTTGTACCCTTCAAACTTAATTTCCACGTTACAAGCGTCAGCTAAAAGCTTTGTTTGGTTAACAAGTTCAGGATATTTTCGAAAAGCATCAACAATAGCTTCTGTTTTAGGAAAAAACATATTTTGTTCTTTTTCAGTTTGATTATAATCTTTTATATTTTTATCAATACATTTTAAAACCTTATACACTTTAAAATCATCTTGATACAAGTAAGAAGTTTTATGAATTGCAATTTGTTTTATTCCATAATTAGAAAATGTAGTAATCATATTTTGAATATCATATTTCATTTCTAAAGTTTGCAAATCAATTCCCACGAACAAATCTTTTACTTTTTTATAAGTTATAAGTATATTTTCAAAAGCTTTAGTATTATTTTCTTTATATGATTTAATTAATTCATTTTCTTCATTTGGTAAAATTATTATTATGTTATTTAAATAATTAATAATATCATTAAAAAATAGTTTTTTATTAAGTTTACGAATAGTAGATATCTTTATCAAATTTAAATATCCTTCATAATCTTTAGAGTACAAGAGGATAGAATTATAATAATTGTACTCACTTTCTAGTGTTAAATGTAATCCTATTATAGGTTTTATATTATTTTCTTTACATTTTAGGTAAAACTTTAAAACACCATGCATATTATCTAAGTCACATATTGCTAAAGTATCAATATTATTTTGTTTAGCAAAGGCCATTAATTCATCAATTTTTATTGATGAACCTAGCATTGTATATTCTGATTCTAAATATAAATTAACAAACTGCATGATGTCACCTCTTGATATAACATATGTTTATTATACCACAGTGCTATCTCCATTTCTAGATTGTTTTTCTTTTTCTTCGTAAAATCCATCTTACAGTTTTACATATTGCAAAAGATATGGCAAAACTCATAACCGAATATATAATTATTTTTTCAGTGCTATTATCACTTGCTTCATAAATTGTTTTGCCATCATAAGATAGGTTATACAAGCTTTCTTCTTCGAACGAAACCGAAAAGTCTTGTAAACTTTCCTGATATTTATTTATTCTTATGTAACCAATTTTTTGTTTTTTTGGCGTTACATATCCTTCTAAGATTTTCTTTTCCTTGAGTACGTTAACTCCCGCATTATATGTTATATATAATTCCATTTTGTAAGTTTTATTTATTAAATTATCAATAGTAATATCTTGTGAATAAATGCCATATGATTTTGTATATTCATTTGTTTCATCAATAAGTTTAATAGTAAACATTCTCGTTAATTTGTCATTATCTTGAGTAACAAATCTAACAAAATTTTGATTAGGCTCATAATTACCATTTACTAATAAATTATCACTAATTATGTTTATATGAAATAGTTTTCCTATAAAAACAGTATATTTATTTCCTTCATATTTAAAGACAACACTTTTCAAAAAGATTTCTTTGTCGATAACTTTATTTTCTGGTTTAAAATATATTCTAAGAAGTCCATTATCATATGTAAATCTTTTATACTCTTCATACATAATATTAATTCTATCAATTTCATAATCTGAGTATTTTTCATCGTTATAAAACCTTATTTCGATATAATATTCTTCACCTGTTTTAAATTCTTTGCCTTTTGTTGAGAGAAGTGTATCAAATTCTATTTGTTTATCGCTTAAATAAAATGAAACAGTATAACTATCATTATTCCCTTCAACAACTAATGTATGCATTCCCGCCCCATAGCAAGGCTCATTATTGTAAATTGCCTTACCATCAAGAGTTCCTTTACCATTGTATAACAAATGATATCCTTCAGCATAAACTCCTCCTTGGGTAACATTTGTTAGAGGCTTTATATTATAACAAAAGTTTACAGAGAATATTATTCCTCCGACTGCTTTGTATTCTTCTACTCCCTCATATTTACCAAATACTGCTTTATCAAAATATGTATCATATGTTCTCCCCATACTCTCACATTTTCCAAAGCACGAATAAACACTTGTTGTGTCCTCATAATCTGTTAATCCTTCTTCTAATATAACCATTTTAGTTAAATCAATAATATCAAAATATGTTGCTATGCCATCTTCGTAACTATAAAAAGTTTTCTCAAATTTCTTAACATTTAAAAAATCCAATTCGGATATTTCCTTTATTTTCTCAAGTGTGCTTTGTTCAACTAAATACGTGTGATTGCCATCAAAAACGATTAGAAGTCCATTTTTCCCAGAAAAAACGACAGATTCTTCGCTCTTTTCTGTTTTTGAGATAAAATTAAGATTAGTATCATAGATTTTAATTTTTTGACTTGTAATTAGGAATAAATAATCACCTTCAATAAACATTTTTGAAAATGTTTCATCCATTAAATATGTTATTTTCTCTATTCCAAATTCTTCATTAACTTTCACAATTATTTTATTAGAACCATTTCCGAAAGGAAATTCACTAATTTTATCTTTTTCAATATACATATATATTTTTAATTTACCATTTTCTTCATACAAATCGATAGCTTCTAGTTTTTCATATTTTTCACTTTGGTAAATTTTATATTTCATATTATTAACTGAAACTATAAAAACATCACCATTTGTAATAGTTCCTAAAATATAAATATCATTATCAGTAGCTTTTAAAAAGACATTTTCTAAGGACTTATTAATATTAAGCATATCAATAACTTTTTCTTTGCCTATTATTTTACCGTCTAAAGAATACTTACAAAGATAATAATCATCTTCATACAATAAAACATATATCTTATTATCTGAAACAACATAATCAAAATCATTGCTATTGTTTTCGAATGTTAAAGTGACTTCATCACTTTTTAACACATACATTCCTTCATTTTTATATAAGTTTATATCATATTTATTATCAATAATTTCTTCTTCTACGCTTTCTTCAATTGCTATTGCATAATTATCTTTAATATCAAAAACATTAGAGAAAAGAAAAGAGAGCAATATCATGCATGTTTTAATCATATTTTTTTCTTTAACGATAAAAATGATAAACCAAGTCCTAAACTTGCAAAAGCAATGACAGCTATAATTATTATCGTTTTTGATCCTTTCTCTGTTTGAGGAATAGCTGTATAACTGTTATTAATTTCATTTTCTTCATCTAACAAAGTATAATCAAGTTTTTTTATAGTTACTTTATCTTCTGAGTCAACCATATCTTTAACCAAAAAATGGTAATAAGTAGTTGTATCACATCCCTTTATTTCTAAAACATAATTTCCTATTTCATTAACCACATAGCCACTATCAATAGCTTTACCATTTAAATCGCCACTACCATTGAATTCAAGCATAATCCCTGGTTGGTATGTGGAATTGTTAACTATATTAATTTTTAAAGGCACATATACTTTACCATATGACTCTATACTTTTATCATTTAAAATATATGTAATTTTGCCATCGTAATATCCATATACTTCATTTCCTTGTTCGGCTGTTTGGGTTTCTGAAGGAATACCATTGAAGTAGCAAATGCTATTTTTAAGAACAACATAATTAACTTTTAAAAGATATAATTCCCAACTATCATATCTTCTTATTTGTCCTAATTCATATATGTTTCCATGATAAAAATATCTTGAAGTAATATATGAATTATCAGTATTATTACTTTTGAAACAAGCTAAAATTTCATCTTTAGCATTTCTAATATAATATTCCTTGATTCTTTTACTTGAATAGTAGTCACTAGCAACAAGCCAAATATCATTCTCTTCATTATATAAATAATCAATATTTGTCTCAACAAAACTTGTATCTAAAGAATAAAATGTTGTTTTCAGAGGCTTATTTATACCTTGTTCATAGCGTATTCTAGTTAGATAATTTGATACTCTATCATAAGAGAAAACATATAAATATTCTTTATCTGTCACTAGTTTATCAGCATATCCGTTATCTACTGTTTCATATACCGAAAGTTCCATTCTTAGGCTACAAGTAATTATAATATATGGTTTTAAGTAATTATATG
The DNA here is from genome assembly GCA_964389905.1 of uncultured Coprobacillus sp. GTDB lineage: Bacteria > Bacillota_I > Bacilli_A > ML615J-28 > CAG-698 > CAG-698. The sequence continues at coordinate 21,919 of CAYMGD010000024.1, read as the reverse complement.
GATAAAAACCTCCTTCGGCTATTTCCATAAGTAAGCATATCTCTTCGTCATAAAATGCTGAATCTAAAAGGGCATTATCACCACGGTTTCCAAAGAAGCACGCATCAACAACATCTAAATTAGCATTTAGTTTTAACACGAATGCTTCCATATTAGTAGTTGTTTTACCAAAGAAATTATTACTATTAGTTTGGCCAACAACATAATAGGCTTCGCTTTTTTCATATATATTAATAACTTCTACATCTTTTTCGGAATCAAAAGTTTTGGTTTTCAGTAAAGAACCATCAAAACTATACTTGCAAATAAAGGATTTCTTTTGTCCTTTTATTTTATTTTTGCCAACAATAATTAATTCTTTATCTTTGATTATTCCATCAACATACTCACCATTTTCCTGCAAGAGATCACTTTTGTACCATTTGATTTCATCATTATTATAATATGCAATGTAAGGATACTTTCCTAAATTTTCCTCTGTACGAATAGTATTAGCGTAACCTATAATCGCATATTCATCTTCCCCAAAAATCATTTTATGAGGAAAATAATCATATCCCTGATTAATAGTTACGATACTTTCCTCAATTGTTATTCCATCTTTTAACTCTTCTTCTGTATAGGCTTTTGTTAGAAAAGGAATAAAAATTAGTGCTATCAGCACTCCACATATAAAAAGATTTATTTTCTTCATTGTTTTACCTCCTAACTATATATTAATTTAATATTTGGTTTTTTTATTTAAACATCTTTGTATAAAAAAATCTCCCTTAGAAATAAGTTTCTAAGAGAGTAATTTTTATTTTTCAGTTAAACGCATTACATCACGAGCAATAACTAATTCTTCATTTGTTGGGATAGTAAATACTTTAACTTTTGATTGAGCTGTGGAAATTTCGATAGCTTCTCCACGAACTTTATTAGCTTCGTTATCGATTTCTACGCCTAATACTTTTAACCTATTACATACTTGTTCACGGCAATAACTACTATTCTCGCCTATTCCAGCAGTAAAGACGATGGCATCAACACCTTCCATCAAAACATAGTAACTACCAATATAATCGCATATTCTCTTATATTGTAAGTCAAAAGCTAATTTACATCTTCTAGCTGTTTCTTTTTCTTCTTCTGTAGCATTTTCAGGAAGTTTCATTGCGTTTTCTAATGCTCTTGAATCATTAGATAATCCTGATATTCCTAAATAGCCTGATTTTTTGTTTAAAATATTTATTAATTCTTTTACATCACATTTTAAGATTTCACACATATATTGAACTACTGTTGGATCTAAACTTCCTGATCTTGTGCCCATTGGGAAACCATCTAATGGTGTTAAGCCCATTGTTGTATCAATACATTTACCGCCTTTAGCTGCTGTTAATGAAGCACCATTCCCAATATGACAAGTTATAATTTTAAGTTCTTCAATTGGTTTATTCATTAGTTTTGCGCATTCATTAGCAACATATTTATGACTTGTACCATGGGCTCCATATTTACGACACTTGTGTTCAGTTGCCCATTCGTATGGTACGCCATACAAATAAGATGTTTCTGGCATTGTTTGATGGAATGATGTATCAAACACAACAACATTTGGAACATCTTTTAATACTTCTTGGAAGGCATTAATTCCCACTAAATGTGCTCCATTGTGTAGAGGTGCAAGAGGAATTAATTCACTAATTTTTGCTTTAACTTCCTCATTTACTAGGCATGAATCATTGAAATAAGGTCCACCTTGGACAACACGATGACCAACACCGCTTATTTCTGAAAAGCTTTCGATTATATGTTTTTCAATTAATCCTTCAAGAAGAATTTTTACAGCTTCTCCATGATCCTTAACAACAAGTTTTTTGTCAATTATTTTTTCTCCATCTTTTTTGAATAAAACGTGTCCCATTTCTCTTGGACCTATGTTTTCGATAAGACCACTTACAATCAAAACTTCTGCAGGCATTTCTAGAAGTTGAAATTTCAAAGATGAGCTTCCTGCATTAACAGCCATTATTTTACGCATACTTTTTTTCTCCTTATTCAAACATTTTATTTATTTTTTTCATTACTTTTTCCATATTTTGTTCTGATAAATCATCATCAATACTTACTACTGACATTTGATAATCTTTCATCACTTCTTTTTTTCCAATTAATATACTTTTACCTATATGTCCTTTAGAAATAAATTTTTGAGGTAGAACAATTAATCCCATTAATGTTGCTTCTTTGGTTAGTTTTTCTTTAAATCCTTGAGGAAGATTTACAAAGAAATCATTGTTTATGAGATAAGCAAAGTATCCTTTATCATATATATTTTCTGTTCTTGAAGTAATTATATCATATACTTCTTTACTTTCCCCAAAATCTCCGATGATAATATCTGCCATCGCATTGATTTTATTCTTCGCATCATTATAGTTGATAACAAGTTCATTATCCATTAATTCCGCTAAACTTTTAGCAAGAAGAGCAAATATCTCTTCTTTTTCAACGCCTATTCCCTTAATATGTACCTTAGAATTATTAATTACTGTTTGTAAGAGATTACCAGTTCCTATTACAGTATCCATTATAGTAACTTCTTTCCCTTGGTATTGATTATATATAATTGAATTGCAGACAAAAGAAAATATATAGCTAATTGCATCTGGAGTAAGAAAATCCAAATTCATATTGCGAGCTTTAAAGCCTTTAATAAATATTAATTCGGAAGCCAATCTTACTTCTTCATTAAGAAATTCTTCTTTTTCGAATTGATCAATTATTTGTTCAAGTTTTTCAATTGCTTCTTCTGATAACTTTGAATCATCTAAACCATTCATTAATGCATCAGTAAAAGAAACAAAAGCTTCTAAATAATCTCTTTTTATATCTTCATAATAGGTCATTAAAGCACTATCAATCAAATCATAAAACAAATTAACTTTATTGTTATCTATTATCATAGTTTATAAATTCCACCTTTATATCATTTTCATCATATATATGAATTAAAGCATATGTTGCTCTTGTTACTCGGGGATATGTTAGGCTGCCTGGGCACAAGATATGTACTCCTTCGCAGTATTTATAGAATGGTATATGAGTGTGCCCATGAATAATAATTTTAGCATCGTAGTTTTTAGCGTATGCAACTAGCATATCCTCTTCTAGCAAAAACTTATCGCCGTGAAACATCAATATATTGATGTTATTAGCTTTAATGAGTCTAATACGATTAGAAATATAATAATCGCAATTGCCTTTTACCGTTTCAAAGGGATACAGTTCTTCTGATGTTAACTCGCTATCACCTGCGTGTAGATAAAGCTGATAATTTGGATATTTGTTTATTAATTTTTCGATAAACCCTTTGGTCCCATGAGTATCACTTACAACTAAGATATTATAACTTAACTTATTATTCATCTTATTTGGCTTTTTTCTTGCTATCGTATTTCTTTCTTTCTTCAGTATTAAGAATTTTCTTACGTAAACGAATGTTTCGAGGAGTTATTTCCACAAGTTCATCTTCGTTAATATATTCTAAACATGCTTCTAAGCTCATTGGACGAGGTCTTTTCAAAACAACAGTAGTATCTTTGGTTGCGGAACGTTGATTTGTCATTTGTTTGCTCTTGATAACATTAACTGCTAAGTCTTCATCCTTATTGCATTCGCCAACAATTTCACCTTCATAAACGTCAGTATTCGGTTCAACAAACATAGTACCTCTATCTTCGATTTGGCCAATACCGTAAGCTGTAGTTTTTCCTGTATTCGTTGCCACAAGAACTCCTAGTTTTCTTTCACCAATGCTTAATGATTCCATTGGTCGATAATCTAAGAAAATATGTGAAAGTGTTCCATATCCTTTGGTTGCGGTCATAAAATCAGTTGAAATACTAATTAAACCTCTTGATGGCATACTATAAATAATTCTAGTTTGAGTTTCCCCATTTTCCATAGTTTCGAGGTTCCCTCCACGTCTACCCATAAGTTCAATTACTGGTCCTGAGTACTCGTTAGGAACATCTATTTGTACATATTCATATGGTTCACATGTAACCTCATTTATTTCTTTAAGAATTGGTTTAGGTTTTGACACTTGGAATTCATAACCTTCACGGCGCATATTTTCAATTAAAATACCTAAGTGAAGTTCACCTCTTCCACAGACAACCCATTCATCATGTGTACCAATCTTTTTAACACGCAAACTTACATCTCTTTGAGTTTCACGATATAATCTATCTTCTAGTTTTGTACTTGTAACAAACTTACCTTCTTTACCCGAAAATGGTGAGTTGTTAGTACTAAAATACATCTCTACTGTCGGTTCACTTACTTTAATTGGAGGAAGAGCTTCTTCATGCCCAACATTGCAAATCGTTTCCCCAACAAAGATATCAGGTAAACCTGCCACCGCAACTATATCTCCTGCTTCAGCACTTTCAACTTCATTACGACGAAGTCCTAAAAAACTGAATAACTTTTGGATTCTAAATTGTACAATTGTACCATCTCTACGCATACATGATACAACTTCATTTTGTTTCATAACGCCACGAGAAATACGTCCTATTGCCATTCTTCCAACATAATCATTATAATCAAGTAATGCTCCTTGGAATTGTAATGTATCATCAACTTTAACATTTGGTGCTGGAATATGTTTTACAATTAGTTCAAAAATTGGTTCCATTGTTTCTTTTTGTGTTGTAACATCACTTGATAAACTACTTGTACCATGAGTTGCACTACAATATACAACAGGGAAATCAATTTGCTCATCAGTTGCACCTAATTCGATAAATAGCTCTAATATTTCATCAACAACTTCTTCAGGTCTAGCTGATTCTTTATCAATTTTGTTCACAACAACAATTGGAATAAGATTATTTGCTAAAGCTTCTTTCAAAACAAATCTTGTTTGAGGCATAACACCTTCATAAGCATCAACAACTAATAATACACCATCAACCATTTTCATTATTCTTTCAACTTCACCTGAAAAGTCAGCATGTCCTGGAGTATCAAGAACATTAATTTTATAATCTTTATATCTAATAGCAGTATTCTTAGCAAGAATTGTAATACCTCTTTCACGCTCGATATCATTATTATCCATTGCTCTTTCTTCAATATTTTCACGAGCATTTAGAGTTTCAGATTTTTTTAATAATTGGTCTACTAAAGTAGTTTTACCATGGTCAACATGGGCAATAATTGCAACATTTCTTATATTCATAATTTTATACCTTACTAAATTTAATTTCTTTCATATTTAAATTTTTATAAAACTCTTTTTCATGTGAAACAATAATTACTGTTCCAGGATACTCACTAATAGCCTTAAACAAAGCTTCCTTAGCGTTCTTATCTAAGTGGTTAGTCGGTTCATCAAGAATAAGAAGGTTCGATGCTTCTTGGGTCAAACGAGCAAAACGAACTTTCGTCAGTTCTCCACCAGATAGCTCATAAAATGGTTTAACAGCCAAATCACCTGTAATACCCACAGCACCTAAAATGGTTCTTATCTTGCTATCAATAACTAAAGGATATAGCTCTTTAAAATATTCTAAAGGTGTTATATTCATTTCTCCTTTATACTCTTGCTCATAATACAATATTTTATTATAAGGAGCTAGTTTAACTTTTCCAGCAAGCGATGGAATAATACCTAATATAGTTTTTATAAATGTTGATTTACCAACTCCATTAGCACCAGTAATTACTATTTTATCGCCATATCTAACAGTAATATCGATAGGAGCTAGCAAAGAGTGAGAATAGCCAATAACAAGTTTTCGTGTTTCCAAAGCACTAACATTAAAGGAATTTGTAAAAGGAAAGTTAAAAACTACTTTCTTTATCGCAGTTGGTTTTTCTAAACGAACAACTTTATCAAGTTCCTTTTGTCTACTTTGAGCTCTTTTAGTTGTTGAAGCACGAACAATATTCTTTTGAATAAACTCTTCGGTTTTCTTTATATACTTTTGTTGATTAGCATAATTTGCTTCATACTCTTTCATATATTCTTCTCTTTGACGCAAAAAAGCATCATAATTTCCTTTATATCTTTTTATTGTTTTATTCTCTAATGAGCATATTACGTTACAAATATTATTTAAGAAATCACTATTATGAGAAATAACAATAAAAGGATGTTTATAATCTACTAAAAACTTCGATAGCCATTCAATATGTTGAACATCTAAAAAGTTTGTTGGTTCATCTAATAACAAAACATCATTTTCCTCAAGTAACATCTTACCCAAGAAAACTTTTCCTCTTTGACCGCTGCTTAAGTCTTTCAGTTTTCTTTTGCCATCACTATCAATACCTAAACCGTTTATTACATTAGATATCTTAGACTTAATCATATAATAATTATTATTTTCTAGATATTCTTGTATATTATATGCTTTATTCAATATCTTATCATATTTTTCTTCAGGCGCACTTTCTAAAGAAGAATACAACGCATTCATCTCATCTTCTTTTACGAAAAGATGTTCATATACTTTATATAAATATTCAGCAATCGTTACATCATCATTCACTTTCAAATGTTGATCAAGATAACTAAATGATGTGTTCTTATCCCATACAATTTCACCACTATCTGGTATCAAACGATGGGCAATTAAGTTCATAAAAGTACTCTTCCCACAGCCATTTGCACCCACTAAACCAATATGATCTTCGTTAAGCAATCTAAAATCAACGTTGTTGAGAAGAATCTCATCTAAATATCCAAATTTTAATTTATTTATTTCTAATACACTCATAGTTCTTTACCTAATTATATATTATAGCATTATTATGGTTTTTTTTCAATTATCTATTTGATATCTTTTAAATTATATAAAACATTTTCATAAATGACAAATAATTGACTTTTATTTACAGTTATAATATACTGATGTTATTAAGGTTTTATTTATGAAAAAGCAATCAATTAAAGAAATAACTATTATAGCTATTTATATTTCACTACTCACTATCTTCTCGTGGATTTCTATTCCACTAGTAATTCCTTTTACTTTGCAAACATTAATGATTTTTATTATAGGTTATACTTTAAATTTAAGAAAAGCTCTCCTAGTATTAATTTCATATATAGTTTTAGGAATTTTAGGATTACCTGTTTTTAGTTCTTTCAAAAGCGGTATAACTACTTTCTTAGGACCAACAGACGGTTTTCTTATTGGTTTCTTCCCTCAAATTATTTTCATTAATTTGTTTATAGATATTAAAAAACAAAAAACTTTTATTATTATTTACAAATCAATAATTTCCTTACTAATTTGTTATATAATTAGCACATTATGGTTTATGCTTGTTTATGACACTACAATAGGTTTTGTAAAAGCCGTAAGTATTGTTATATTACCGTTTATAATTCCTGATATTTTAAAAATTTATATTGCTTATATAATAAGTAAGAAAATAGTATTATAAAAAAGGCTAGTTACGGCCTTTTTCTAATTAATGTTTATAGTACTTAAAAAAGCTTTAATTGTATCAATTGACTTTCCTATACCTTCTGGATCTTTTATCGAAACATAACAATAGTTATCATTATAATCCTTTAAATATATAAGCCATATATCATCTTCAAAATATAAAGCAAAACCGCATATTTTTTCTTTAAAATCTTCAGTTAAGCCTCCATCAATTTCATAATAATCAGCACTTTGATTAATTCCTAAGTGATTCCTTATTATTTTTGATCCCCCAGCTAAGAATAATTTTTCTTTCGAGGAAAAGACATTAGTTTTCTTTAAATTTATGTTTAAAGCCTTTCTCATCATATCCATATATGATTCATATCCTTTATTTTCATATGTATCATAATAATCGCTTCCTAGCAATGGATTTACCACATCTTCTCCATATTCCGAATTAAACTTTATAAATGTCCCATTATTTCCTTGATATAAGCCAACTTTTGATTCATTTCTTTGAAAACTTTTATCTACTACACATTTTATTTGAGGTTTTCCACTCTCATCAAACACTATAGTTTCAGGGCTTCCTTGAGAAATCATTATTGATTCTTTCTTAGTTATGACAATACTTTCATCAAATTCTTGTGGCTTGAGGATATTAGCTCGCGAAATAAGATTTACCATTCCTATAATAATCACAATAATAACTATCATTAAACCTACTAATAAAATAGTTTTCTTTAACTTGTCTTTAGTTGAAGGTTTAACTTGTTTTGCACCATTTTCTAACCATTCATCAATTGAAATTCCATACAAGTCTTTAATTAAAACCAAAGTATCTTTGGAAGGTTCAACTTTACCTTGTTCCCATAAACTAACAGCTTGACGCGTAACAAAAAGTTTTTCCGCAAGTTCACTTTGGGTAAGATTATGTTCCTTCCTCAACTGTTTAATTTTCTCACTGTAATCCATAGACTAACCTCCTTCAGCTTAATTGTACCATTAATTTCATCTAATAGAAAGAATATTGTTATTAATTCTTGTCAATTAAAACTTGCCTTTGAAAAAGGATAGTTTCATTTCAAAGCTATCCTTATATTACAGTTTTATTAATTAAAATTTTTCATTCTTCATTGCTTCTTGAATAAGACGATTTTTAATAAAATATTTAATTAAATAACATTGTCCATCATTATTAAATAATTCAAAATTATTTTGATATATTATTGCTGGACAGCCGCCTAAACAATACTCTTTTATTGGACACGCTAAACACTCGCCATTTCTATTAACTTTACGATTTTGAATTCTTTTCAACATATCTATGGTTTGACTAGAGGCAAGAATATTTGTAAGTGAACAATTCCTAACATTTCCTAAAGTATTGCTATCGCCATCAAATAACTGACACAAAAACGTTCTACCATTATAATCTATTCTAGGTACACATTCTATTTCTCCATCAGCATAAAAAGCACATCCAAGAGATTCATCTGGTTTCCCATAAGATAATGAAATATGTGGATATTTTTCAGATAATTTATTTAATGAATTAATAATGTCACTTATTATTAGAATATCTTTTTTGTTATCAAAAACATACTCCCAGTTTTTTCCTCTTCCAATTCCTTTCACAAAAGAGAAAAGCAAGTTTTTAATATTATATTTGTCCATTAAATTAATAAATTCTTCAATGCACTGATAATTAAGTTTATGAACATTGTATCTAATAATTATGCTATCTATTTTGTTCAGCTCAATTGCCTTTTCTACAGCATCAATATTTTTTTGAAAAATACCTATTCCCCTAGTTAATGAATGCGTTTTTTCATCAGAACCATCAAAAGTAATTTGAAGATTAACATCCTTCTTTAGTAATTTTTCAATATCTTGTAAAGATATTTGAGAAAGATTTGAAATAATATTTGGTCTCACTTTTTTCTCAATACAGTAATCTATTATTTCCTTAATTCTTTTATGCAAAAAGGGTTCGCCACCAGAAATAGCAATATTATGAATATTTTTTTCTGAAAGTTCGTCAACAATTTTCTTTATCACTTCAAAATCTAATTCAAAGTTATTCGTATTTGAATTATTATAACAATATGGACACTTCAAGTTGCACTTAGAAGTTATTTCAACATATGCACCACTTAATTTTAATTTTGTACAATTCATTAGATTATACCAAACTCTTTTAGTTTTTCTATTATTTCTTGGAAATACTCTATTGGAAAGCCCTCATAGTCTTTTGTTATTTTCAAAAACAAATCATCTTCAGACACATAATTATCCTTTAAATAATCATATACAATCTTTGCTGTAGAATTTAATATATATGTATTTTCGCTTTCCTCATCATAGATCATAATATCGCCATCTTCAAATACAGTTTCTTTTAACCCTCGTTTCACCATATTCTCTAAATCTCTTCAGTAGGATTTTCAATAAAATCATTACTTTTCCCGCAAACAAAACTATTTCCTTTTATGCATTTTGCTTTACTTTTTCCTCCATCGTATTCCATACTGCTGCCACAATTATAAGCAACTCCTTTTGCACATGTAACCACATTGGATGAATCTGGCGTTTCCAACATTTTTCCAATTTCTTCTTTTGAACGGCATACAATTACTGGTTTTTCAAATTTTTTCATAAGTCCTCCTTGTAAATTTTCTTAAAACTTTTTTTGTATTTTTATATTATTACACTAAAAACCTCAAAACCTGTCAAATTTTTAAAACTTTCCATTTTGAGCATATTTTATAATCATAGAGTAAACTGCTCTCATAATAAGCATATATTAGAGCATATTTATAATATCTAATATGAATTGCCCATTTTTAAATTTTTTCTAAGATTTTAACTAATACTCCTGAAATATTGTTATTTTGTATTGATTTGAGCATTTTTTTATCTCTATGTATTAAATAACTATTCAGCATTTCTAAAAATTGCATAACTTCTGTATTAAATTTATTTGTAGATTTTAAATTCTTTTTTGTTTATCATATATTTTGAAATCAACAAACATGTAATATCACTCAAGTCCATTCTTTTTTCTTGCAAAAGATTATAAAGTACTTGATTATATTCTCCTAAGCCTAAAAGAGAAATATTTAAATTCGATTTTGCCGTTTGCATATAATGGTCATTTATTTCAAGAGCATTTAAACTTTTAATTTGCTTAGTAGCTAATTCATATCCTTGTTCATAGTTATCAATATACAATAATGAACGTATTATTGTATTATTTACGGATATAATTCTCATAAAGTTATAATCATTTAGTAATATATCATTAGCTTTCGTAGCATAAAATATACTCTCAACATATTTTTTATCTTTGAAACATTTCGAAGCTAATATTTGATAAGCTAGGGCATTTTTAAAATCATAATTCCATTCACACTTTTCTATACCACTTTCAAAAAATAATGATAATATATTAAAAATACTTTTTAATTCTTTTGTATAAAAGAAATTAAATTTTTTTAAGTATTGATAAACATCTAAATTCAAGTTATAATCATTTTTAGGGCCTTTTCTTGTATTTAGTAATACTAATAGTTTTATCAGTTTAAAAATTGGAAATAGTATATTTTGTTCATTAATTATGAAATCTAATTTTTCTAATTCTTTATCAAAATCTATGTTATTTTTATAATATATTTTTGTATATAAATCATTTAAATATATTTCATATTTATCTATATCTCCATTCTCTACTTCTTTTAAATTATAATATTTTGCAAGTTTAGATATTATTTCTGGTCCTACGATATGAACTATTATTAATATAAAGCTCTTTAAAGATTTGTTCTTTGTTTTTTTCAGATAGTTTAATATATGCATCAAAAAAGTGAAAATAAACCACTGAGCCCTTGTAATCATTTAATTCTATTTTATTCATAATTTTACCTTTTAAATATATAATTTGTATATTAATTATATCATCAAATTTAACTTTCCTCAAATAGTAGTTTTATAATATTTATGGCAAAAATAATATATTTTTAATTAAAATAAAAAAACGCCACGATAATGTGATGTTTTCTTAATTTTCTTAGATTTATTTTTTTTGTGCTATTCTGATTGCTTGTGTAAGGTTAACAATTATTTTTTTGTTTTCTAGGACTGCTAATTCACTTTTATATCCATTTTCAAGATAATTATTTAGTCCTTTGATAATAGTTTGTCCTTCTAAATCTAATAATGAGTAATAATAATCATATAAATCTTTATACTCTTTATCATCAATATTATAATTTGCAACTAGCAAGCAGCATATTTCAGTTAATGATATCTTTTTTTTACTTAATAATAGTTTTGAAATATATTCAAATTTTTTAAGTGCAAGACAACATACAGCTAAATTAGTAGTTGTATAATTGTATTCAAAATCAGTATCAACAAATGATTGTATGGTTAATAGTTGCATAGATGCTAAATCATAACATTCTTGATAACACTCTATAGAATTTAAACAAAGCATCATTTTAATATTTAAATATAATAGTCTTTTATAATTCTTTTCTCTAACTAATGCCTCTTCAGCTTTTCTTGCAATGAATAAACACTCTGCGTATCTTTTATCACTGCATAATCTAGATGAGAGACAAAAATATGCTAAGCTGTTGCGATATGTTTTAAACATAATAGTATCTGGTAATTTTTTTTCAAATGCAAGTGCTAAAATATCCATAATTTCTATCAAATCATCATTAAAGAAAGATGAATATTTCTTTATATCTTCATATAACATATAATTATCATTTACATTTTTTTCAACGTCAACTTTTAAATTTGCTAGCAAGAACAACTTTAATAAATTAATTATTGGAAATATTATGTAGTTTCCTTCTAGCATATTATTAATAGTCTTTAAGTATTCATCAAAATTCTTAAAAATCTTATAATACATATCATAATATACTTTATTAAATAATTCTTCTAGTTCTGTGACAAACTCACTTGATACTTTTTTATAATTAAAGTCTTTACTTAATCGTTCAATTATTTTATTGCCAATGTTTTGTTCAATAGTTCTTGCCTTTCTATAAGAACTTGGTGAAACATTGATTTTTTTTAAATAAGAGTCTTTATTGAGATCTTTATCTTTCAATAATATATCAAATAATTTAAAATATTGTCTACTTGTTTTGTAAATTGTTAAATCAATTTTGAACATATTGTCTCCTCGTATGATGGTATATTTTGCATCACATTATTTCTTGTTATATTGTTTAAAAAAGGAACATATATCATTCCTTTTTATATTTTCGATTTATAATTATTTAATTACTTCAGCCATATAACCTGGAGCAACGAAGGCTGCATTTGATTCATCTGTATCAATATGCATTGCTAATGCAAAACTATCTTTTACACGAACAACAACATCACCAAGGATTACTGAACGTACACCATTTTCAATTTTAACACTTACGATTTGTTTGTCAGCAAAACCATTTTCTTGAGCATCTTTGCTAGTCATATGAATATGTCTCTTAGCAACAATAACTCCTTCTTTGATTTCAACTTTTCCGTTTGGTCCTTCTAGAATACATCCAGGAGTTCCTTTGATATCTCCTGATTCTCTAATAGCAATATCTAAACCTATAGAGCGAGCATCTGTTCCTGAAAGTTCTACTTGGTTTTCACTTCTGAATGGTCCTAAAATTGAAACATTTGCTAATGTTTTCTTTGGTCCAATAACGTTAATTCTTTGTTCGGAAGCAAATTGACCAGGTTGAGATAAATTTTTCTTTACTGTTAGTTGGGCATTTTCTCCAAATAAGGCTTTAAATGTTTCTTCTGTTAAGTGCACATGACGTGCTGATGTTTCTACTAAAACTTTCATATTTGTTTTCTCCTTATACATATTATATATTTTTTTAGTTAACTCTTCGAGAGTTATATTTTCATTGTTTAGTATATAATCAATTCCTTTAATATTATTAAAAGATATACGATCATTTGTTATTCTCTTTATGATATTTTCTTCTTTATCGCCTCTAGTGCGCATTCTTTTTTCCCGAATTTCTTCTGATGTATTTAAAAAGAATGAAACAATTTTATCTGGCATCTTTTCTTTAAATGCTTTGAATCCATTAGGTTCTAATATAACTATTTTATCATAAGCAATATCATTCTTACAAGTACCATAATAGTTTTCATTATAAAGTGCTGTTTCAATAAATTCATCATTTGCTTTCATTTCTAAAAACTTTTCTTTCGAAACAAAGTTGTATGAAATTCCATCAATCTCACCAGTTCTTGGAAGGCGTGTTGTATAAGTTATCATCCTTCGCATTTGGTATTTATTTATCAGTAGATTAGCTACTTCTGTTTTACCTGAGGCACTAGGTCCTACTAATACTATCATAGTTTGCCTCCACAAGTTTTACAGTAATTATCATCACCTGAAACTTCAGCACCACACTTTGGACAGTATTTATTTAATTTACAGCCACAATTAGTACAATAAGAAGAATTTGCATCATTTTTTGCGGAACAGTTGGGACATTCTTTTACTTCACCAAAAATATATTCTGCTGTTTCTTTAAAAACAGGAGCAGTTTGTGATGTAGTATAACTTGTAAACTCTCTAAGGTGACTAAGGCGCAAAAAGTTAATACCAATGCCTAACAAAGGAAGACCAATAATAGCACAAAAAAAGTATGATGGGAATCCAAAACCAGTAAAAGCATAAATAAATGAACCTATACCAACTATCGTTAATAAGCCACCTATTATTGTGAATATTATACCTATAGCTCGAAATTTTGCTTTTGTTTTTTCATTTTTGTTTTTTTGCATACAATCATTTTCCTTTATTAACATTATAATACTTTTCCACTTAAATTTCAATAATAAAAACTTTTCAAAACAATAAAAACGCTACAAATCATCAACCTGTAGCGCTTATTTATAATTATATTTGATTACCTGCAAACTGTGTTTGATACAAATTATAATATTTACCTTTTTGAGATAATAACTCTTTGTGATTTCCTTTCTCAACAACTTTTCCATCATCAACAACAATAATAATATCAGCATCTTGAATTGTTGAGAGACGATGAGCAATTATTAAACTTGTTCTATTTTTCATTAGTTTTACTAAAGCATCTTGAATATTCTTTTCAGTTCTTGTATCAACACTAGATGTAGCTTCATCTAGAATTAAAACTTTTGGATCAGCAAGAATTGTTCTCGCAATAGTTAGTAATTGCCTTTGTCCTTGAGATAAATTACTTCCTGATTCACTCAAAACAGTTTCATATTTGTTTGGTAATCTATCAATAAAGTAACTTGCATTACTCATTTGAGCACATTTAATTACATCTTCTTCTTGAGCACTTTCGTTACCATATTTGATGTTTTCAGAAATTGATGTTTCAAATAATACGGCATCTTGTAAAACAATAGCAATATTTTTTCTTAATTCATCTTTCGGAACATCATTTATATTTATACCATCAATAGTTATTTCTCCTTCTTGAGGATCATAGAAACGCATCAAAAGATTAACAACAGTTGTTTTACCAGATCCTGTTGCCCCAACAATTGCTATTTTTTGGCCTGGTTTTATCTCAAGATTAAAACCTTTAAGTACTTCTTCACCTTCAACATATGAGAAATGGATATTATTGAAAGAAATATTACCTTTAATATCTCCTAAAGATTCTTTTCCTTCATCAATTTCTAATGGTGAATCCATTATTTCAAATACCCTTTCTGCTGCAGCCATTGATGATTGAATTTGTGACCAAATATTTGCTATTTCATTTATAGGTCTACTGAACTTTTTAGAATATAGAATAAACTTTGAAAGCGTTGAAATTGTAATAGTATATCCAATAGCACCCCATCCTCCTAAAGATGATGATGTTGCCGCAAGATATCCACCAACAGCACAAACAATTAAAAAGCCTATATTGTTGATTATATTCATAAGAGGACCCATTACACCACTTAAAATTTGTGATTTAATTCCTACTTTTTTAAGTTCATTGCTTATAACATCAAATCTTTCTTTGGCTTCTTCTTCGTGTGAGTAGGCAATAACTGTTTTATATCCTGTTATTGTTTCTTCAGAGTGACCATTTAAACTTCCTAGTAAGTCTTGTTGCTTTTTGAAGTATTTTCTCATAGCTTTCGATAAGTATTTTACAACAAGTATTGTCAATATAACTGAAAACATACTTATTAGTGTTAAGAACCAATTTAGGTATAATGTAATAGCTAAAACACCAACTACAGTAAGTACTCCTGAAAACAAACTTGAAATTGAACTTGAAATAGTATTAGATATTTTATCAACATCGTTTGTCATACGGCTCATTATATCACCATGTTGATGAGTATCAACATATGATATTGGTAGTTTTACAATATGTTTGAATAAGTCATTACGCAACTTTACAATCATTTCTTGACTTAGTTTAGCTGAGAAAAGACTTTGGAAATAAGTAAAGATAGCTTGAAGGATATAAGTTATTGCCATTCCTATCAATAATAGTAATAACATTTCCCAGTTAATTTCTTGATTATCTTTAGTAATTGTTAGAACACCCATCGCATCGCCTTGTAAGTATGGTCCAACTAGAGATAAAATAGTTACTAAACATGTGAAAATTAATAAAGCAATAAATATTTTTCGGCTTGAACCAATATATTTAAGTAGTTTTGCAAAAGTTTTCTTTCCGTTCTTTGGTTTTTCGATAACCATAACTCGCGGTCCACCTTTGCCCATTGGTCTCATCGATTGTTGAACTTGATTATTAGGTTTTTGATTATTCATTGTCATCACCTCTCTTTAGTTGTGAATTATATATATCAATATATATGTCACAAGTTTTCATTAGATTATCATGAGTATCGCAAGCGACTAATTTTCCTTTATCAATAATGGCAATACGGTCAGCATTTTTGGCACTAGCTACACGTTGAGCAATTAAAACAACAGTTGTATCACCTAAATTTTCTCTTAAAGCTTTATAAAGTTTAGCTTCTGTTTCTAAATCTAACGCACTTGTTGAATCGTCAAATATTAGTATTTCTGGTTTTCTTATTAAGGCTCTAGCAATAGCAATTCTTTGCTTTTGACCTCCTGAAAGAGAAGAACCTTTTTCGCCAATAATTGTCTTATAACCATTATTAAATTCTTCAATAAAATTACTTGCTTGACTTATTTCACAAACATTTCTTATCTCTTCTTCGGTAGCATCACTTTTTCCCCAGCGAATGTTATCTTCGATTGTTCCTCCAAATAACTCAGTTCTTTGCAAAACAGTTGTTACGCGGTGACGCAAATCAGCAAGATTATAATCTTTAACATTTTCTCCATCAACAAAAACTTCACCATTTGAAGCATTATAGAAACGAGGAATAAGGTTTACCAGTGTTGTTTTACCACTTCCTGTCGCACCTAAAACAGCTACAGTTTCGCCTTTGTTTATTTTTAGTGATATTCCATCTAAAACTTTTTCATCAGAAAAATTAGGATAATTGAAAGAAACATTTTTAAATTCTATTGTTCCTTTTTCTTTTGTTTCTAGATAGTTATTATTGTTTGATTTAACTACTGGTTCACTTTCTAAAACTTCTGCAATACGCTTTGCGGAAACACTTGCTCTTGTTACTTGTTGAGAAATCATTGCAAGTTGCATAACTGACATTAATATCATTGATACATATGTTATTGCTTTCATAACATCACCAACACTAAATGCGTCTTTACTACCTGCTAGAATAAGATTGATATTCTCATGTATTTCTATTCCACCAAAATATATGATTGCAATACTAATACCATATAGAAAGATAGTCATTATTGGTGACATAAATGCCGTGATACGAAAAACTTTATATGAGTTATCAGCTAAATCAACATTTGCTTCATCAAATCTTCTACTTTCTTTTTCTTCACCTGTAAAAGCCTTTACTACTCTTGCTCCATTAACATTTTCTTGAACAACAGAATTGACTTTATCTATTTTCTTTTGTACTGTTGTAAATAGTGGTATAACCTTCTTTAGAATAATTATTATTGTGAGTAGTTCAAATGGCAAAACAATTGCAAGCACTATTCCAAACACAGGGCTAACTAAAAACATAAAAATCATTCCCCCAACAAACATTGTTAGTGATCTAATGAACTGTCTAACAGCCATAGAGACAAAGTCTTGAATTTGAGTTATGTCATTAGTTATTCTAGTAATTAACGAACCAGTTGTAAATTTATCAGTTTGTTCAAAAGATAAATTAATTATTTTATCAAAAACATCTTTACGAAGGTCATTAGCAAAATTATTCGCACAAGCCGAAGCACAAGCTGCCGAAAGAATACCAAATAATCCCCCACCCAATAATAGTAATATCATAAATAGTCCATTAGTTAACACAACATTTACTTTTTCACTCACTGATAAGGCTTCATTTAGTATACCATTATCAACTATTTTAGACATGAAATCCGGTTGAAACAAATCAGCTATTACTTCTCCTATCATGAATAAAGGTGCTAGTAAAGCAAAATACCAATATGGTTTAATATACTTCAAAACTTTTTTCATTTAAACTCCTCCAATTTATTTATTATTTTAATAAGTATCTCTTTTACAAATTCTTGTTCTTCAGAGGTTACATTTTCTAATATTTCATCTTTTATTCCGTCTAATAATTGATGCATTCTCTCATTTTGTTGCTTTCCCTTTTCTGTTAAGAATATCAACACATTTCTTTTATCTTCTTTACTCTCTTCTCTTCTAATTAATCCATCATATTCCATATTTCTTAATGTTACACTTATTGTTGGAGCTTTTAGCTTTGTATAATTAACTACATCTAATTGATTACACCCATCATGATGATCTAGCATATGTAGTATAGGTCGATATGTTACCATCTTACTATCTTCATTACTTCTTCTTTTCATTTCATTATGAAAAAGTTTGGATATGTCATTCATTAACATAATTATATTTTTATCTTTTAAATCCATATATCCTCCATAAAAAAATAATTAGTTTTAAAACTAATTAAATTATATCACTTTTATTTATTTTAAAAATATGATAACGTTTACTCTTTTATCCAAATGCAACATCTAAAGTCATCATTATAATAAATCCTATTATTACTCCAATACTAGCTAATATCTTATTATCTTTAAATGCATCGGGAATGAGTTCAGAGCAAACAACTGCAATCATTGCACCTGCCGAAAAAGTTAATAAGTATGGTAAAATGTTACGAACTGCCAAAGCAAATAGTGCTCCTATTACTCCAGCAATTGGCTCAACAATACCTGATGCTTGCCCCAAGAAAAATGATTTAAAACGTGAATAGCCATTTTTTCTTAAAGGCATCGCAACGCAAACTCCTTCAGGAAAGTTTTGAATTCCAATACCTATAGCTAATAGAATTGCTGCTAAAGTTGTTGATTCACCGGTTGCCAAGGCACCAAAAGCCACCCCAATTGCCATTCCTTCTGGTATATTATGAAGTGTAACCGCTGAAGAAAGTAAAATACTTCGTTTTTTCTTTTCATCTATTTTGATACACTTTTCCAAAACAATATCAGAAAAAATAATAAACAGTCCGCCAAAAAGAAACCCTATCGCAGGAATGACATATGGTTTCTTTCCCATTTCTTCACATAATTCAATTGCTGGAAGAATCAAAGACCAAAACGAAGCAGCTATCATTATTCCTCCTGCTAAACCCATCATTACATCTAGCACTTTCTGATTCATTTTCTTTAAAAAAAATACTAAGCTAGCTCCTAATAAGGTTATAAAATAAGTAAGTGAAGTCCCAATTAAGGCTTGTATTACAGGATTTAAACTATAAAAATAATTCACACTCATCACATCCTATAATAATATATGTGATAAATAAAAAAAGGACTGTTTAAAATCCTATAATCTATTGATAAAATAATAAATTAAACTTACCAAAATCATAATTATGATAATAATATATACAACATACCATAAATTACGATAGTTTTTGTCTTCTTTTTCACATAATTCATTATCAAAATCAACTGATAATTCTTGTATTATATTATTAACTTCAAAAGATAATTTCTTTTCACACTTAAAAAGTCCTTTACTTTCACTTATTTTACTTTTTGTTATTTGATAACATAATTTTTTCTTTTGGTAAATAAAAACAATATCATCTTTGATATAATACTTATAAGAAAATAAAGTATATTCTATAAAATACTTAAACCCCATAACTATGACTATTACACAAAAAATAATATCAATTATACGTAGTTTTTCGATAAAAGCTACCATAGAAAAAATAAAGAAAAATACTATTAATAAAATTAACCAACCAGTTACAAAACCAAAATGATATAATTTTTTCATTTTCATTAACCTCATATATTTATTATTTCTTTATTTTTATTTTTTATAAATTATATTTAATTTTTATTATCTTTTTTATGTCTATTGTGATATAATATTCATAATATACGAGGAGGTTACTATGTTAAAAAATAAAGATTATGAAATATATTCAGTTATTCAAAAAGAAAAAGAAAGACAAGAACAAAATATTGAATTAATTGCATCAGAAAACTTTGTTTCAGATGATGTTTTAGAAGCCCAAGGGTCTATTCTTACCAACAAATATGCTGAAGGGTATCCAGGTAAGAGATATTACGGAGGATGTGAATTTGTTGATGAAATTGAAACTCTAGCAATTACTCGTGCACAAAAGCTTTTCAATGCTAAATACGTAAATGTTCAACCTCACTCTGGCTCACAAGCTAATATGGCAGCATATCGCGCTATCCTTGAAAATGGTGATAAAGTACTAGGGATGGCTCTTGACCAAGGCGGTCATTTAACTCATGGTAGTGCTTTAAGCTTCTCTGGTGTAGATTACCATTTCATTCCATATTATTTAAATAAAGAAACTGAAGAAATTGACTACGATGCTTTAGAAGAACTTGCCTTAAAGGAAAAACCAAAACTAATTGTAGGTGGAGCAAGTGCTTACCCTTTAATTATTGACTTTAAAAGATATAGTGAAATAGCTAAAAAAGTAGGTGCTTATCTAATGATAGATATGGCACACATTGCAGGACTTGTCGCTGCGGGAATCCATCCTAATCCACTAGAATATGCTGACATCGTCACAACAACAACTCATAAAACTTTACGTGGACCACGTGGAGGAATGATTCTCACAAACGATGAGGAATTAGCAAAAAAAATTAACAAAGCAGTTTTCCCTGGAGTTCAAGGCGGACCACTTATGCATGTAATTGCCGCAAAAGCAGTTTGCTTTAAAGAAGCTCTTTCTGAAGAGTTTATTAATTACCAAAAACAAATCGTTAGTAATTGTAAAGCCCTAGCAACTGAACTTATTAATTTAGGATATACATTAGTTGCTGGTAGAACAGAAAACCATTTACTAATTGTTAACGTAAAAAAATCACTTGGCATTACTGGTAAAATCGGTGAAACTGTTTTAGATAAAGTAAGTATTACTTGTAATAAAAACACTGTTCCTTTCGACGACGAAAAACCGTTTATCTCTAGTGGATTAAGAATTGGCACAGCAAGTGTAACTACTAGAGGTATGAAAGAAAAAGAAATGATTAAAATTGCCCAATTGATTGATAAAGCTTTAAGAAATATAGAAAATGAAAATATTCTTGAAGACGTTAAAAATGAAGTTATAGAACTTACAAAACAATTTCCATTATACAAATAGTATAAAATATATGATAAAAAAGCTATTAAACATTCTATTCGCATAAAGCTTTTAGACTGAATAATAGCTTTTATTTTTTAGTATTTACTAGATTTAATCATTAATTCACGCACCATCATGAAAGATTATAAATCTTACATAGCTTATCATATTTACAAAATATTATTATCAAAACTAAATAATATTAATTTAAATTAATAATAAGGTCAGGAAAATCATATGCATATATTTTTGCATTAGAAATAATACTATCATAAATTATTTCCGTAACTTTTTTTGAGTCACAATTGACAGTTATAAACTCATTAATGTTTTCACTTTCAGAAGAAATAAGTAATTTAACATTAGAAATTTTATAATTTAACAAAATATTATATATGTCATCTAAAATTGAAAATTTTTCACAAAATTCGTTTTCACCTTTTTTTCGTTAATATATAGGATATTTGATGTACTTAAAAATTCACTATTTAATTGTAAAAAGTCATCCGAAATAGAAAAATATAATGAAGGTGTAAATTTATTAATTAAATCCTGAGAATATCCCAGAAAATTAAATATAACACCAAAATTTTTATCTAAACAATACGAAATTAATTCTTTGGATAATAAAACAGATTTTTCATAATCGATTTTGTCTTTTATTAAAAAAACTATCATTTTGCTCATAATATATATGGTAATACCTCCTCTACAAATCTCCAAACACCATTCACTAATTTCCATGT
>CAYMGD010000023.1:0-34953 GCA_964389905.1 uncultured Coprobacillus sp. | reverse complement strand
GTTTTAAGAATTTATTTAAAATTTCTTAGTACAACACTGTAAAAGAAAGGTTATACATACCTAAAGCACAAAAGGCCACAATTCTAAAGTTCTTTGCTTTAAATTATGGTCTTATTCTTGTTATAATATTTTATATGACGATTTATTATATAAACAAATTAACATATTTATTCTTCAAAATTAATATGAATTATTATTGTTACATTAGGATTTATTATATATGTTCCAGTTAGTGTAGCAGTTCCTACTCCACTTGTTGTTAGATAGCCATAATCATCCATTGTAACTACTATATCATTTTCTTGGCAAGGAGTAGATACTAACCAGTTATAGTATTTTATCCATGGATATGGACAATTACTTTCATCAAGTATTAATTTATATTTACCATTAACAAAATTAGATAATTTAATTGTTTGAGTTGTTTCAATTACTTTTTCAGTATTTGATGTATCATTTACAATTGTTGGATTATTTCTATTTACTGCAATTATTGTAACTATTTTCCTTGTAACTTGCAACTCCTATATATTGATTATTAAAAAGTAAAATTCTGCTCAAGTCTTTATCATATATAATTTCATTAACTATTTTGTCAAATAGTATTCATCATTTATATTTATCAAATATTGATTATTCTTACTGTAAATTAATAAATAATCCTCATTATCAAAAAATATATAGATAATACAACTATTTGAAATATTAAAATTGTTTTCTATATATTCTTTTTTTCTTTTTATAAAACTTTTTTAGCAATTTCACCAATTAAAGTTTTAATATCATTATCTTCATTAATAACTGTTAGTTGAGAAGAGTAAGGTTTATCCGCAATTTCTAACCTTTCAATTTTATTAACTGAATATGATTCACCCAATAAATCTTCTAGTGAATATATGTAATTTAAACATCCAACTAGAGGCACTACAAACAATAAACACATAAAAATAACAAATATCTTTTTCATTCTTTTTCACTCCTTTCAAAACTAATTACTTCAAATACTCAAAGATAATCACCATATTAATTAAATAAGTTTTTTTCATTCATAACACCTCCTATTATTTTATTATAAGTCCTTAGCACAAAAAATTCATATTATAATCTAATTATCGAAACTATCTTAGAGTATGAGTTTCCTTCACAATTAGATTATACCAAATGTCATTATTTATGTCAACGTTTTCATTTGTTATTAATTTAATAACTATTATTCGTTTAATAAACATAAAACATTTTTCTTTGTTAGAATTTCTTTCAATTACATCACTTTGAATACATAAAAAAGGCCCATAGGCCTTAAGATTAGAACTTATTATAACTTGTTTTTAAGAAGTCTATATACTTATTGTAATCTTCTTTGATTTTGTCTTTGCTTGTAGTTGATGTAAGAAATTGCTGCAAGCAATTATCTCCAACAATTTTAACTAAGTCAACAACTTCTGAAAACTTATCTTCATTGCGATATTCTTCAGGGAAGAAGTTTAAATCAATATTTGAACTTCTATTGAAAATGTAATTAACAAATTCTTTTGGATATTTGTTTTCCTCAAAAAGAATATTCATTGTATTAATTCTAAATTGTTTATTTTCTTCTTTAGTTAATTTTTCTATTTCGTTAGCAAATTTTACTTTTAAAGCTTCATAAATATCATTATTATTTTCTTTCAAATAATTCTCGAATTTTTTCTTGCTTAAACCATAACGATAATCAACAATATAAGTAAATAAGTCTTCCAAGCTATGAAAGTATTGATAAAAACTCCCCCTTGGAATACCAGCATCTTTGGCTATGTTAGCTATAACTGCTTTTTTTAGCGGTACACGTGAGAACTCTTTTTTACCAGCTTTCAATATTCTAATCTTCTTTTCTTTAGGTAGATTAAAGAATGTTTTTGTAGGCATATAAACGCTCCCTTCTGAGTTCTAAAACTTGTAATTCCACGAACTCATTATAATTATAGCACAATTGGAATAATATGTCAAATATTTTTATATTATTTTGAATTTTTTTGAATAATTAGAAAATCACATCTTTTACTTCTGTTTCTTTATTACTTTTGATAAAACCATCTAATGAAATAAACAGTTTCAAAAGATTTATCGCATTGGCAAATATTTGTTTTAAATTATATAGTGAATCGTATGGTATAAAATCTTTATTATTTATATTATAAGCAATAGATGAACTAATTATTCCTAAACATTTGTTTAAACTATTATATAATTCATTATCACTATCATTTATTAATTTCATACATTCTTCATATGCTTTCCCTTTGCCTTTGCAAATACCATACTTTGTTGCACTTAAAGCTGAGTTTACAGCATTATTTACTTTTTCTCTTTTTAGTTCGTAATCATATTCATCAATGATAGGAATGAAAATTGTTGTTAAACCACTTGTTAAGCTTGCAATTCGTCTTTGGTTCTTTCGTTCATCTTTTTGTAAATATTCTATTCTTTTATTTATTTTATCACTTTTTGTCTGGCTTTTTTTGATTACTGTATAATCATTAGTTACTTCTATATAGTCAGCTTTGCCAACAGTTTCTAAAGTTAAATAAAATGTTTTTTTGGTTATTACATAAGTATTTAGATATATTGCAATATCTTCTAACATTTCTATTCTTTCTTGTCCATAACCAGGAGAAAGAGTTATCGCAATATTATATTTTAGGTTTTTGTTCAGATATAATAAATAATCAACCACTTCTTTAGAAAACTTATTTGCAATAATCAAAATATCTTTTTTACTTTCTTTTATGTCAGATATTATATTTTCAATTTCATTTATTGTTTCTAGATCATCATTTATAATTATTACATAAGGATTATCTAAAGTAATTATACCATTTTTTGTAAAGTATGGACTTATTATTCCTTTGTCATATACAAATCCTTTTTGATTAATTACTTTAAATGTTTTATCTATTGTTGGTTTATAAGTTATAATGCCATTTTTATCTGTTTTATTAATGGCTTCTAGAACTACTTTTGTTATTTCTTTATCATTTGAAGAAGTATAAATTAGGCTTTCTAAAACTTCGTTAGGGATTTTTGTTATATCAAAAAGATTAAGGCATTCAAGTTTTTCAATAACATCATAATAAAAATCATCGATTGTTTTGTTTATAAAAGATAAATCATCTAGATTATATTCTAATATTTTTTTACAAAGTTCCGTACTAAGTATTATAGTACTTGTTGTTCCATCGCCACACATATCTTTAGTTTGCTTAGCCGCATTTAGTAATAGTTTTACTCCTAAATTTTCAAGTTCATCCTCTAGTTCTATTGCCTCTAAAACCGTATAACCATCACTTGATATATAGGTACCATATTTTTCGATGATTATGTTTTTTCCATTAGGTCCAAAAGTTTTCTTCACCAAATTGCACGCTTTTCCCATGCCTTCATATATGCTTTGTTTAATATTTTCTAAAACTATTATAAAAATCACCTATTTAATTATATTATTTTTAAATTCTTTATATGACTGTATTCAATATAATGAAAATCGTTTAGGTGTTTGCTATACAAGTTGAATTAATAGATTTTTAAAAGTTTAAAAGGGTAAAACAGATATTTTCAGTTTCACCCTTAATTATGATATTTATTATATTTTTAAATCTCCTTCTCTTATGATATTTAATTTTCTAAAAAGAACATCTATACCATAAACTAAAACAATTGGTAGAACAATTTCTAATAAAATTGTTCCAAGTATCCAAAGCCAATTGCTATCAAGACCTTTGCTTAGCATAGCATCAAATGTTCCAATAACTCCTACTAAGCCACTTGTTCCCATTCCTGCACCAGTTTTAGTGCACTCAAGTTGAAATACCATTGTAGAGATAGGGCCTAAGATTGCAGAGACGATTATTGTTGGAAGCCAAATTACTGGCTTTTTCAGAATATTTTTAAATTGTAACATTGATGTCCCTAATCCTACTGATATTGTCATTCCTAAGTTATTGTCTTTTCTCGACATCACTGCAAAGCCTAACATTTGGGTGCAGCATCCAACAACTGCCGCACCTGCCGCAATTCCAGACATATTAATAGCAATTGCAATAGCTGCACTTGATATTGGAGCAGTTAAACACATACCCATTACCACACTAACAACAATTCCAACCACAAATGGTGCTTTAACCGAGGCATAACTAATAAAATCACTTAATTTCCCAATAACAAAAGAAATTGGATCTTTTATAACACAATATAACAAGAATGAAACTATTATCGAAAATAAAGGAATAATTATTATATCAACTGGTGTTTTCTTAACAAAAACATATTTACAAATTAATGCTCCAGTAATTGCTAGAAAATAAGCCACTAAAATATCTTCACTTAAACAAGCAATTCCTCCACAAGCCGCTACTGTAATAAGCTTTATACCATCAAACTTTAAAGCCCATGCAACACCTGCTCCTATTCCCATACATGTAAGTTTTTTCAAGATTGTGAAACAATCGCCAAAAAACTCAAGTCCAGGAATTTTAGTTAATAAGTTTATTATTGTTCCAATAATTAGGGTTGAGAATAGCCCATATGCCATTCCATTCATTGTTACAACAATGAAATCAAGAACTTTTTTCATTGTTATTTTAAATTTACTATTTTTTTCATTTTCTGTTGTTTCCATTTTCCTTCTCCTTGAATTTATATTTATATGAACCTTTTTCAATTATTTTATCTAAAAGATATAATACTTGAGGTAATCCTAACAAAATAAATATCACTGAAACAAGCGTACCTAAACTTAACAAATAGCCTATTTCTGATATAATAGATACTTCACTAAATATACCAACTAACATTGATGCAAGCATTAGTATCGTTCCCGAAGTAAGTATCGTTGGTAAAGAAGTATTAAAAGCATTTTTTAAGCTCTCTTCTTTAGCATTTTCTTTTCTTTCATTAATGTAATTATTAGTAAGAATTATTCCATAGTCAATTGTGCTTCCCATTTGTATACAAACAACAAGCAAATAACAAATAAAATACACTTTTTCTCCACTGAAATAATTTATAGACATAGTTACCCAAATAGCCCCTTCGATTATCATTGTAAGGATAATAGGAATAACTATTGATTTAAATGAAAACAATAAAATAACAAATATAAATATAAATGAAATAATATTTATTATCAAAGAATCTTTATCAAACGTTAATTCAAACTCCTTAAAAGCTGAAGATTGTCCAAACAAATAATACTCACTATAAAGGTTTTCTTCATTTATTTCTTGAGAAAGACTATCTAATACTTCATAAACTTCAGGGTTTTTAGAGTCATATTTGATATTAAATACTATTCTTGAGTATTTATCACTTTCAAACATTTTCAAAGCATATTGAACACTTTCATAAACCTTTTTAAAATCTTCTTTTAAGTCACTTGCTGATTTAAAAAGTAACTTTTCTTCTGATAAGACTTGTAATAGTTTTTCACCAGTTATTTTCGTAAAGTCATCATCAAAATACTCTTCTTTTAAGCCAAGCTTTACAACATCATCTTTTGTATATTCTTTTTCTAAAAGATTAATTTGTTCTTGATATTCTTCTAATTTATCATTAAGGCTTTTAAAAGTTATTTTAATAACTTGATTATGGTATATTTTATTAATTATTTCACCATAAGTTAGTTTTTTATTAGAAAGGAATATTAAGTTAAATAACACCTTAGGATATAATTTTAAATAGCCATTTTTAAAACTTTGAGCTTCATCTTTGGTTAATATCTGCTTACTTAGGTTCATTACTTTGTAATATTCATCAATTATTTCTAAGTGTTCTAATCCTTGACTGTCAATCTCAGATTCTATAATAGTTACAAATTCTTCTAGTTTTAAACTATCATCTAAATTATTGAAAAGATACCAATACTTTTCAGTAATAGAAAACTTTTCTATCAATTCTTTTTTTGTATAAGTTGTTTTTAACTCATCGTTAATTTTAATAAATGATTCATATTCTAGAAAAATATTATTAAAATATTTTTGAGTTAACAACGCATTTATTAATTCTTTATAAGTTGCGTTTTCTGTAATAAGTTTTTTAGAAATTAAATCCGATAATAAGAATTCAACATTTGTTTTATCAAGAGAAATTGCTGAAGTTTCGTTTATTAATTCTCTTAAACTAGTAACCGTAACTTGTTGAGTTAGAAATTGTGACTTTTCATAATAATCATCAACATTTTTTTGAAGTGTTTCCCCATATGATGTAAATAAATCATTTGAATTTAAGTATTCTAACAATTCTATTAATTTGAGTTTTTCTTTCCCAAGATTAGAAAATATCATATTTACAATATCAAGTTGAATGTTATACTTTTCTGATATCTCATTTGCTGAAAAATCATCATATAATCCTAAAGAAGCAATTCCTTGAATTGAATCAATATCATTATGTTTATTTAATATATCAATAACTATTTTTTCATTTGTCATATCTTTATTAGCATCTTTAGGAAGTAAAATAACTCCTTGATTCTTTATACCGAAAACATCTTCTATTTTCTTTTTTTCGATGTTAATTTTTGATTGTGAATCATTAGATGAATCTAAAGTAAAAGCATATTCTGTTTTCATATTGAAGAAAAAGCCACCAATAATAAGCACAAGCAAAATACTTGGAACTAACATTTTAGTTTTCATCTGCATTCTTAAGAATTTGTTTTCAACTTTAGGAAATTTCATTTGAATTATTTCTATTATGCTTCTGTGTCTAGTTCTTGTTATTAGCTTTGAAAAAGTTAATATAACAGCTGGCATAAATAGAAATACTGTTAAAAGGCTAATTACAATGCCTTTTGCTAAAGTGATTCCAATATCTGAACCCATCTTAAAATTAATAAAGGTTAAAGCTAGTAATCCTGCAACTGTAGTAAGAGAACTGCCTAAAATCGGCATAAAGGTTTTCTCTAATGTTTTTTCCATTGCTTCTTTTTCATTTATTTTTGTTCCAATAAAAGAAGTATAAGTGTGCAAAACAACAATCGAATAATCCATTGCTAAAGCAAGTTGCATAACTGCACAAATACTCTGCGTAACAAAGGAAACAGAAGAAAATACTACATTTGTGCCCATATTAATAATTATTGCAACACCAGTAACAATTAAAAAGATTAATGGTTCAATCCATGATACAGAACTTATAAGAAGAATTACAAGAACAACAATCGCCGCAAGTGCTAGTATCACAAGCATATTATTCATAACTGATTCACCTAAGAACTGTGAATCAACTGCTGAACCGCTCAAATAAAACTTATAATCCTTTAATAGTTCTTTTGTTTCTTTTAATATTTCTTTAGCCTCGTTTGTATAATCATTATATTCTAAAGATATGCTATATAAAACATTATCGTCGATATGATATGTTGTGTTGTCGTAATCAAACAAAATCATTGAAACGCCATCAATAGCATCTAGTTTATTCTTAATCTCTATCGCTTCTTTTTCGGAAGTTATATTTTCAATCATTATTAAAAAAGAACCACTTTCCTTAAACTCCTTATTCATTTCATCTAAGGCTTTTTTGGTCAATGAGTTCTCATTTAAATAAGATGTAACATCATAATTGACATTAACATATTTCATCAAGAATAGCGATAAAGTAAATAAAACAATAAATATTAAAGCTAAAATATATCTAGCTTTCACAATTAGTTTAAATACTTTTTTCATAATTATATTATTTTATAATCCTCAACCATTTTTGATTCTAAAACACTCCCATCTTTTTTCTTAACTTTAACAACAAAAGTGTCGATTTTTGCTTTGTTAGGAAATCCCTTTTCACAAGGTTCTCCATATACTATCATTACAAAATCTTTCAGCATTTCTTTAGTGAGAATTTCGAATTCTTTAAGATTTAAACCCGCAAATGACACACTGCCATAATATATACCATCTGATTTTTCCTCAAAGATTACTTCTTTAAGTTCTGTCATTTTTTTGTTTTGTTTTGATAATTCATTATAAAAGTTTTCACGATATTTCATTAAATAAGTACTTTTATTCTTCATTATTTTCATTTTTGGTCTTAAATACAATGCAAAGCCAAAAAGAAGAAAAACTAAGGCAATTAAAGTGTACAATTCTTCGTCAGGAAAAACCTTAAAAACTTTAAGAGCTAAACATACTATTCCGATTATGCCTAATATTAAAGCTATTATATTGCTTCTTTTTACATTAACACCAAACATTTTAATTCTCCTCATAAAATACTTTTATTGACTTTTGTTTAATTAATTTTATCACATTTCTTTGAAAAACCAAAGTAAAATTTAATCACTGTAATGACACATATGTTTTGAAAAATCAAAGAATACTTGAATAGTACTTTCAAAATAGAAAACAAACTCATCTTTATGAAAAAGTTCTAATACTTCTTCTCTTGAAGCATATTTTGCATTGATAACTTCTGAATCATTAAACTTTAATTTATCAATATCTACATTTTGTTTAATAATATAAACATGATCAACTCCTTCATAATAATGAAATGAAATTGCTGGTCTTATTTTAGTAAAATCAATATCAAGTCCTAATTCCTCTATTACTTCACGCCTAATTGCTTCTCCTGCAGTTTCTAGAGTTTGTACTTGCCCGCCACAAGTGATATCCCATCTTCCTGCCCACGAACTTTTTTGGAAGCTCCTTTGTTGGATTAAAAGTTCATTTTTATCATTAAATATACATAAATGAACTATAACACGATATTCATCTTTTTTTAACACATCACTTCGTAAGGCTGTTTTATCTGTTTTTAAATATGTATTATTTTCATAATCAAAATGCAAAATATCTATTTTTTCCATATTTATTCCTCTTCTATTTTTTGGGCAATATATTTTCCAATGTATTTATGAAAATCAGAATGGCCTATTAAACGATATAGTTTTGCAATTGCATCAATAAAATCATCAATTTTATTTTTATTTTTCATTGATATTACTGCTATATATTTTGTTAATTCATATACACCTATTAATGAATATAATCCTTCTTTAAGTATTCCTTTTAATTTATCAAATGGAAAACCCGTAAAAAATATATGATTTACTAAATACTTTTCTAAATATATATCTGCATCTGGGAATATTTCATAAAGGTGCTTTTCTAAATCATCATATTGATTTTTGTTATCATTAAATGTTTCTTCGATTGCTTGTAAATAATCAAAAGCAACACTACTCTTTTCCTTGTATAATCCTAAATACTCTACTGCTAAGTTTTTGTAATTAGCATTTTTTAGTTCAAAAGTATCTGGCATTTTTTTATATATATCTTTTATTCTTTCATATATACTTTTATCTCTATTATTTAGAATATCAATAATTAGTTTTCTTACAGATATATACTGATTATTAAGGCAAGTTATAGTACTAGTAGTTTCCTCTTCACATAATTGAAATTCATCAGTATTTTCAAATAGCATCTCCAATACTTTCTCGCAACTATTAGAACATGATTTTTCTAAAGCAAATTCTGTGCTTATGTTTCGTGGATACATATCACACACTGAAGGAATGCTATTTATGCCAAAATTCTTTTGTATCTCACAATATCCATCTTCGCCATGAAATATACAATCGCCATAATAGTTTTTTCTTAAAACAGCATATTTTTCAGTTGTAGGATGAAGATTGACATAAAAAGCCCTGTCAAGTTTTTCTCTAAACTCACTATTGCATTCTAAATTGATAACTTTATAATACTCTTGTAAGTTCACCGAAACAGTCCATCCTTTGCAACAAACATTTCGGCACATTCCTATTTTGCATTTAAAGTCATTATAATACTTAGGCATTATCCATTTATTCATATTTTTTTCTCCGAATAATGAATATTTTAGTTTCTTTTTATTAATTAGTCAAGATATTTTACAATAATTTAATATTTTTATAAGAAAAACACACGCAAATAGCGCATGTTTCTAATTACATTATTTCATATCCAGCTTTAGTTATTAATTTTTCAGCCTTAGCGATTTTCTTTTCATCATCGCATTCTAAAACTACTGTTTTTTCTTCCAAGTTTACAGTATATGTTAAACCTTTTACTTTGCTAAGAGCTTCTTCAATTCTCTTAACACAATGCATACAATTCATATTTGAAATAATTAATTTTTTCATTTTGTTTTCTCCTTTGTTTTTATATAAATTAATTGATAACGAGTTTATTGTAACAAATAAGCTACTTACACTCATTGCTAGGGCACATATCATAGGATTCATTAAGATTTTAAATGGATAGTATAATAATCCTGAAGCAAAAGATATGCCTATGGCATTATAAAAGAATGCCCAAAATAGATTAATTTTAATTGTTTTCATTACTCTTTGGCTTAATTCTATTACTTCTGGTAATCCATTTAAATCATTATGGAGCAAAACAACATCCGATGAATCTATAGCTATATCTGTTCCTTTTCCAACACTTACACCTATATCTGCTTCAGTTAAAGCAATAGCATCATTTACACCATCGCCAACCATCGCCACAAGTCCAGTGCTTTCCTTCTTGATTTTCTTGATGATTGTTTGTTTGTCTTGAGGTAATACCTCGAAGAAAACATTTTTGATATTTAAATCACTTGATATTTTTTTAGCTGTTCCTTTTTTATCACCTGTAAGCATAACAACATCAATACCCATATTTTTTAGTTTATTAATAGCTTTATAACTTGTTTCAGGTACTTGGTCAGTCATCTGAATTATTCCAATTATTTGTTTTTTGTTGGAAATAATTACATCCATTATTCCTTTTTTACTATCTTCATCTATTTTTTCGATAAGTTCTTTAGTTATTAAGCTGAAGTCAAGGCCATTAAGATTTGAAGCCATATATCTTTTACGATTAATAGAGCCTGATATTCCAACTCCTTCTATCGTTTGATATTTTTTTACCTCGTATGGTTCAATATTTCTACGATTAGCTTCTTCTTTTATTGCATAAGCTAAAGGATGAGATGATAGTTTTTCTAACGAATATGCTATTTTTAATACTTCATCACTAACATCACTTACTATAGTTGGTTTACCATCAGTTATTGTTCCTGTTTTATCTAAAACAACAGTTTTTATTTTGCCTATATTTTCTAGTATTTCCGCGTTCTTCAGTAGAATTCCTCTTTTAGCTCCAACTCCTGTACCCACCATTATGGCTAGTGGTGTAGCTAGGCCAAGAGCACAAGGGCACGAAACAACAAGTACTGAAATACCAGTGTTTAAGGCAAAAGTAAATCCTTTAATTATCCAATTAACGATAAATGCTACTAGGGCAATACCCATTACGATATATGTGAATTTTCCAGCCACTTTATCAGCAAGTTTTGAAATAGGTGCTTTCGAATTACTTGCTTCATTTACTAATCTAATTATTTGATTTATAGTGGCATCATCGCCAACTTTTTCAGCCTTTATTTTTAAATATCCATTTAAAACATATGATGAAGAAATAACCTTGTTATCTACTTCTTTCGCAACTGGCATACTCTCTCCTGTCACATTACTTTCATCAACATTAGCTGCTCCCTCAATAATTATACCATCGATAGGAACACTCATTCCTTGTTTACAAATTACTATATCCCCAACTTTAACATCTTTTGTTGGAACTAGCTTTTCTTCTTTACCTTCTAAAATAAGACACTCTTTAGGTGCAAGTTTCATTAGACTAGTAATTGCATCTAATGTTTTGCCTTTTGACTTTGATTCTAAAAACTTTCCTAGTGATACTAGTACTAAAATCATTGCTGTTGAATCAAAATAGAAATGAGTCGTACTATTAATATCATTATTTATAATAATTATTAATAATAAAATTAAACTATAAGTAAACGAAGCAAATCCACCTATGGCAATTAAAGAATCCATATTAGGAGATAGTTTAATAAGTTTCTTAAAACCACTAATAAAATAATGAAAATTCAAAACCACAATTGGTACAGTTAACATTACTTCAATTAAACCAGAAATAATTTTATTTTTCATAAAACTTATGATAGGTAAACCTATCATATGTCCCATTGAAACATATAAAAGAATAACTCCTAAAACAATCGAAATAATCAGTTTCACAAATTTATTATCAACAGTTTCTGAAGCTTTTTCATATACTAGTTTATAGCCAGCCTTACTAACCGCCTCACTAATTTTCTTATCTAAACTAGTTTCACTTTCAACATACATTTCCGTTGTCATAAGATTTACTGAAACGCTGGTAACGCCATTAACTTTCGAAACAGCCTTCTCAACGTGAGCTGAACAAGCTGCACAGCTCATACCTTCAACATAGTATTTCTTTTTCATATATTTCTCCATTTATTACATTATTTTTTCAAGTATTATAAATCCAGGATTTATAGTTTTCTCAATAAATCCAAATGATTTATATAACTTATATGCCACAAGATTATCTCTTTTAACACCTATTGTTATATAACCTTTACTATTCGATATTTTTTTTATTTTCTCTAACGATTTTTCAAGAAGAATTCTTCCATATCCTCTATTTTGATATCTCTTATCAATTTGTAATATATTTATGTCATATATTTCATTTCTCTTATCAAAATCTAAAACTGCTAATCCAATTACAACATCTTCATCAACTAAAGCATAAGCTTGACGATACTTACTATAAAAGGAATAACAAAGAGAGTTACGAGGATCACACACAAATCCTTCTTGTTCTGCTTCTGTTTCAAATTCCATAATATCACAATAATTCTTTTTATTTACACGTATAAATTTAGGATGAGTCGGATACAAATTAATGGCTTTAACTTCTTTTACAAAGAAATATGTAAACCCATGATTGTGTCCTCCAACATTTATTGCTCCACCTCTATTAAGTAAAGCTATAACATAACACAAATCACTACTTTTGTAATATGTAAAATCACAAACAGAAAGAGTAATTAGGGAGATATCTTTTATTTCAGCAATAGTAGTTAAATCTTTTACATCAACAAAGATATAATCAGAAGCAATTAAATCAGAAAAAGGAATTGAAATATTTTTTCCAACATTATATCTTCCGTATAAAGTTATATTATCAACTAATTGATGTTTTATATTTAGTACATATTCTAAACAAGCTTCATATAAAGATTTATTAAGTACTTTTTCAATTATATACTTTAAAACTAACATATTAGTTTTATTGTTTCTTTTGTCTGGTGAATAACATTCATTCAAATCATCTAAACTTATATTTTTATTAATTGCTTGCGTTTCAAGGATATATCTTTGGTCTTGCAAAGAATAATCATTAAAGTTACATTTTTTATTTACTATCTTTATTGCAATATTTTCATAATTTGGAAAATTAGACTTATTATTTAATATATCATCAATTGTTTTATCTAATGCAAACGGAATATTAAGATAATCATTAACTTTATCACTTGATGAAATTTTTCCTTCAGCAATTAATTTTCTTGTAACACTTTCGCAAAAAGAAAGCAAAGAAACAGGAAATAGTGTTTCTTCCAAATTATATTTTCTTTCGAATGTCTTATTTTCATAACAACAATATAAATAGCCAGATATTTTTGTTTCACTTGCATAATTATCTATATTATTCATAAATTTATCATATTTTTCCATTACAATAACCTCTACATTTGATTATATCACTATTTTGAAAAAAAGTAAATATTTAGTTAGCATATGCTAACAATGGTATATTATGATATTACTTTTGCTGTAGAATTAACTCATAATAATATAAGATAAGGAAATTTTTATATGTCAATAAATAATTTAAGATAAGGAAATTTTTATATTGAAAAAACCTTAAAAATGGGTTATAATCAAAATGCGTACTTTATATTATATGAAAGGATGGTGACAAATGTGTTAGAAAGTCAAAACATCGAATGGAAAAGTAAATGGAAAGATGAATACCTTGAGTGGATTTGTGGATATGCAAATGCCAATGGAGGTAAAATATACATAGGATGCGATGACAATGGGAATATAATAGGATTAACTAATGCTCAAAAACTTCTTGAAGACATCCCTAACAAAATTAGAGATACTATGGGTATCATTGTAGGTGTCAATCTTTATGAACAAAATAATAAATACTATATAATAATAGATGTCCCATCATATCCAATTGGTATTTCTTGTAAAGGAGTATACTACTATAGGAGTGAAAGTACAAAACAAATCTTAACTGGCCCTGCATTAGAATCATTTCTAATGAGAAAACGAGGAGCAACATGGGATAATCTACCGATTCCAGCATTCACTATGGATGATATTGATGAGTCCATTGTAAATCGTTTTAAAAAGTTGGCTGTAAAAAAAGGTCGAGTTGATCCAAGCATTTTAGATGAAACTACTAAAAATCTTATGGAAAAACTTCATCTAATAAATGGAGATTACTTAACAAATGCAGCTATGTTATTATTTTCTAAAGACCCTGAAAAATGGCAACTTGGTGCATACGTTAAAATTGGTTTTTTTGAAAGCGATGCCGATTTGTTATATCAAGATGAAATCCATGGCTCAATTTTAGAACAAATTGATAAAATTGTTGAAATTGTACATCTAAAATATATGAAAGCTCAAATAACATATCAAGGGTTACAACGTATCGAGCGATATTTTATTCCTGAAGAAGCATTACGTGAAGCATTGCTAAATGCTATATGTCATAAACAATATCAATCAGGAATACCGATTCAAATAAGTGTATATGAAGATAAATTATATATTGCTAATAGTGGCTGTTTGCCAGAAAGTTGGACACTAGAAAACTTGATAAACAAGCACGCGTCAATACCATATAATCCAAATATTGCTCACATCTTTTATTTAGCTGGTTTTATTGAAAGTTGGGGACGAGGAATAGAAAAAATATGTGCTGCATGTAAAAAACAAAATGTTCCACAGCCTGTATATACAATTAATCCAAGAGACATTATGATTAAGTTTTCTGCTCCTACAAAAAAGATGCCAAAATATTCATCAACTAATTGCAAGGTGACAGAAAAGGTGACAGAAAAGGTGACAGAAAAAGATCTTGATGATTTATCTTTAAATATCATTATTCTTATTACTGAAAACAATAAATATACTTTATCAGTAATAGCAGATAAATTATCAGTTAGCAGAAAAACAATATCACAGAGGATTAAAGTTTTGAAAGAAAATGGACTTATCACACGTATTGGTTCAGATAGAAATGGTTACTGGAAAATTAATAATGCTTAAAGCTTTAAAATGATTTTAGTTTCTTCTTTTAACAGTAAAAACCGTAATATATTCTTTCATAAGTTTTAAATTTGTATATATTGTACAAAAAACAATAATTATTTCAAAAAGCTCATACATATAAATAAAAAAAGATTTTGTGGTTATTATAGCAATCAAGCATTTGTTGCTTATAACTATTATATTTAAAAAAAACTATTATTCAAAACAGATATAGTCTAAACTGAATAATAGTTTTTTATACTTTATTGATTGTAAAAATACAGAAAAAATAACGAGGTTGGATTCTTTTTGGTGCTTTTTTAGATTTTTTATAAGAAAAAAAGAGGCTTAGCCTGAATTTATAGGTTATTTAACGGCCTCTTTTATACGTGTATAATTTTAATGCGGAATTTAGACTTATATTAAAACTTTATTAAAAGAAAGTTATTTAAATAGTATTGCTATACCAAATATAATTATAACTATTGCATATAT
Organism: uncultured Coprobacillus sp.; assembly: GCA_964389905.1. Classification (GTDB taxonomy): domain Bacteria; phylum Bacillota_I; class Bacilli_A; order ML615J-28; family CAG-698; genus CAG-698. The sequence goes on along the minus strand of CAYMGD010000023.1, from coordinate 19,223 downwards.
TAATATTTCATAGAATAAAAGTTCATAAATTGCCCAAATTTTTATTAAATAAATTTTACTTAATATAATCAATGTCAAACTCATTAGCCCCATAAAAATCGTGATAACTCCAATTGTATTTTTTAAACTAGGTAGTACAAATTCATTATTAAATATTTTACAAACAATCAAGTACAGTAGCAAACCAATTGAATATACGACACTAATTAAAATTCCATAATTAATAATTTTTTTCAATTAATTTTCCTCCTCGTATAACAGTAAATAATCTTTTAATCTATCAATATCCTCAATAGATATTATTCCTCCACCGACATCCATATTCTCTTCGTGTAACCATAGACATTTATGTTTCTTTGTAGTTTTATTATAATCAAAATGATTATTTATAAAAGATTCAAAGGTAAAATCCATTTTATATCTCCTTTTTTGAAAATTTATTTCCTCATTAGTAGGCAAATTGTCTCAATATGATATGTTCCAACAAACATATCAACAAGACATTTCTTTTCGATTTTATAATTCTTTAAATATGCAATATCACGAGCCAATGTCTTTGCTTCACAGGAAACATATATTATTTTTTGTGGAAGCAACGCATCAACTGCTTTCAAGAAAACATCTGTCGAACCACTTCGAGGTGGATCCATTACTAGAACATCTATTTTTTCGCCTTGATAATTTTGGATATAGTTTGTAGCATCATCGCATATAAATGAAATATTTTTAATTTTATTATCGCTTGCATTCATTCGAGCATTAATAACTGATTGTTTATTATTTTCTACACCTAATACTTTGCGAGCTTTTTTTGATAAAACCATTCCGATTGTTCCAACTCCACAGTAAGCATCTAATACTATTTCATTTCCCTTTAGATCCGCATACTCTTGTACTTTTTGATAAAGTTTTTCGGTTTGTTCAGGGTTTATTTGGTAAAATGTTTTAGATGATATTTTAAAACCTATTTCGCATAAATAGTCTTTAATAAACCCAGGTCCATAGAGGACTTTTTCTTCTTCGCCAAGAATTATACTAGTTTTTCTAGTGTTGATATTTTGAACAATGGTTGTGATATAAGGGCATCTTGTTTTAAGCCTTTTGATGAATTCATTTTTTCCTGGAAACACTTCACCATTAGTAACAATAGTTACTAAAATTTCTCCTGTTTTGAAAGCTTCTCTTATCATTACAAAGCGTATCACACCAGTACGTTTGTCTTCATCATATGGTTTTATGCCCATTTCTTTAATTATCCCTGCTATTGTTTTAGCAATCTCATTTTGTCTTTCCGTTTGCACAAGACATTTTTTCATAGGAATAATTCGATGTGAATCTTCTTCGTAGAATCCATATATAATTTTGCCATCATAGTATTTATATGCTACTTGCATTTTATTGCGATATCCTTCTTTAGTATCTGCATCTATGTATTCATCTATTTTATTATTTAGTTTATTATCTTTGAAAGCTGTCGAAACGTAATCAATTTTAAATTGTTTTTGGGCTTTGTTTGACATATGTAGTATGTGGCAGCCACCACATTTGTTGTAGTACTCACATTTCGGTTCAACACGCTCTTTAGTCTTTTTTATAAATGATGATAATATGTATTTATCAAATTTGTTTCTCTCAACAAGAGCAATTTCACCTGGTAAGAAATTATTTACGTAGCCTATTTGATTTTTTATCTTAAAACAACCTTGAGCAAAATCATTTAAGGCAAAGCATTTTACTTCAACTTTAGCCATATTATTTTCCTAATGTTTCTTGAACAAACTCAGCAATGTATTCTAAACCTTTTAATAGCTGTTCTCTCCCACAAGCTATGTTGAACCTAATATATCCCTTGTAATCGTCCGAATACATTGTGCCACTATTTACTTGTACTTTATGCTTTAATAAACCAGAAATTAAATTTTCTTGTGATAATCCTAATTTAGACATATTAATCCACATTAGATAAGTTCCTTCTAATTTATATACTTTACACATTGGTAAATTCTTAGCAAAATAATCATAAACAATATTTCTATTTTCCTCAAGATATTTATTTTGAGTATCAACCCAGTTATCACCATCACTATAAGCTGCTTCACCAGCAGTTAATGATAAAGTTGTTGGACACTCTAATGACATATCTTCTATCATCTCTTCAAATAACTTTTTATATTCTTTGTTATGAACTATGATTGTTGAATTCATAAGACCTGCAATATTGAAGGTTTTAGATGGTGCATTGCAAACAACAATCTTTTCATATTCTTCAAAATAATTGCAAGCTGAATTTAGTTTACTTTCACTATATATGATATCACAATGTATTTCATCACTAACTAAAATACAATCATTTTGTTTGCAAAGCTTTACAATTTTATCAACTTCTTCTTTTGTCCAAACTCTTCCAATTGGATTATGAGGATTACAAAGAATAAACATTTTTGATTTTTTGATTTTCTCTTCGAAATCCACAAAATCAATAACATATGAATTATCTTTTTCTAAAAGTTTACTAGTTACTAAGGTTCTTTTATTCTTCAAAATAACATTATAAAAAGGATTATAAACTGGCGTACAAACCAATATATTATCATTTTCTTTCGTAAGAGATTTAATAATTAAATTTAAAGAGAAGATAACTCCAAAAGTAAAAATCAAATCACTAGGCAATGCTTTATATCCATATCTTCTTTGATACCACGAGCATAAAGTGTTACGATATCTTTCTGTAAGAATAGTATAACCAAATGCTCCTTCTTTCACTCTTTCGATAAGTTTATCAATAACTCCATCATAAGTTGGATAATCAGAATCAGCAATCCAAAATGGTAATGTTCCTTCTGGTTTATTTTCTAAAGCTATATCCCATTTATAGCTATCTGTATTACTTCTGTTTAGTCCTTTGTAAAATTTTTCCATTATTTTTTCTCCTTTTGTTTGTTATCTAATATATCTAAAATGCATAAAGCACTGAAAAGATTTCCTTTTTCAAGTTTTCTAGCTTCGATGTTTCCTGTTTTTCTAATATCACAATAAAAATATTCTTTTTGTTTTTCATCATGTTTGTATAAATGGTTATTGCATACTTCATATTGACATTTATCACAGAAATAAACTTCGGTGATAATATAATCTTCGCCTCCACTTTCATTCGGTATGCCCTTACTTTCACGTTTAACTTTTATCTCACTCATACAAAACTCACAAACTTGTGTTTGAGCAATATATTTTATGCGGCGATTAAACTCTTCTCTTTCACGTTTCCTAATTTTTCCTAATACTTTTTTTCCTGTATTAAAAGAAAGAGCAATACCTATCAATATCGATACAATTATCACTATTGATTTTTTTGTTGTATAAACTGTAACTAAAGACATTGATATATAAAAGCCAATTACAAAAGCAATTACACATGAAATTATTAGAAAAATATTTTTCTTTATTTTGCTTTTCATTTCATCACCTAGACAAATTATATCATATTTTTCATTATAATTAAATATTTTATTTTATAATAAATTGATGTATAATAATATTAGGAGGCGTAATATGAATTTACAAAACTATAATTATAAAGATATTCTAACATTTGCAAAAGAAATACTAGATATTCCTAGTCCTAGTGGTTTCACAACAAATGTCATAAATTATTTAATTGATAATCATTTAAGTACTTTAAAGGATGAAAAGTTATCATATGAAAAGCTAAACAATGGCAATTTACTAGTAACATTGAAAGGGGAAACCGATTATACTATTGGTATTAGTGCCCATGTTGATACATTAGGTGCTATGGTTTGTGGGATAAACAGCGATGGAACGCTTAAGTTTTCTGCTCTTGGCGCACCAATATTGCCTACATATGATGGCGAATACTGTCAAGTAATCACTCGTGAGGGAAAAACATATACAGGTACATTCCTCTCTAATGCTCCAGCTATTCATGTTCATAAGGAAGCAACAACATTAGCACGTAACGAAAGCACAATGCACATACGTTTAGATGAATTAGTTCACTCTAAAAAAGATGTTTTAGATTTAGGAATTGCAAATGGTGATTATATTGCTTTAGAACCTAAGACACAAATAACCGAAAGTGGTTTTATAAAATCAAGATTTCTTGATGATAAATTATCAGTAGCAATTATTTTCAAAATGCTTGAACTATTTATAAAAGAAAAAATAACTCCTAAAAACACTTTAAAAGTTGTTATATCTACATATGAAGAAGTAGGATTTGGATCAAGTTATATGCCTAAAATTGATGAAATGCTAGCCGTTGATATGGGATGTGTTGGCGAGCACTTAGAAGGTAGTGAAGAAAAGGTTTCTATTTGTGCAAAAGATAGTGGTGGACCATATAATTATGATATGAATACAAAACTAATAGAACTTTCTAAGAGAGAAAACTTAAATTATGCCATTGATATTTTCCCACATTACTCAAGTGATGTTATAGCTGCTTTACGTGGAGGAAACAATATTAGAGGAGCTTTAATTGGTAGTGGTGTCGCTGCTTCCCATGGTATGGAAAGAAGTCACATCAAAGGTGTAGAAAATACCTTTAAACTTCTCGTTAACTATGTTTTAGAATAATTACATAATAAATATAAAAAAGCTATTAGACATTCTATTAAAAATGTTTAATAGCTTTTTAATAATACATTCTATCACTTCTTGTTTTCCTATATTCATCGAATCTCTTTTCAATTTTCTTAAAACGATTATATTGTCTTTTTCTATTCCAGGATGATGATGAGCCAAAAAAGGAACTACCTTGAATCATTATATATTCATTTCTTACCATTGCTATATTAATATTATAATATCTATTATCATTATTCATATTTTTTGTACCAACAGCATTAGAATTGTTGCTCATAATAAACTTCTTTACAATAATATCTTCTCTATCACCTGCAGATGTTTCAAGTGTAATGCTAATAACTTCATTCATATCAATTACTTTTAAAGAAAATCCTAATAGCATAATTATTTTTTTATTTTTAAAATTAAAATGTAAACCTGTTTGACTAACATAAATCAAAGTAAAAGTCGAAACAAAAAGTACAAAAATAATTGTCCAAAGGCCTATATATGGATATTTATCACGTGCAAATAAAAGATAAATAAAAACAATGGTAACTGCCAAAAAAAGAATTGAATATGGTACATTATTATAATATTTAAAACTATATAGATTTCTTGTATGTTTAGATTTCATTTTTTTCTCCTAATCATTTATTATATAATATAATAAATAGTTCATTTTTTCAAGGACTAATTCAATTTTTTAAACTTCCCTTTTCGGCATCTGAAATTTATTAATTCTTGATGCTCAATTCCTAATAGGTTATCCATTTCTTCAGCTACTTTTAAATATTTGCTATTAGTATAATGAACTAATATATAATTGACTTTCTTAATTTCTTTAGCTTCCAGACAAAAAGTACGTACTGGAGCAGCTAAAGAAAACACCCAAATCGGAGAACAAATAGTAACTTCATCAAACTTAGAAAGAGCAATATCAATATCTTCAATTGCCATTGGAAGATGGCTTAATCCAAATCTTCCACACCACCAAAATCCTAGTGTTCCCATAACTTTCTCTTTTGCTTTTATTTCGTAGACATAAGAGCCTTTTTTATTTGCTTCTTCATATGCGATTTTCTTCACATATCCCATTCTTGAAAAATATACAACAAGGGTATTGCTAGTTCCGATATTTTTATAGTCGTTAATATCAAATGTAAACTGTTCTTGTTTATAAAAAACACTTGCCATAATTCCGGTTATAAATTGACAAAAGCCAAAAATAAAATATATTGTTGACATAAAGTTTAAAGGAAATATATAAAACTGTATACATATCCATAGCATAAGAGTTATTCCAAAAATACCACCTAAAATTATTCCTAAATATTTATTTTTAAAAAGCAAAAAGGCACTAATAATATTAGTTATTCCATTAACAATTAAAAGAGCAATTCCTGAAAAAGTGAAATCTTGAAATAATACTTTCGAAAAAGGTAATTTTTGAAAATAAGGAAGCATAGCATCCATACCTAATGCTTTTCCACTCGAATCAACAAGCATACTTATTGCTCCTACAAAAGCACCAATGCCAATAAACAAGGTCCAGAAGATAAGTACTTTTTTTGTTACTCTATATCTTGATTCCATATTATATTAACCTCCAACTTATAACTAAAATTTTATCACTTTAAACAAGTTAATTGCAAGAAAAAAGGCAAATTTTATATCAATAAAACTCACCTTTTGATATTTATAGTTTTATATTATTAGCTTCTAAAAAGCTTTTTACAGTATCAATAGTAATAGCAAAGCCTATGTTATCAACATCACTCTCCACAATTTTTAAAGTATTTATACCAATTACTTTACCATCAACATCTAGTAATGGCCCTCCACTATTTCCAGGATTGATAGCTACATCATGTTGAAGATAAACTGATGTTTCGCCTTCAAGTTCACGATTAACATATGAAATTATTCCAAATGTTGTTGTTCCAAAGTATTGATATCCATTAGCATTTCCAATGGCAATAGCAAAATCACCTGTTGATACACTTGTTTCATCGCCAAGTTCTAAGACTTTTAAATCTTTCGAAGAAGTAAATGTTATAACTGCTAAATCCAAATCACTATCACTGCATAAAACTTCAGCATCAATATATTCTTTAGTATAACCAAAATAAGCTTTAATATATTTATTACTTTCAATCACATGATAATTTGTTAAGGCGTAATACAAATATCCTTCTGAAGTTGTTTCACGTTTGAAAACAAAACCTGTTCCAACTCCACTTTCCACTGTTGATTTTCGTCCAAAGAAATCATAAACATCTTGATAATTACTTACTCCTATTATTGATTCTTTATATTCTTCAACAATTTTTGTAAATCTTTCGTTTAAATTTGAAAAATCAAAACTACCATCAACTTCATAAATATTTTTATTTATAATATCTGTTACAATACTTCCATCATCATTTTTTTGATAAACATAAAATAATATTTCTTTAATTAGTATTTCTTGTTTATTTTGAGCTTTAATAGTAACTGTTGCTAAGCCTATTCCTTGGGCTTGTACTTTGTTTTCTGTTAATTTAATAACACTTTCATCATTTGTACTATATGTAAAAGCATAGTTATCATCTGATGATATTACACTTGGCTCAAGAGTTACTTCTTCGCCCACAATTAATGTTTGTTTTGTATTAACAACTATTTTCTTTGCTGTTCCCTCATATACTGTAATTCCTATTTCATATTCGCTCTTTGCAGTTTTAGAATATATAATAGCTGTTCCTTGTGATATTGCCTTAACAATTCCTTCACTATTGACTGTAACAACTGTTTCATCACTTGAAGACCATACGCAATCAACATCACTCGTTAGTCTAATAGTTTCACCAACATTCATTTCTTGATTTATATCTTGATCTTTACAAGAAACACATAATAATAAACTAAGACTAATAATTAGTATTAAGATATATTTTGATATTTTTTTCATTTAAAACACCACCTTTAATATTATAATTTCACCATTACGATTTACCTTTATTTCCGCTTCGTTTTTTTCATTAAATAATAATTCATCTAATATTTCTCTTATCTGATAAGAATAATCAATTGTTTTTCCAGCAAATTCTAATATTATATCGCCTTCTTTGAGTCCTGCTTTAGCACCGACGCCACCATTTGTTACAGTACTTACATATAAACCTGTTGTGACACCATCTGGAAGCTTATATTGGTTTTGATATCCATTATTGATAATTGTTTTAACTTCAATAAATGTTAAATTAAACAAATACCTTTGAGGAACAATTCCTTGTTCTAATTTTTCTATAAGTTTTACTACTAAATTTGAAGGAATTGCAAAAGACATATTGTCGATTTTAGTACTATTAATTCTTAAAGCGTTTAACGCAATCACTTCCCCTTTCATATTCACTAAAACACCGCCATATGAATTTGAGGAAATAGATGCATCGTGTTGAATGTATAGTGCATCCCAATCATTTGTACCATCTCCATCAGTATCATCTGATAAATATCTTTTATTGTATGATACGATTCCAAAACTTGCACTATTGTATATATTTGTTTTATCACTACTTCCTATAGCAAGTACCATTTCACCAGTTTGCACTTCATCTGAATTACCAAAATCTACTACAGAAAAATAATCACTGCTTTCAAAAGTCAAAACGGCAAGGTTAACTTTACTATCACAGGCAATAACATTACATTTATGCTCAATGCTTTCATAAAACACTTCCACTTTGTTCATATTCTCAACAAGATTTTTGTTTGTTACGAGATAATATTTATACTTAACAAATTTTTGATTAGTTCCTATACTCAATACTTCTTCACCATCTTCTAAAAGATATGTTCTTTTATAGATAGTAGCACTTGCTTCATATGCTAAAATATCACGGCCATAATAACGATAATAACTTTTTATTCCAACTATCGAATTATTATTTTTTTCAATTAAAGGCTTTAAATTTTGCTTTAAAGAAGAAGCATTAATTTTATTAGTTGTTGTCTCGCCCTCTTGCATAATAACATTTGAAGATTTATCATTATTTTCAATAAATATTAAGATTTCATCTTGAATATTGGCATTAACACTTGATACTGCTCTTATCGTCACAAATCCACTGTCAATACCTGTCACAACTCCATTATTGACAGTAGCAATACTTGTGTCACTTGATTCCCAAATAATGTCATCTTGATATTTTGTTGGATAAACATTTAGTGATAATATCATTTCTTCGCCAACGCTTAAACTATTTTCACCGCTTATTTCTAATTCTTCTAGATAATTATTTTTTACAGATATTAAGTATTCTTTTAAAATAGCATTATCAGAAAGACTACAAACAGAAAGAATTACTTCACCTTCCTCAAGTGCTACTCCTTCATATCCTTCAATATATAAAACATTTTCATCACTAGAAACATAATATACAAGTTTTCTATCATAATATTTTGATAAACTAACTCGATTATCAACTCGCATTATTGAAGAAACATCATCTATGTATATTTTTTCATTAGAACAGCCTACTATAAATGTAAAACAAAATATAACTAGTACTATTATAATTTTTTTTACTGTTTTTGTCATTATAAACATCTCCTTTATGTTTTTTGTATTCATTATATAATTATAACTTTAAATTAAACTAAAAAATGATATTTCTCTTTAATATTTTTTTACATTATGATAAAATTAATATATGGAGGAAAATTATATGAGTACATTTAAAAATTTATTTTATAAAAGTTGTGAAGAAAACCATTTAATAGGTGCAAATATTGTTGTATGCGATAATAATAATGTCCTTGAGAAATTTTCTTATGGTTATCAAGACATTGAAAAAGGTATTGAATCATCTGCTGATACAGTTTATCGTATTGCCTCTATTTCTAAAACTGTTGGGGCAATAGGATTAATGCAACTTGTTGAGAAAGGATTAGTTGATCTCAACGAAGACATTTCAAAATATTTAGGATTTAAAGTTGTTAATCCATCTTTCCCAAATGATAAAATTACTGTAAAAATGCTTTTATTACAAACATCTAGTATTCAAGATGGCTATGATGATGAAAATCCTGCTTACGATAATATTATCAAAGGATATAATGGTATTAATGGCACTTTGCTTGATGTATCTTTAAAAACCCTTTTAACTGATACATCATCAGTATATTATACACCTTTTACTTTCGGTAATTATAAACCTGGTTCAAAATTTTGTTATTCTAACTTTGGATGTGGGATAATGGCTTGTATTATTGAACTTGTTAGTGGTGAATTATATGTTGACTATATGGAAAATCATATCTTTAAACCTTTAGGCTTAAATGCTAGTTTTAAAGCTTCAAGAATAAAGAATTATGATTATATTGCTTCAATGTATTATAAAACTAAAACAGAACTTCGTAAAGTCAGTAAAGAACGATTCACAGAATCAAAATTACCTGTTTTTCCATTAGGAAATAACTATCGTGGTCCTGCTGGAGGATTATTTATTTCAATGACTGATTTGAGCATAATTATGCGAATGTTTCTTAATTATGGCACATATGAAGGTATTCAAATACTAAAGCGTGAAACCGTTGAAATGATGTACCAAGAAGAGTGGTTAGGAAAACCAGCAGATGAATATCGTGCTAAAGGATTGCAAATGCGTATTCAAAAGGATAATGGTATTATTCCTTTAAGAGGTCATAGTGGTTGTGCATATGGTGTCAGAAGCTATATGTATTTTAACCTTAAATACAAAATAGGAGCATGTTTTATCACTAATGGTTTTGACTCATACCCTGATTCACTTCCATGTAAAAAAGTATTCTATGAAACTCAAAAAGCGTGGGTTAGTGAGTATTCTCACTATATGCCATCAAAAGTAACTATCTTAAATGATAAAATTGAACTTAAAGAAAGAACAATAAATCATAGCAACTTATTCTTAGACTATGATAATACATTCATTCTTGGAAAAGCGTTAGCTGATGCTTTAGAATTACTACCTACTTATGATGAAAATAAAATGACATTAGAATTTGTTATTGATGATAAACATATTAATATTAATACTTTAATTCTTTATCAAGATGAATTATATGTTAACATAAAAGAAGTATTAAATAAATTAAATATATCATATCAAATTGATAAAGATAATAGATTCACTATTTCTTTATAAAGATATTAATTACACTTAAAAAGGCGCTTAATACTGATTTAACGCCTTCTTTTTTATATTAAGTTATTTTTGTTTTTTTTAATTCAAAAAATAAATTCCAACTTGCAAATAATTAGCCACTAAGAGCCATAAAATATAAGGTATTAATAAATAAGCACTTATTTTATTTGTTTTATAAAAATTATATATTAATATAATATTTAAAAATAATAACGTTAAAGTAAAAATAGCTCCTAAAGTTAGATTGTGGAAGTAAAAAAAGCAAATTGGATATGTTAAGTTAATAAAAAGTTGAATATAATATATTTTCATTAATCTCAAAGGAGTATCTTTTTGATTATCTATTATATATGCACTAATTCCCATTAGTATATATAAGATTGGCCACACAATACTAAAAACAATACTTGGTATTTCTAATGGTTTATTAAGTTCTTCTAAATATCCTTTATAACTTGGTATTAACATTGTAATTGTAAAAGAAAGCATAATAGGAACTAAAGTGTGAAACAATAAAGATTTTAAGTTAATTTTCATAATAAGCACCTCTAATTTATTATATGAGGTGCTCATGTTTTATATTCATTTATTAACTTCTAAATATTTATTTTTATATTTCTTTTCATTTGTGACATCTTGAAATACTAAATTATAATTTTTACTTAAAATGTCTTCAATTTTTTTTTGATTTTCTGGTGTAATATTTGTTTCAACTTCAACAGTTAATAGTTTTTCTATTGTATTCAAATACTCATCAAATTCAAAAGTAAAATTATCTACTACTTCAATATATCTATTTTTTTTGATTATTTTTTCCGCATACTTGAAAAAAAACAAATAATCTTCTTCAGTAATTTCTTCTTCGTATTCTCTTCTTGTAAAGAGACCCTTACTTTTTAAAGTTAAGATATATTGTATACGTTCGTCAACTATTTTTCTTATTCTAAAAGTATTTAAACCCTCAATACTTTCTTCATTTAATTTGGGAAAAATTGATTTTATTTTTTGTAATGTTTCAGTATTCTTAGTAAAATATGTTTGCTTAAAATAATACCTTTTATAGTTTTCAAAAGTTGGTAACTTGTTTATTAAATATTTGTATTCACTTTCATTTTGAACCATTAGTATAAACACCTAATTTTACCCTTAAATTTATTTATTAGTTTTTGATTATGTTCGTCACCGCCTTCGGTATTGGCACTGATGTAGATTGGTGGCACTTGTCCTTCTGCTTCGTATAAATCGATTATACCTAAAACTATTTTTTGAGCAATAAAACTATTTAGAATTGTTGAAGAAGCGCCTATATAACCATATTTTGTTCTGAAAACACCATCTCCCATTGGAGTATGATTATCAATTACATAATCACATACTTCGTACAAATGCTTGTCTTCTTTGTCTCGTGATTTTAATTGTTTAGAAGATTCGACGCTAGTAAGGCCTATTACTTTATGCCCATTCTTTTTGGCGATTTTAGCCATTTCTATTGGAACAGCATTAATTCCAGAATTTGAAACAATTATAAATGGTTCTTCTTTATCAGTTTCTAAAGAATTATAAATTACTTCAGAAATTCCTGATATTCTTTCAAATTTAGTACTTCTTACTGCTCCTTCATGCTGCATAAGAAATGGTTCTAGTATCGGATTAATAGGCACTAATCCTCCTGCACGATAAAAGAGTTCTTCAGCAAACATGTGTGAGTGCCCTGTAGCAAATATATGAACCATTTTGCCTTTTTTCATTGTTTCATACATAAGATTGCAAACTTCATTAATGCTATTATTTTCTTCTAATTCTATTTTTTCTAATAACTTTTCAATTTTATTTATATATTTTTCCATTACCTTTCTCCTCGTATATTAATCTTCGCATATTAATCTTCAATAACATAACAATTAACTTTCCAACAAATTCTTGTATCTTTAAAGCTTAATTTCCCCTGTCAAACAGATCACCACATATAATCAATTTGTGTGGTTCTTTGTCCTCAAAATATCCTTTTCCCTTCAAAACTTCATAAAAATCTGTATAAAACCCATACATATCAGTAACTACATAATATTTCATTATTTTACCTCACATACTTTTATTTCAATTCCTAATACTCCATATTTAGTAATATTCTCTTTAGTATAATACATTAACATGTCGTTAGGAACTGCTTCTTCGTTTTCTTCATATCCTATTGATATTTTATCGTGATGTTTATATAGTTCGTCAAAACTTGGATATTTATATATATTTATTACTCTACAATGAATTACTTCATTGTCTTCTATATTAACAAATTCTATTGTATCCCCTATTTGAATTAATTTTCTTTTCTCATCACATAGTCTCATTTCAATAGTTTTGCTCTGTTCCTTAATTTTCTCGTATGGACTACTTTGTAATTTCATTCTATGAATCATTTTATGCACCTTTTTTATATTATATATTAGTTCTTTCTTTATAAAAATATAATAAATCCTTGGGTCCTTCAACAGCATGCCACAATGCTTTGTGTTTCCTTCCTTCGAAGGTAAAACCAAGCTTTTCTATCATATTTTTGGAAGCAATATTATCTTCAAAGCAGCCAATAATTATCATTTCTAATCCTAATTCGTCTAATAAAAGATTTATAAGAGAATTTACTGCTTCAAAAGCATATCCCTTTCGTCGATAATTTGGACTTACAACATATCCTATTTCTTTGCATTCAACACTTCTATCAAGTACATCTATTAAATTAATTGTTCCTATTACCTTTTTATGTTCTTTTGAGTAAATCATAAACCTATTTTCTTCAGAAGCAAATTTATCCATCAAATTATTATATTCATCATCCATCTTCTTAAAAGGTAGATAGCCACCATCATCTAAGCATGTATCTTTATCACTTAAAAACTCAAAACAATAACATGCATCTTCTTTCCTAAACCTTCTTAATATTAGCCTTGATGTTTCTAGTTCCAATTGAGGTAACAATATCTTACGAACATTAAATGACAAATATGACTCAAACACACTTAAAGGCACGCAATCGCCATTTAAATAAATAGTATTATCAATAACATCTTGAATTATCTCGCTATCATGAATAAGCTTAACGTCTATTTGTACATTATGACTATAACATATTTCTTTATACTTATTTATTATATCGATATATAACATACCTATCTCCTCGTATAATTTTCTATTTTTTTAAATAACTATTTTGTTCATTATACCATTATTACCAATTAAAATCAAACTCTTAGCCAAAAATTATAGAATAACCAAATCAATTTTTATTTTATTAAGTTATTTTATTAAATTAAATAAAAAGCTATTATTCAAACTATACAAATTTTTGTATAGAATGCAATAATAGCTTTGATTATTAGTTAGCAGGTGCTACATAAGAATATACAACATCGTATTTTTCGTTTTTATCATATCCGTTCCACTTTTCATTCCAGCCTTCAAGCGGGTTGTCAGCTTCACAATATATTTTTAGTGCTTTTGAACATGATGAAAAGATATTTTCACCTACGCTAATTACACTATTTGGAATTATTATACTTTCTAAAGATGTGCAACCATAGAATGCACTATCTCCTATTTTTTCAACTCCTTTAGAAATAGTTATGTCTTTTAGAGATATACAATAACTAAATGCACAATATTCAATATTTTTCACACTGCTAGGTATTACTATTTTTGTCAATGATTCACAATCAGTAAATGCCCAGTCACCTATACTAGTTACTTTATTTGGAATAACAATTTCAGTTAAAGCTGTACACTCATAAAAAGCACATTGTCCTAAAGCTGTTACTCCACTAGGTATTTCTACTGTCTTTAGAGATGTACAACCACTAAGTAACCATTCATTTATAATTTGAATATTATCTGATAATTTTATATTTATTAGAGATGTACATTTATAAAAAGCACTTTCTCCTATAGTTGTTACACTATTTGGAATTATTATTTCAGTTAAAGATGTACATTTATAGAAGGCCCATCCTTCAATAACTTTTACGCTATCTGGGATTTCGATATTTGCAAGTTCTGTACACTTATAGAAGGCGCTATTTCCAATAGTTGTTACATTGTTTGGTATTACTACGCTTTCTAACGAATCACATATACCAAATGCCCATTCTTCAATAACTTTTACACTACTTGGAATTTCTATACTTGTTAAGTTTGCACATTTGTAGAAGGCTGTAGCACATATTGTTTCTACTCCATTGGGAATTGTAAAAGTTGTGCTATCTTTGCCAAAAGCATAGTAAACAAATTCTTTACCATCTTTACTATATAAATTACCATCCACCGCTTTGAAATATTCACTATTTTCAGCAACTTTTATATTCGTTAGTGATGCACAACAAGCAAATGCATAATTGCCAATTGTTTTTACACTAGCTGGTATTTCTACATTCGTTAACTTTTCACATCTTAAGAATGCGTCATCTTCAATACTAGTTATACTAGTTGGTAACACTATGCTTGTAATTTGAGTTTCACTAAATGTACCTACTCCAATAGTTGTAACGTTATATGTTTTATCATTAATAGTTATAGTATTTGGTATTTCTACTTCTGTTTCACTACCCACATATTTTGTTGTTGAGGCATTATCTCCTGTTATTTTGTATATTATTCCATCTTTTTCCTCAAGCATTTCAACACTCCAAAATACCGGTCTATCAGAATAATTCCAGTCAGCATCCCAAGATTCTGGTTGAGAAGAAGCTTTACAATAGATTATTATATTTTCACAATCTAAAAATGCTTCGCTGCCAATATATGAAACGTTATTTGATATTTCAATACTTTCAAGGGATACACAACTGCTAAAAGCTAATTTACCAATACTTTCAACACTTTCAGGAATTATGACACTTGTAATTTCTGTATAGTCTTGAAATACTTTGTTTTTAATAGCAGTCACAGGCAATCCTTTATATTCTGAAGGAATAATTATTTCTTTATCAGTTCCATCATAACTTTCAATACTATAGCCTTTTTCATCTACATTTAAAGCAAATGTTAAACCTTCAGTACATTTGTTCCATTTAGCATATACTGTTATATTTTCATTTATTGCTTCTTCAGTTGCTTTTTTAGTAAATGCATTATCAAGATACCATCCTCCGAATGCATATCCTTCTTTTTCTATTGTTGGAAGTTTAATATTCTCATTTTTTTTGACATAATAGTCTTCTACTAAACTACCTCCATTTTCTTCAAAACTTACAAGATATTCTTTTTCTTGGCATCCAACAAATATCATTGTAATAAATAATAAAATAATTATTAAGATTCTTTTTTTCATTGTTATTCTCCTCGTATAATATTTTCTTCAAGATATGTTAACATATCATCAATAACTTTTTTTGCTAATGTTTCAAAATCAAACTTTGAAACAAACTCAATTGCTTCTTTTATCTTTTCACTTGGTACGTGATATAGTAAAAGTGTCGCTTCTAAAAATGATTTCACTTTTCTTTCCATTGTAAAATAAATATCACAAGGCAACGACATAAAATTTCTCATAACTCCGGCGGAAGCAATTTCGCGTTCATAAAAATCTTTTGTTTGCCACTCTGGTAATATATCTTTGAATATTTTTTCTAATTTTTGAGTTATCATATGATAAATTATTTCAGATGAATTAGGAAGTGAATATGCCACATTATATAATTTACGTGTATTTTCATTTGATTCTGCCATATAAAGCTGTAGTGTCGTTTCGGCAGCATAAAATAATATTTTATCATCCGTCACATTTTGCAAAAGTTTTTCAGTAAACTCAAACTGTCCTTCTAAAACATATTTTACTAAAGCACAAACTACATTTTCTTTTGTCTTAAAAGCATATACTACGGAACCACTATTTAGATTAGCTTCATCTGCTATTTTTAAAACTGTGGCTTTATCATAGCCTAATGTTAAAAACATTTTGGCTGCTACATGTAATATCTTTGCTCGGACAGTTTCTAAATCATAGTCTTTTTTGCCCATAAAACTCCTTTCTAATGTAATTAATTTAATATCTTAATACGTCATATTCAACACATCGTATAATGCGTTATACTTTTCATTATTAAAGTTATTATACCATAAAGTGTTTTTATTTACAAGACTAAAATAATACTATATTTTGACAGACTAAAATAATACTATATATTTGCAAAAAAAGCGATAAAATGTGAACTTCACACTTTACCAACTGATTCTCAATCGATATATATATCGTCTTCTCTTGATTCGAATTTCTTATTTGTTTTCTCTTTTTCATTTTTTGGAAAGAAAATATAAAAAATAGGAATGGTTATAAACAAAACCCAACCTGGGTGCCACCATGATAATGTGAAACCTAAAATAAGATAAATGATTATTATTAATAACGGATACGTTATCCTTATCTTTTTCAAGCCAACAATAAAAGGAGCAAGTGGAATGAGTAAAAATGCAAAAAAGGCGTATCCTTTATTAGATGGCAAATAATGTCTCAATAAAATAAATAATATAATTGATATCAAAAAACTTGCAGCAACAAATTTTTCTCTAAATTTAAAATTTTTCATAGTCTTTTCTCCTCATATATAATTATACTATTATTTTTATTTTTTTCAATAATTTATTTACTTCCAAATTTCAAAGTGTTACAATTTTATAGACGAGAGGACTGATTATATGGATTTTAAAGATAAAGTAATTATTATAACTGGCGCTGGTAGAAGCGTTTTAAGCGATGGAAAATGTGGATCAATTGGTTATGGTATTGCAACTGCCTTTGCTAAAGAAGGAGCAAACCTTGTTATAACTGGAAGAAATGTTACAAAACTTGAAGAAGCAAAAAAAGAATTAGAAGAAAAATATAACATAAAGGTTCTTGCTCTTCAAGCTGATGTTAGTGCAAACAATGATAATGAGAAAGTTGTACAACATGTAATTGATGAAACTATTAAAACATTTAATCGTATCGATGTTTTAATTAATAATGCTCAAGCAAGTGCTAGTGGTGTAGAACTTGCCAACCATACAACAGACCAATTCAATTTAGCAATGTACTCAGGATTATATGCCACATTCTATTATATGAAGTATGCTTTCCCTTATTTAAAAGAAACAAAAGGAAGCGTAATCAACTTTGCAAGTGGTGCTGGTTTATTTGGAAACTTTGGTCAAGCATCATATGCAGCTAGTAAAGAAGGCATCAGAGGCTTAAGTAGAGTTGCCGCAAATGAATGGATTAGATATGGTGTAAACGTAAATGTGGTTTGTCCTTTAGCATGGACTAGTCAACTAGAAAAATTCAAAGAAGCTTATCCAGAAGCGTATAAAGCGAATGTTCACATTCCTCCAATTGGTCATATCGGCGACGCTGAAACAGAAATTGGAAGAGTTTGTGTTCAACTAGCTTCACCTGATTTCAAATATATGACAGGTGAAACAATCACATTAGAAGGTGGTTTAGGTTTAAGGCCATAAATATCAAAATACCTTTATATCTAAATATTAACTAGATATAAAGGTATCTTTTTTTTATTTAAACAGATTCTTATCAATTGGAAAAGTAAAATATGTGTTTGGAAATGGTTCATCTTTCAAATTAAAATGCCACCATTCTGATTTTATGCCTTTGAAGCCACAAGAATACATAATTTCTTTTAATGTTTTACGATTATTTATTTGTTCTTCAGTCAATGTTTTTACATAATCAGCATTAGATATTTCGCCAAATGTATCAAAGACCCCACCCATATCAACATCTTTACCCGTTTTTAAATCGAATAAAGTTAAATCAATTGAACTGCCTCTCGTATGTCCAGATTTTCCAGCAATAAAGCCCAATTCAAAAAGTTTTTCTTTATCAACTTCAGGATAAAAAATATCTTTCATAATTTGATTCTTTTTATCTTTTGCCCACCTCACAAAATGATCAACTGCCATTTGTGGTCTATATGCATCATATACTTTAAAAGTATATCCTTTGCTTAGAGCTATTTTAACAGCTTTTTGCATAGCAAGAGCTACTTCCTTCACAGTAATGATAATTGGGTCTTCATAGCCATCTATTTTTTCACCTATGAAATTGTAGGTTGTATGATATCTTACTTCTTCTATTATTTCTGGCACATATTCAGATAAAATAACAAATCCTTGTGTATTATCCATTTATTTATCTCCTTTACTTTTTTTATAATTTTATTATACGCCAAAACTTTTCTTTTAACAATCTAAAAAAGTTCTAGTAGATTTCTTATATACTTTTTTTAGATGCTTCAAATCAAATCTCTATATTTCAATTTAGTTAAAATATAATAATTTATTAAATAAAAAACCTTGATAATTTGATTTCATTATATCAAGACTAAAATTTTAATGGCGTCCCCGAGAAGATTCGAACTTCCGACCCCACGCTTAGGAGCAATGAAAAACACCTTTAATAACGTAAAAATAAGCGTTTTTGGTGTG
>CAYMGD010000022.1:0-35935 GCA_964389905.1 uncultured Coprobacillus sp. | reverse complement strand
GAGCATTATTTCGACTCCTTTTTCTATCCCCAGGTGGCAAACTCGGGTTATATCAAAAAAACAAAAATTATCTTCTTCAACAAATATTGATATTAAATTGAATTTATTTTGATATTGATTTGATATATCTGAAGATAACATATTTTATGGAACAATACGAAAGTAGTAATCTTGGAAAAATATCATCAAAGAAAGATGGAGAATGTGTAGAAAAAAGTACAAGAACATATTTGATATGCATTTTGGAAACGATAAATGCGAAAAATGTGTTACAGGTAAAAAAATGCATTGGAATATAGAGATGAGACATTAGAAATTGCAGATGTGATATTGAAAGAAAAGTTATCCACACGAAGAAAAAATAATTCTATACAAAACATATAGTTATGAAGCGATTTGAGGTAAGAATTAAGAGGCAAAGAAAAGAGTATAATAAGAAAAGTTTTGATTTGTTTAGAATAAACAATAGAAAAGTGTTGTTTGGGCCATTAAAAGCAACATAATGTTTATAAGATACTTCTATTAAGACATATATACTTTTTTATAAAGATGCTATAAACGCTTTTTTAATATGATTTGGAAAGGGTTTTTTCTCTAATTATTGGAGAATATCTTGAAAAAATTATTTATATGAGGTATAATAAAAAAACTTATTGACTACTTATTAGGAGATTAAAAATGGCTGCAAGTTATAAAAAATTATGGAAACTTCTTATTGATAAGGAAATGAAAAAAGAAGACCTACGCTTAAGGGCGGGAATCACAACTACTGCAATGGCAAAACTTGGTAGAAATGAAACCGTGCATATGGATATACTTCTTAAAATATGCAATGTCCTTAATTGTGGATTAGATGATATATTAGAAATCGTGAACGAGGATAAAAATGATTAAAACTTCTATTAGATTTTTTGAAAACGTACCTGTACGCTCTATTTGGGATGAAGAAACTTCTCGTTGGTGGCTATGTGCTGTTGATATTATAGAAGCCCTTTCTTTAAGTTCTTCTCCAAGAATATATTGGGCAACTATAAAACGAAGAAATCCGCAGTTGATTGCAATTTGCAAACAACTGAAATTGACAGCAAAAGACGGCAAGAAGTATTTAACAGATGTTATTGATGATAATGGATTAAATTTGCTTATAGCAATTCTTCCAAGCAAAAAAATGGATATATTCTTAAAATGGGTTAAAACAAAAGGCACTTCTATAGATGAACAAAGTAAGAATAAAGCTTACGAAATGTTTGAAAGTGGACTTTTTAATGACATTGAAGTTGGAACGATGAAAGGCTTACAACAAATTCACGCTTATCTCTTTGGTGGATTATATGATTTTGCAGGACAAATTAGAAAGTTGAATATTTCTAAAGGTGGCTTCATATTTGCGAGTGTTGGTTATTTAGAACAAACCTTGAATACTATTGAAAGAATGCCCGAAACAAACGTTGAAGAAATTGTTAGAAAGTATGTTGAAATGAATGTTGCTCACCCTTTTATGGAAGGAAATGGTAGAACAACTCGTATTTGGTTAGATTTGATATTAAAGAAAAATCTTTCTAAATGTGTTGATTGGAGCAAGATAAACAAAACAAAATATTTAGAAGCGATGAAATTAAGCGTTGTTGACCATAATGATATTTTAGATCTTATTCAAAACGCTTTAACCGATAAGATAAATGACCGTGAAATCTTTATGAAAGGTATAGATTACTCTTACTATTACGAGGAAGAAAATTAAAATATATATGAGTAAAATTGTTGGAATGAAAAAATTGTAGTATTTAATATTGTGTTAATGATGGCTATAACACGTGTTGCTTGTGGGGAAGAGGCAACTATTAAAATCAAATATGAGACAAATGTTTTAAATGTTGATAATTCAAAACTTGATTATACATCAGTTACAAATAGCTTTTGAGAATACTTAAAGGATAAAAATAATTTTCAAGGATAGTATAAAGAATTAATCTAGCATAGGTTAGTTCTTTTTTTTAAACGAGTGAATATTATCCGATAAACCTAATTCCTTCATCTCTGCCATTTGACGAGCAATATTTTGTGTTTCAGTAGATACTTTCACATAACCATAATTCATATTTATAAATCCTCCTTATACAATAAATTATATCAAAAAACAAAAATTATCTTTCTTCAACAAATATTGATATTAAATTGAATTTATTTTGATATTTATTTGATATACTATTTATTGAAGGAGAAGATAAAATGAAAGATTACATTATAATAACTGACTCATGTTCCGACTTAGGAAAAGATATTAGAAGTAAATATGAAATAGAATATGTTCCAATGAACATTGTATATGATGACAAAGAAGAAATAGCTTCACTAGATTGGGATATTTATACCCCTGAAGAGTTATATGGGATTTTGCGTGGTGGAACAAGAATTATAACAAACCAAGTTCCAACTACTGTATATGAAGAAAGATTTGAAAGATATTTAAAAGAAGAAAAAGATATATTATATATTGCTTGTTCTTCAGCACTTTCAGGTTCATATGCTTCTAGTTGTATAGTAAGTCAAGAGTTACTAAAAAAGTATCCAGAGAGAAAAATATACTGCATTGATTCACTTAACAGTTGTCTAGGAGAAGGTCTAATGGCAATAGATGCATCAATAATGCGAAAAGAAAACAAAACGATAGAAGAAGTAAATGAATATATAGAGAGCAATAAACTGCGATATAATCAGTTATGTACAGTTGATAACTTAAATTATTTTAAAAGAGCAGGAAGAGTGAAAGCATCAAGTGCTTTCTTTGGCAATTTGTTAGGCGTAAAACCTATCATTATTTCTAATAAACTTGGGGAAAACTATGCTCTAAAGAAAGTCAAAGGCCGAAAAGCATCACTAGACGAAATAGTAAATATGGCAAAAGAAGTAGTAATTAATCCTCAAGAACAAACTATTGCCATCGTACATGCCGATTGCTATGAAGATGCTGAATATCTTAAAGAAAGAGTAATTAATGAGATAAAACCTAAAGATATTTATATTAATTATCTTGGTCCAATAATTGGATCAACAGCTGGTCCTGGAACCATTGCGATTTTCTTAAAAGGAAAAGAAGTTGACGTTTAAAAGTTCGGAAAATCGAACTTTTTTGACTTTTTTAATTGATTTTGCTATAATAGATGCGTAAATAAGCTTCCGATAGTAAAATGAAAAAAACATGAATACATCTTGTAAATAAGTGATTAATATGTTAAAATTAATATATTGTATAATGCATTATACAACACAATTGCGTTATGCATTTGCATTTTGCATTTGTTTTATATTAATAAAAGGAGATGTCTTATGGGGAAAAAAGATTACGATTTAGAGGCAGTAAAGTCTAAAATCTTACACGTTGCCGCAAAAATGTTTCTAACAATAGGATATGATAAATCTACAGTTTTAAAAATTGCTGAAGAAGCAAAACTCAACTCTGGTTCTGTTGTATATGCTTTTAAAACCAAAGAGAATGTCGTATGCGAGCTAGTATCATATGTATTAGAAGGGCAATTTGAATTTACAAAAAAACTATTAGAAAACAAAACTGATGATAAAATACTATTTTATGCTGTTGAAACAACTTTACAACTTTATATGGCAGAATCAAATGAACATGTTCGTAAATTATATAATGTAGCATACTCATTACCAAATTCATCGGAAATCATTTTTCATACGATAACGGGAAAACTTGAAATGATTTTTAAAGAATCGTTACCAACGTGGGAAACTAAAGACTTTTACGAACGCGAAATAGCTTCAGCAGGGGTTATGAGAAATTTTATGTCAGTACCTTGCGATATGTACTTTACAATGGATAGAAAAGTAAAATCATTCCTTGAGGCTACACTTCTTTTGTATCACATATCTGATGAGAAAATAAATGAAGCAATAAGTTTTGTTTCACAATTTGACTTTGAAACACTGGCTAAAAAGGTAATAGATGAAATGCTTACTATTCTTGAAAGTAATCAAAACTAAAAACTTAATATAATTTAGAAAATGATAAAAATGAATGATTTAATTAATAATATTGATAAAGTTCATACAACTGTTTTAGGTAAAGAAAGAATAAAGAAGAACTTACAATTAGATTGGACTGAAAATAATGCAGATAATATAGAATCTTTTTGTAAAGAAATTATAACAAGTTTAAATACTAATATTTACAAAAAAGGTAAAAATTATTATTGTGTAAATAATTATTATAATGTTATCATTACAATAAATTCTTATTCTTATACTATAATTACAGCCCATAAAATATAGATAATTGCAAATTTTAATCAAAATATAAAAAAGCGCATCAAATTGTAAACGTTTTAATCATCAATTTTCTTGCATTAATTTTATTTTTGGTATAAAATAGGTGTATAAAATTTGAAAGGAAAAAATGTAGTATGAAAAAGTTATTCAATAATTCGTTTTACTTTTACTTTTACTACCCAAGATTTGTCGTAGAATAACAGTCTTGGCTTTTTCTGATGATTTTAATTATTATGAAAAAGTATGTTAGTATTGTTATTACTTGACAAAATAAGTAAAAGTAATAGCAATATTGATACTAAATACTATATGTGCTATTACAAACGTAGTAGCACTTTTTTCATTCAAAAAATTTATTATTTAAGGAGAAAAAAATTATGAAAAAAATTATTTTATGTTTGTTAGTTATGGTATGTTTACTAGGACTAGTTGGCTGTGGACAAAAAGAAAAGCCTGCAGATATTATTAAAGACGGAAGACAAGCTACTGTAGGAATTATTAAATATATTACTACTCCAGCTTTAGACAATGCACAAAATGGAATTATTCAAGGTTTAGAAGAAGCTGGTTATAAAGACGGTGAAAAGATTATAATTAAAACTTACAATCCTGAAGGTGATGCAAGTAAACTAAGTCAAATTGTAGAAAGTGCTGTTCATGATTGCGATTTAATCTTTGCTATCGCTACACCAGTTGCTGCAGCTGTTAAAGCTGAAGTTGAAAGCACTGGTTTAGATGTTCCAGTATTCTTTACTGCTGTTACAGATCCTGTTACTGATGGTATTGTTGCGAGCAACGAAAATCCAGGAGCTAATATAAGTGGTACAAGTGATATGAACCCTGTTGCGGATCAATTAGATTTAATTAAAGATATTGCTCCAGATGCTAAAAGAGTTGGTTACTTATATACTTCATCAGAAAGCAATTCAATTATTCAATTAAATCTTTTAAAAGCTCGTGCTGATGAATTAGGTTTAGAAGTAGTAGCAAAATCAATCTCTAAAATTACTGATTTAAAGACTGCCACAGAAGCATTAGTTGCTGAAGATATCGATGTTGTATATCTTCCAACAGATAATCTTGTTAATACAGGTGCTAAAACTGTTTTAGATATTACTAATAATAAGAAAATTCCTTCAATTTGTGCTGAAGAAGGATACTTATCAAATGGTGGAACTATTACATTAAGTATTGATTATACAAAATTAGGAAATGTCACTGCAAAAATGGCAGCTAAAGTACTTAATGGTGAAGTAGAAGATGCTAGCAAATTAGCAGTTCAAAGATTAGAAGAATTTAATTTAAAAGTTAACATTGAAACAGCTGAAGAATATGGAATTGTTATCAGTGATGAATTAAAAGCAAAACTTAATAACTAATTATTAAATAAAATTAAAATAAAAATATATAGAAAGTAAAAATATTAATTATGGATATTTTAGAAAAGATATTAAATGTTCTATCATCAGGAGTAGAACAAGGAATTATTTGGGCTATTCTTGTTATTGGAGTTTATATATCATATAGAGTACTAGATATTGCTGATTTAAGTATTGAAGGGACTTTCCCTTTAGGAGCTTCTGTTTGTGCTCTGATGATATTTTATGGGATGAATCCTTTCATAGCTAGCATATTAGCTTTGTTTGCGGGAATGATTGGTGGTATGGTAACTGGTTTACTACACACAAAACTAAAAATACCAGCAATACTATCAGGGATAATAACAATGACGGCACTTATTACAATTAACCTTGTTATATTAGGCTTTGCAAGTGAAGAATCAAGTATTAGATCGCTTTTAAATATTGATAAAACAGTATATGATGGCTTCACAAAAATGTTAATCAAAACATTTAATATGGTAAGAGAAGGAGCTGACAAAACATCAAAGATTTTTATCAGTTTATTATTCTTAGCAGGAACAAGTGCTTTGATATATTGGCTATTTGGTACAGAAATTGGTATGAACTTAAGAGCTACTGGTAATAATCCTAAAATGGCTCGTGCTCAAGGTATCAATACTGATTTAATGATAATTATTGGATTAATGCTAAGTAATGGTTTAATAGCTTTAAGTGGCGCATTGTTTGCTCAAAGTGCTGGAACAGCAATGACAGAATCAGGGCGAGGAACAATCGTAATCGGTTTAGCATCAATAATTATAGGAGAAATTATCTTCGGAAAACGAAGCTTTAAACGTTCATTAATTTCTATCATAATTGGATCAGTTATATTCTTTATAATCAAAGCTACAGCTATTAAAATGAATGTTGATTACTATTTAGATTTCTTAACAGCTGTCCTAATTGCAGTTATCCTAGCAATGCCTTATTTGAAATCTAAAATTAATATCAAGAAAAAAGGTGAAGAACATGCTTGAAATTAAAAATCTTACTAAAATATTTAATAAAGAAGAAGGCATTGAAAATCAAAAAATAGCCTTAAATAATGTTAGTTTAAAAATAGATGATGGAGATTTCATTACAGTTATTGGTGGTAATGGAAGTGGAAAAAGTACTTTAATGAATATGATTTCAGGAGTATTCGAACCAGATGCAGGAAGCATACACATTGATGATATTGATGTAACAAAACTAACAGAAGACAAAAGAGCTGAATACCTAGGAAGAGTTTTCCAAGATCCATTAATGGGAACATGTGCTAATATGTCTATCCTTGAAAATATGGAAATTGCTTCACGTCGTGGTCAAAAAGCAACCCTTAGATGGGGCTTCAAAAAGGCTAATGTTGAAGTTTTTAAGAAAGAACTAACAAGACTAAACCTAGGCCTTGAAAATCGATTAGAAACCAAAGTTGGGCTTCTATCAGGCGGTCAAAGACAAGCTGTAACTCTTCTAATGGCAACACTAAAAAAGCCTAAACTATTATTACTTGATGAGCACACTGCTGCTCTTGACCCTAAAACAGCCAAAAAAGTTTTAGAGTTAACAAACGAAATAGTAAAGCAAAATAATATTACAACATTTATGGTAACTCATAATATGAAAGATGCTTTAAAATATGGAAATCGTTTAATTATGTTAAGTGAAGGCAAAATAATAGTTGATGTCAAAGGTGAAGAAAAAGAAAAACTTACAATCGAAGAATTACTATTGAGATTTGAAAATAATGATATTGAAATATCTGATAAGTTATTACTTTCATAAAAATATAAAGCATAAGAACTAAACAAACTTATGCTTTTTCTCATATTTTAGAAGATATATTCATAAAATATTATATGACGTGATATTGCATTTAGTTCTGATTTATGATATAATTTTTTTAGAAAGAGGCATAAAAATGAGTGAGTTTTTAAAGAAAAATAAAAAGAAAATTATAAAACTATTATTAGCAATTTTAACCTTAGTATTAATTTCATTTTTGGTCCTAGTATTACTTTTCGCAACCAAAGTTATACATTACGACTCAGGATTCAAATTCAATGAAAGTTTATTTGAAACATTCAAAAATTCATGGTATGGAATATTTATATATATTATAATTCAGTGCCTACTAACATCAGTTCTTTGCGCTATACCTGGAGCTTCGATGGCCTTTATTCTCTTAAGCACTTTTATATATCCTGAACCTTGGAAAGCTTTCACTCTTTCTTTCATAGGTGTTATGTTATCAAGTTGTTTAATGTATTTAATAGGTCGTTCAGGAGGTTACAAGTTATGCTGCAAAATGCTAGGTGACGAAGACTGCGAAAAGTCATTAGGCTTATTACGAGATAGAGGAACAATCTATTTCCCATTAATGATGGCATTCCCAGTTTTTCCTGATGATGCCTTAGTAATGATTGCTGGAACAATCAAAATGAGTTTGAAATGGTTTATTCCTTCAATTGTTTTTGGAAGAGGAATAGGCATAGCAACAATTGTCTTTGGTTTATCAATTGTTCCATTTGATAGTTTCAATACTCTATATGACTGGATAGTCTTTATAACTGTTTGTGCATTCTGGATAATAATTATCTTTATACTTGCACATAGATTAAATATAAAGTTAGAAGAAAAAAGAGCAGAAAAGAATAACCAAAATAAATAATTATTATTGTAAAAAAATGTGAGATTTTAGTACTCTATATATCTCACTTTTTCTTTTCTTTCTTTTACAAGCCTAAAGAATGTTCCTTTAGATATTCCTAACATTTTAGTTGCTATAGTATTAGATATTTTATGATTAATATAATTATCTAATATTTCATTAGTATTATCAGGTGTAATAGCTTTGGGTCTACCAAACTTTACACCTTTTTCTTTGGCTATTCTAATACCTTCAGCTTGTCTTTGCTTAATATTTATCCTTTCATTCTCAGCAACAAAACTTAAAACTTGTAAAACAATATCACTAATAAATTTACCAACTAAGTTTTTTCCTTCGATTCTAGTATCTAATAGTGGCATATCTAGTACTTTGATATTAGCTTCAATTGTTTTAGTAATTCTACTCCATTCTTCTAATATCATTTGATAATTTCTACCTAAACGATCTATTGATTTAATTATTAATAGGTCGTCTTTTTTTAATTTCTTAATTAATTTTTGATAATTAGTTCTATCAAAATCCTTTCCTGATTCTTTATCAATATAGATATATTTATCATCTATATTCATTCCTTTAATTTCTTCATATTGTCTATCAATATGTTGTGCTTTTGTTGATACACGGATATATGCATAAATCATAAAAAAATCACCTCATTATGTATATAACATAAATAAGGTGTTTTTATCAAGTGGTTTAATAAATTAGTACAAAAAAGTATAATTATTAAACTATTATTACCATTTTTATAAAGTCTTAATTACCTTTTTTATTAAATTGTTATTACCATAATTATTAATATTTTTTTTACCATTTTTATTAAGTTTTTTATTGACAATTACAGAAAAAACATATAATGTTTTAAACATTAATCTCAATACTAAAATTGAAATTAAAACTATTTATTAAATTACATAATAATCTTAATACAATTGCAAGTAAAGTATGCAATAAATGTGTTAAGATTTTTTCTTAATATTCTTTGTATTTAAAAAAAAAATTAGTAAAATTCTATTGATTTTTTAAGAATTAGTGGGTATAATAGATATAAATAAAGTGAGACTTTATAAAACTCGGAGGATAATATGAATTATATCAAAAGAACAATGGAAAAACAAATAATAAAAGCATCTGAAAACTATCCTGTTATAATGGTTTGTGGTCAAAGACAAGTTGGTAAATCAACTATGCTTAATCATATAAAGGGACCTGGCAGAAAATACGTTAGTTTAGATGATAGAAATGCTAGAAGATTAGCAAAAGAAGATCCTGATTTATTTTTTGATACTTATGGATATCCTATTATTATCGATGAATTTCAAAAAGAACCATCTATTTTAGAAAAAATTAAAGATATAGTCGATAAGCTTTCATATGAAGGTAAAGAAAATAACGGATTGTTTTGGTTAACTGGCTCTCAAAAGTTTAAAATGATGAAAAATGTTAGTGAATCACTGGCTGGTAGAGTAGCAGTATATGAACTATCAGGATTATCACAGGCAGAAATTAATGGTGAAGAAGGCACCTTATTTAATCCTAATATAGATTACTTAAAACAAAAAGTATTTAAAGCATATAGTATTAAAGAAATATATGAAAAGATATTTTTGGGTGGTATGCCTAAGGTTATTAATACAACAATTGATAGAGAAAAATATTATAGTGATTATGTTAATACATATTTAGAAAGAGACATACACGAATTGGAGCAAGTGGGAAAATTAAATGAATTTTATGATTTCTTGGTTTATATGGCTGCAAGAACAGCTCAAGAACTACACTATGATGAGATTGCTAAGTCAATTGGAGTGTCCGCTCCTACTGCAAAAGCTTGGGTTACAATCCTAGAACGTTCAGGGGTAATTTTTATACTGAGACCTTATTATAATAATATAACTGATAGACTTGTTAAAACACCAAAAGTATATTTTATGGATACAGGATTAGCAGCGTATTTATGTAGGTGGCCTAATGCGGAAACTTTGGCAAATGGTAATATGGATGGTGCGTTCTTAGAAACATTTGTTGTAACAGAAATAGTAAAAACATATTATAACGCAGGAAAAACTATCAATAATTTGTATTATTATCGTGATATAGATAAAAAAGAAATTGATTTACTAATAGTTGATGCTGAAAATATTTATCCAATTGAGATAAAAAAGAATAAATCTCCTAATCATCCTGACAAAAACTTTGGAGTTCTTAGTAAGTTTAAACTAAACATAAAACCTGGACTAGTTTTATGTATGTCTGATGACCTAATTCCATATAATAAAAATTGTTGGTATTGTCCAATGTCAATTATTTAATCTCATTATAACGAATTTTGGCAAAAATTTAGTCAAAATAATTAAGTGACTTATTTAATTTGATTAATAAAAATATTAAAAAACTAAAATCTTTTAAAATTTATACCTATATTAAAAAACAATTACTAATTTCTTTCAGTAATTGTTTTATTTATTTTCTAGGAATAGACAGTAATACTTCCTTTTAATCTAAATAGAGAGAATTTAATTATTTATGCATATATTAATGAACTAATTAAAATCACTTCTTCAGTGATTTATTTTACAATAACTTATATATTTTTATATCTATATCTGTAAAACGATTATTTGTTTTCATTGCAACTACTATGCTTTAAAATTACATATTTTATATTTGTATAAAAAAAATGATATCTTGTCCATCTTTGGCTAAAATACCATACAAAGCTTAAAAATAGGCCTTTTATAATTATCGATTGTCTTTAATATAGGTAGACTATAAGCCATTTAATCAGAATTTCTTTAAAATATCGTGATGACCTATATCAACTAAAATAATTAGTTCTTCATTTTCAAAATACTATAAAATTCTTATATCCATATTAATACTACTTTCATAAAGAGATTTCTTTCCTTTAATTTTTTTTCTTAATGATGGATGTAATACATTTTCAACAAATAATCTCATTTTATTTTGAAATTGTATTTGTTCATTATTAGTAAGATTATTAAAAGCCTTTTTAAATCTTTCAGTATATGCTAATTTATACATAGTTTACTCCTTATTTCCATCTTTAAGCCTTTTTATTAAATCATCCACATTTTCAAATGCATTATATTCAAATTTAGGATCTTCTCTAAGCACTTGAATTTCTTCTGCTAATTTTAAAATATATTCCTTAGGGTACACTGCAACAGGTTCTAATTTAATACAGCCGTTTACAATTGATATTTCAAATTTATCGCCTTCTCGTAAATTTAATTGATTTACAATGTCTTTCGGTAAAGTAATTTGTGATTTTTTTCTTAATTCAATAATCATAATATCCTCCTTATGGAAATTCTAACTTTCCTACTAATATTATAACATACTTTGAATAACTAATCAACTAATTGTTAGCATATCTTTAAAAATATGTCATATAAATCATAAATATGTCATATAATAAATATTGTATTGACATATTGCTTTTCTTGCTGTATAATAAGTTATGTTTGTAGGTGAATTTATGAATGATTTTCAAAAATATTTAGATCAAGAACTATCAAAGGTGTCTTTTGTTGAAGAAAGGATAAACGATTTCAATGAAGAATCAATATGTTATGAAGTTGCAAATGCAATTCAAGAAGCAAGAAAAAATTTGAAACTTTCACAAAAGGAGCTTTCTCAAATAACAGGAATACAACAATCTAGTATAAGTAAAATAGAAAGTGGCAAATATAATGCAAGTATTTTATTAATTCAAAGGATTGCTACAGGGCTAGGAAAAAAAGTAATAATAAGATTGGAGTAAATATTATGATAAAAATAAAAAATATAAATATTGCCTCATTTAGAGGAATATCTAATTTAGTTGTTAACGATCTAGCACAGGTTAATTTGATTGTAGGTGATAATAATTCAGGAAAAACAAGCATTCTTGAAGCTTTACAGTTGCTAAGAATTCCTGATGATATCAATAATGTTTTTAGAGTTTCGAGAATTAGGGACGCATATTTGGGTTTTTCTCGTATGCCTATATTTGATAGTTTTATCAATATGCTTCAAGGAGAGAATAGTAAGTTTTTATCAGTTTCTTGTGATTTACAAACTGAAAACGGAAGTTGTTATAAGAGTTCAGTCTCAATTACTGGTTCAGTTAGGCGTGTAATGCTTGATATTAATGAGTTATCTCAAAAAGAGAAAGATAGAATATCTGAATTTGATGATAACGAAATCGATGAATTTGAAGGAGATTTAATTTCAGAATCCAATGCGCTAAGTCCATCAATTAATCATATAAAAATAAATAGATTTACAAATGTTACAGGACGCGAAATCATAAACAATGATAAAGTAAAAATTAATTATCTTTCTCCAGTTTCTCATACCATAGGAAATACTTTTGATCGAATTATTAGAAACGAGAAGTATAAAGAAATTTGTATTACTATGCTTAAAATGTTTGACGAGAATATCGAAGATTTATTGCTTCTAAGAACCGAATCTTCATATAAACCAATTGAATTTGTAAAAAATAAAGTAACTGGTTTGATGCCTTTATCAACATATGGCGATGGCATAAAAAAAGTATTGGCAATTGCCAATGCTATTGCACAATCTTCAAACGGAATACTTTTGATTGATGAAATTGAAACAGCAATTCACTCGAAATATTATGACGATATTTTTAAATTTATAATTAAGGCATCAACGCAGTACAATGTTCAATTATTTATAACTACACATAGCATTGAAGCGGTGGATGGCATACTGAATACTCAAGCAATAGATGGTGAATACTTTAAATCTTCAGATATTATTAAGGTAATAACATTAAGAAAAGATAACGCTTCTAGTAGAACTTTGGTGCGAACAATGACAGGAAAAGAAGTATTTGTTGGACGTGAAAAGTTCGATTTTGAGGTACGTATATGAGAGTTTTATTGTTATGTGAAGGCAAAACAGATGCAATTCTTATAAGTTATCTTCTTTGCAAATTGTCTGGATGGATACCAGTTAAATCTAATAAAAAAGAAAAAATTAAAATCATAATTGATGAGAAAAACAATGAATCAGCATATTGGTATGAACGTGGAGAAGATCGGTTGCTCATTGGAGGAGTTGGTGGAAAAGATAATTTTTCAAAATTTTTTAAAGATAAATTATCTAATATAATTCTAAATTATCCTCGAAAAGATTCTTTTGATAAGCTTATTGTGATACATGATAAAGATACAGATACAATTGATTATATTGAAAACAAAATAAAATTAAGTTTGAAGCCAATTGCAACATCTATTCAAAATAATCAGTGGGTAACAAATACTTTTTCTGATTCTTTTGGCGAAAAAGCTGAAATTGATATATTAGGCCTTATTATTCCACTTGAAAATGAGGGTGCATTAGAATCGGTAATTCTTACGTTTTTAAAAGAAAAATCTCCAGAAAAAGAAATAGAGGAATACTCAGAAAGATTTGTTGAAGAAGTAAAAATAATCGCTAAAGATTTTATTAATAAACCTCGGATGGAATTAAAAGCAAAATTAGGCGTATCATTTGCTGTATTATCTCCAATGAAGGTTTTTACATTTATTGATGAGTTGATAAAAACAGTAAAATGGGAAGAATATGAATCTATAAAAAATGTTTTTTCAAAGATATTGGATTTATAATAACATAAGTCTTTTATGATATTTGACTAATATTTAGTCGAAAGAATAAGTGACTCACTTAAATCTATTTGATTAAATTTACTAACAAAAAAATAAAATGTTAACGTTTTTATAAAAAAACATCAACGAAATTAAAAAAAATACTTGATTTCTATTTTAAAAGAATGTATAATAATGACATATTTAAAGACGTTGAAGAGAAGAGTAATAAAACAATGCTTTTGTAGAGAGTTCTCATTTGGTGAAAGAGAATAAAGATAGATTTTATGAATATGGCCTCTGAGTTGGATGTCTGAAACAAAGTAAGTCATCCCGGTATTTGTCCGTTAACGCAATAGAACTTGTTAGAGTTTGAAAAATAGGCAAAACATTGTTTTGTGAATAAGGTTGGTACCACGTGATTAATAATCTCGTCCTTACAGTTGTAGGGCGAGTTTTTTTGTTTGGAGGTTTAAATGAATAGTGATTATATTCTAGAAATAAAAAATATGTGTAAAGCATATGATAATAATGTTGTACTAAAAGACATAAATTTGCAAGTTTGTGAGAAAGACATATATGGTATTTTAGGTTTTTCAGGGGCAGGCAAATCAACACTAATTAGATGTATAAATGGTTTAGAAAAATTTGATTCAGGTGAGATTTTGTACAAAGGAATGCCTGCACAATTTGATAGAGAATATCATCGTAATGTATCAATGATTTTTCAATCATTCAATCTTCTTGAGCAAAGAACAGTTTTAAAAAATGTTGAATTGCCAGGTGAGCTTGTAAAAGATCCAAATCGCAGAAAAAAAGCTATAGAAATGCTAGAAATAGTTGGATTATCTAAAAAACTATCTTCATATCCATCACAGCTTTCAGGCGGTGAAAAGCAAAGAGTTGCAATTGCTAGAGCTTTGATGACTAATCCTAAAATACTTCTTTGTGATGAAGCTACTTCAGCTCTAGATCCTGAAACTACAAATCAAATACTAGATTTGTTATTAAAACTAAACAAAGAACTTTCGTTAACAATTATTATTATTTCCCATCAAATGAATGTTGTGGAGAGAATATGTAATAAAGTTGCTATTATTGATAAAACAAAAATTGCTGAGGAAGGATATGCTCAAGATATATTCTTATCCCCAAAAACTGATGTTGGACGTCGAATCATTTATTCAGGGCATTTAAATACTGAATTAAATGAAGAAAAACTATTTAAGATAATGTTTAATGGCGAAATTGATACACCATTAGTTGCTAGTATAATTCAAGATTGCAATATTCTCGTTTCAATCATCTATGCTGATTCAAAAGTAGTGGATGGAAGAGTGTATGGACAAATAATATTTAAGATGCCAAAAGCAGAAAAAGATGTTCTTAAATTAGAAAAATATCTTGAATTAAAAGCAATTAAGTATGAGGAGGTTGAAAAGAATGAGCTTTAGTGATATTTTACAAATGTTTTTAGAAACAATTCTAATGACATCAATATCATTAGTATTGTCTTATTTAATTGGCTTGCCTCTAGGTTTAATATTAAACATTACCTCACCGAAAGGAATAAAACCATTAAAAATAGTTAATATTATCTTAAGTGCAATAATTAATATTTTACGTTCTATTCCTTGTTTAATTATCGTAGTCATAATGATGCCAGTTGTAAGAAAAGTATGTGGTACAGGTACAGGAGAATGGTATACGATTATTATTCCGTTATTTGTTGCTTCAGTTGGATTTGTGGCAAGAATGGTTGAACAATCGTTAGCTGAAGTTGACAAAGGAAAAACTGAAGCAGTAGAATCTTTAGGAGCTTCGAAATGGCAAATTATTTGTAAAGTGCTTATTCCTGAGGCACGCTCATCCTTAGTTTCTGGAGCAGCTGTAACCTTTGTTTCAATCCTTGGATACACATCATTCGCTTATAATATTGCAGCGGGAGGATTAATCGCAGGTGTATGGCAATATTATGCTAAACATACGGGAGATTATGCTTCATCATTACTATTTTGGGGTTTAATCGTGATTGTCGTAGTGCTTGTTCAAGCAGTACAAGAGTTCGGACTATATATATCGAAAAAAATAGATAAAAGGAGAATTTAAAATGAAAAAATTTATTTGCTTATTATTATTAGTATGTTTGTGTGGCCTATTTGGCTGTAAAGATGATGAAAAAACAATAACAGTTTGTGCTAGTGAATTGCCTCATGCTGATATTCTTGAGAACTGTGTAAAAGGAATATTAGAAGAAAAAGGATATAAACTAGAAGTTAAAGTTTTAGATTGGACACTTCAAAATGATGGTGTTGCAAGTGGAGATTATGATGCTAACTATTTCCAACATGTACCATA
This sequence comes from uncultured Coprobacillus sp., assembly GCA_964389905.1. GTDB lineage: Bacteria > Bacillota_I > Bacilli_A > ML615J-28 > CAG-698 > CAG-698. Next base: position 19,607 of record CAYMGD010000022.1, on the reverse strand, counting down.
TTTAGAAACTTATACTGGCTCAACTAAATTATTTGCTTCATGTAAAGTACATTACGAACCATTAAGTATTTATTATGGAAAGAAAAACATTGAATTATCTGAAGGAAAAACATTTGAAATTTGTAACGATGAGTCAAATGCTGTTAGAGCATTCAAACTTCTTAAAGAAAAAGGCGTTTTAACAGAAATTCCAGTAGATGAAAATGATAAACTTACATTTGAAGGTTCATCATATACCGCAGATAATGGTGTAACTGTTACTCTTATTTCTGAAGACTTGTTAGTTTCATCAATTAACGATTATGATTTTGCATTATTGCCTTGCAATACTGCTTATACTGGTAATGTTGATAGTGCAAGACTTGTTGCTAAGGAAGATTCAGAAGAACTTGTTTATCAAAATGCTAACATTATTGCAGCAAGAGAGGATGATTATAAGAATAATGAAACATATCGTAATAAAATTGATGTATTAACAGATGCTTTATTATCAGAAGAAGTAAGAAATTATGTTTCACAAAAATATGCTGGTAAAATAATCTGTGATGCAAGTTCTCAAATCGACTTAAGAAAATAATAATAAATGCAATGCCGTTATGGCATTGCTTTTAAATTTTTTATAATTATATCTTGATAAATTGATAAACATTAATTTGAATTAATATATAATTTACTATTCTAAATAAACTTTATATTATTTGACTTTTATATGATATATATGATAAAATTAATATATCTTGGAGGATAAATATGGAAAAAGTAAAAAAACAGTATGGACTATGGACTGGAATAGCAATGGTAGTTGGAATCGTTATTGGTTCTGGTGTATTTATCAAAGCTGGAGGAGTTCTAAAATTATCAGGAGGAGATTTAAAGATATCATTATTAGCGTGGCTAATTGGGGGAATAATTATGATTGCTTCAGGCTTTTGTTTTGCTATTTTTGCGACAAAAGTAACTAAATATAATGGCGTAGTCGATTATGTTGAAGCTTCCACAAATGAAAAAGTAGGTTATGGATTAGCATGGTTAATGACAACATTTTATTATCCAATAATTGCATCAGTAGTTTCTCTATTTGCAGGTAATTATTTCTTTAAAATGATTGGACTAGATTATTCGATAATACAGTGGCAAAACTTTTTATTTGCATTTTGTGTTTTAACATTTTTTGTAATATTAAATTATTTGTCACCAATGATTTCCGCAAAATTTCAAATTTCCGCAACTATAATTAAACTTATACCAATTTTAATTATTGCAGTAGCAGGAATTGTAGTTTCACTATTCCAAACAAGTGTTGATGGAGGAATAATAAATGCACTAACGAACAAAGCTGATGGCTATGTATTAAACTTCGGAGAAGCAGTTAAAAAAACAGCTTTTGCGTACGAAGGTTGGGTTTGTGCCACAGCAATCAATGCTGAACTAAAAGATTCAAACAAAAACCTTCCTAAGGCATTAGTTATAGGAACACTTGCTATTTTAGCATTCTATATAATATATTATCTATCGCTTTCCGCAATCTTAGGTAATGGTGGTACAATTGAAGCAGATGCTAATGCTCCAATTGAAGTGTTCAGTATCATTATGGGAAAAGCTGGTCAAATTATATTCTCGCTTTTAATTATGATTTCTTGTCTTGGAACAGTTAATGGAGTTTCAATTAGTTGCTGTCGTGGTATGTATACAATGTCTTGTCGTGGCCAAGGAATTGCTCCTGAAAAATTTGCCAAACTAGGTAAAAATCAAAGTGTATCATTACTATCATGTGTTTATGGCTATGTTTGTATGCTAATAATGCTTGGCGTATGGTATCTAGCAATGCATGAAGTATGGCTATTTAAATATTTAGGTTCAATGGATGAAATACTTTGTGCTATTATTTACACAATATATGTTGCAATGTATATTTATATAATGAAAAACTTCACCGATTTAGGCGTTGTGAAAAGATTTGTACTTCCAATTATTGCTATATTAGGTTCAATATTCTTTACATTATGCGGAACAGGACTATTCCAATTAATCACTTCAGGAGAAGTTGAAAGTCTAAAAGCCTTTGGCGTATTTATGATTTTCTTTGTAATATTAATGTTCCCTTGTATATTCTTCTATCATAAAGAAAAAGAGATAACTGAATAATTTGTCACCAAAGCTTTATTATAAACGTTTTATTGATATAACAAGGAGGTTTATAAATGAAGAAATATTTTTTGATTTTAATTATTTTGTTTACAGGTTTACTTTGTGCATGTGGTGAAGAAGTATTATGCTTCAAAGAAACAGATACTTTCAGTTCCTTAAATAGTACAGAAAGTTTTCAAAAAGAATATTTGTCATATAAAAAATTAGATAGTACAACAGACTTTAGCTATTTAAATAAGTTTACAAATATGCTTTCAGAAAAATTATTTACTCAAAATGATAATTATGTTTTTTCACCAATAAGCTTATATATGGCACTAGGAATGCTTGCAAATGGTAGTAGCGGAGAAACTCAAAACGAGCTAATACAGCTTTTAAGCTTAGGAAACGATATAACAATTAATGAACTAAATGAAAATCTTCAAAAAATTTATCGTCATAATCAATATGAAAATAAAAATGGAACAGCTAAAATGGCTAATTCCTTGTGGGTAAAAAAAGATTTCGAAGTTAAAAATAGTTATATTAACGATTTAACAACATATTATAATGCTGAATTATACGGGACAATGTTTGATGAAACTGGAAAAGAGAACATAGCAAAGTGGATTAATTATAATACAGATAATATGTTGAATATGAAAACAACAGATATTCAAACAAATAGTTATACGGCATTAATGCTTATTAATACATTATATTTTAATAACAAATGGAAAATAGAATTTAAAACAAAAAATAATTATCAAGATATTTTCTATGGAACAACAGAAAAACAAGTAGAATATATTAAACATAGTGTTGATAGTTCTCAATACTTTGCAAGTGATAAGTTTGAATTAGTCATTGATTATTTTCAAAACAATAATAAAATAGTATATATTCTTCCTAGTGATAATGTAAGTATAAATGAAATATTTGCAGGTGATTATTTAAGCCTAGCAATGAATAATTTAGAATCTTGTTCAGCAACTATCGCTCTTCCAAAATTCAAAACTAATAATTCATATAACTTAAATCAAGTTTTAGAGGATTTAGGATTAAAAACAATGTTTGATGGAAATAAAGCTAATTTCAGTAATATATCTGATAATCCGTTAGTTGTTTCATGTATTAAACAAGATGTAGCAATTGAATTAAGTGAAGAAGGAGTTAAAGCAGCTGCTTCAACATCTATAATGGCTGATAAAGCAGTAGCATATGAGAAAATAGTTAATATTGTTTTAAATAAACCGTTTATTTATATAATATATGATGAAATGGACGTTCCATTATTTGTTGGAACAATACAAAACTTTTAAAAAATTAATCTATCTTGACCCTGTAAGATTTATCTTCAGCACAAGGTAGATTTTTTTTATATATAAAAAGCCAAACACTTAGTTTGACTTTCCATTTTCGGTAATAATTTGTTGTGTTAAGTTTGATGTTGCTTCATCAACTGGAAGCGTAAAGGCAATACCTTGAGCTTCTGAATTGCTTCCAACTTCTTGATATAAAATATTTAATAAGTTCTTAGCAATTTCATTTGAAACAAGAATCATAACTATTTCCTTTTCAGGATTGATTGATATACCATAAAGTTTTTCAGCACCAATACTAGCACTCCCAGAGGCATTAAGAATTGTTCCTCCACGAGCACCTAATTGGCGGGCTAAATCCATAACCTTTTCTGAATAACCACTGTTAACAATAGACATAACTAGAACAATTTTATTTTCCAATGTGTTTTCCTCCTAAGTTTGATAAGAATAGATAATCCTGCATTCCAATAATACTTGATAAAGGAATTGAAAATGCTATAGATTGATTATATTTAAATCTTTTAAATTTATCTTCAACTGCAAGAATTGCATCTTTAACTTTATTTTCTCTTATAAAAGATAAAATTACATCACGGTCATTATGCTCTAATCCTAAAACACGCATTAGCTCATTTGTGCTTGTACCACTACCATTGAAAGTTAAAGATAAATTAACTTCAAATTCTTCAAGTAAATCAAGAATAACTTCCTTTTTTCCTTGAGGAACAATAGTAACTAATATTTTAAGTTTTTTGAGTTGTTCATGAGAATTATTCATATTACACCTTACATAAACTCGATGATGACTTGATCATCTTGTTTTAATGCTTTCTTAATATTCTTTTTATTCTTAAGTGAATCTTTAACAATTGCCATAATACCCAATAATTCTATTGCAATAAGAGGAGTCATAGCAACTAATGATACAATACCAAAAGCGTCGGTTAGAATTGCATCGGCACCACTTAATGTATAACAAGCTCCAATGGCTAGTGGTAAAATGAAACTTGAAGCTAATGGACCACTTGCTACACCACCAGAGTCAAAGGCGATAGCAGTATAAATCTTAGGAGCAAATAGTGATAATCCTAAGCAGATTGCATATCCAGGTAATAAGTAATATAGGATACTAAATCCATAGATAATTCTTATCATCGAAAGGGCAATTGCACATCCTACACCAATAACTAAAGCAATCATCATAGAACGTTTTTTTACTAAGCCTTCAGTAATTTCTTGAACTTGTGAGTTCAAAACATGTATTGCAGGTTCGGCAAGAACCGTTAAGGCACCAATTACAAAACCGATAATTACTAATAGTTTTTTAGAGTAAGCAGCAATTTGTGTACCCATTTTATAACCTATTGACATATAAGCTGAATCAACACTGGCTAAGAAAATAACTAAACCAAAATATGTATAAATGATACCTACAATAATTTGATAAATTGTTTTCTTGTTTATCTTTAGGAAGAAGATAGAACAAACTGCAAAGCAAAGAACAATTAATCCTAAAGCGATACCAACATCTCCCATTCTTTCAAGAAAATATTTTCCAAAGGACAAAATGAAATTTGAATCTAAGTCATAATTTGGAAGTTCATAAGAAAGTTTTCCACTTGTAAAGAGGGAGAGTAAAAGAGTAACAGCTATAGGTCCAATTGAACACAAAGCAATAATACCAAAACTTGCATCCTTTTCACTTTTCTTCGAAACAACTTTTGAAACACCAAGACCTAAAGCCATTAAAAATGGCACAGTAATTGGTCCTGTAGTTACACCACCAGAGTCAAAAGCTAATGGAATAATATTTTCATTACCTGTCATAACAGTTATTAATGAAATACCAAATAGAAGCATATAGAAGTACATCAAAAGCACATTTAGAGAAAGCTTATGAATGGTTTTTAGAATTGCGAAAACTAAAAATCCACCAACACCAACACTAATGCTTATGATTAAAACGTACTTATTAAAGACATTTTTTGTTTGTTCAGCTAGCACTGAAAGGTCAGGCTCTGCAAAAGTTACCAGGAAGCCTAAGACAAAACATGTGATTAACAAAACACCTATTTTACCATTTTTAGTTAAACCTTTACCAGTAAGCTGTCCCATTTTAGTCATTGCTAAATCGGAACCAAGATTAAAGAGAGATATTCCTATAATAAGGAATAAAGTTGCAAGGGAAAATGCTAAAACCTCTTTACCAGTTAAATTAACAATTGGGGTTAAGTTTAATAATATAACCAATAGATAAATTGGTAAAACAGAAAACGCAGATTCCTTTGCTTTTTCAAAAATTTGTTTGATCAATTTATCACCTCACACTTGTAATAATTATACCAAATTTTCCTCAAAATGTTTAGTAAAAAATAAATAAATTTATATAAAATAAACATTATGTACAATTATTAAAAATTTGTGCACAATTATTTATAATAAACTAATATAATCTATCAATATATAACATAAATAATACCTATTAAATATAACAAAATAAGGTCTTGTAATAAAAGATTTTATATGATATAATGGATTTATGGAAAAGTATGATAAAAAAATAAACAAAACTTGTAAAATAATGAAAGTTATTTCAATCATTTGGATAATTTGTTCTATTCCTTTAATTATGTTAGGACTATTATTTTTATTTAATACTGGCTCTGGATCAGGTGGTTCTGGTTCTGATGACATTGAAATGATAGGCCTTGTTGGGTTATTGGTACTGCTTTTAGCTGGATTTATAATTTTAGGAATTATAGGAGTTATCATGTTAGCGATTGGTATAATAGAATTAGTAGTTTTTTCTTCTATAAAGAAAACTTTAAAACTTTCTCTTACTGAAAGAATCGATAAAATGAAAAAAAGTTCTAAAATTACTTTAATAATCTCAATTATTGTTTTAGTAATATTTGCTATTGTAATCTTTTTCTCACGAATATGTTCAATAATAATATTTGTTATTGATATTTGCTTATTAATAAATTATGCCATTTTAGAAATTATAACTTTTAAGTATAAAACATTTATGTAAAAAACTTGGATTTATCGTCCAAGTTTTTTTATAAGTTGTTTTTTTGATTGTATATTGATATCAAATCTTTAATTACTTCGGTATGATTGAAATAAGTATTATATATTAAATAATTCTTTCTCACCATTTCTAATTTATCAATAGGTAGAATTGCTAGTTTATTTTTGTTAACTTCATCCATACAAGCACTTTTCGCAAGTATAGATACTCCAAAGTCTTTACGGATAAGGTCTTTAATAGTTGCTATATTATCAACTTCTAAAACAATATTGTAATTATCAATAGTATCACCACTAGCCTTTAAATAGGCTTCAAAAGTTTGACGAGTTGTAGAAGAGTTAAGACGAAGTATAAGTCTTTCTTTTTTAAGTTCATTAAGAGTCACTTTTTCTTTTTTTGAAAGAGCATTATTTGGTGATAATACACAAACTAAATCATCAGTGTCCATTGGAAAGAATTTTAATAGCTGTCCATCAAGCATTTCATCAACATATGCAAAATCAAGTTCATAATTTTCCACCATTTTATAAAGATTTGGGGTTGTATCAGTAATGATTGTGAAGGAAGTAGTTTGATTATAAAAAGTATAATAAGCAATTATTTCTGAAAACATATTACTTTCAGCAGTGTGGGTTATACCTATTCTAAACTTTTTTTGTAATGTATTTATATTTTTAATTTCATATAATAACTTTTCCTCAAGTGCAAACATTCGTTTAATATAATTTGTAATTATTTCACCTTCAGGAGTTAATGCTATTTTGCGATTACTACGAGAAAATATTTTAACTTTAAATTCATTTTCTAGTTGATTTATGTGATTCGTTACTGCTGGTTGTGTTAAAGAAAGTTTTTCTGCAGCTTTTGTATAACTTTTTTCTTCAATAACAGTAAGTAAAGTTTTATATTTGATATCTAACATTTTTATCCTCCATAAAAGAAATTTATAATAGCATAAAAAGATATAATAACTTTTTATGAAAAAATAAGGTATAATAATTCTATCATAATATAAAATTTAATACAATAAATATTTTTAGGAGGTGAATATGAAATCAATTTATGAAAGATTAGGAATTACATCCAATGTTTCGATTGTAATAATATCTATTTCCTTAATGCTTTTCTTAGGATTTCTAGGAACAAGAATTACTAAAAGATTAAGACTTCCTAATGTTACAGCATATATCCTAGTAGGTATTTTAATAGGCCCATATGTTTTAAACTTAATCCCCCAAAATGTTGTAAACGGAATGAGTTTTTTATCAGATATTGCTTTAGCTTTTATTGCCTTTAGTACGGGAGAATTTTTTAAATTCTCAACACTAAAGAAAAATGGTTTAAAAGTAGTTGTTGTAACGGTCTTTGAGTCATTATTAGCTTCAATACTAATTTTTATAGTTATGTATTTTATTTTAAAATTAAACTTAGCATTTTCTTTAGTATTAAGTTCACTCGCCGCAGCAACAGCACCTGCTTCAACTGTAATGACAATAAGACAAACAAAAGCTAAGGGAGATTTTGTTGAGACGTTACTTCAAGTAGTAGCTTTGGATGATATTGTCGGATTAGTAGCTTATAGTATAGCAATTTCTCTTGCTGTTTCTTCCCTTTCCGGGAAAGAATTTAAAGCTAGCTCAATTATTATTCCCATTATTACGAACATAGGAGTTTTAGCATTAGGCTGTTTGTTTGGTTTTTTACTTAAACTATTAATGCCGAAAAGAAGATCAAATGATAATAGATTAATTATTTCTATTTCAATAATTTTCTTGTTTTGTGGGATATGTTCACTACTTGATATTTCACCACTCTTAGGCTGTATGTCTATGGCGATGGTTTATATCAATATAACAGATGATGATAAGTTATTTAAACAGCTTAACTATTTTACTCCACCTATACTATTACTATTCTTTGTAAGATCGGGAGTTAATTTTGATTTAAATAGTTTATTTAATCAAACTGGAACAGTAGGTAATTCATCTTTAATATTAGTAGGAGTGGTATATTTTATAGTTAGAATTATTGGCAAATATTTAGGAGCATTTATTGGTTCAGCATGCGTGAAAAAACCGAAAGAAGTACGAAACTACTTGGGTTTAGCACTAATTCCTCAGGCAGGAGTAGCTATAGGTTTAGCGGCTTTAGGTGCTCGTTCTTTGGGAGGAGAACTTGGCAATGCCTTAGAAACAATAATATTAGCTTCTAGTGTTTTATATGAGCTAATAGGACCAGGTTGTGCAAAATTATCATTATATTTGTCTAAATCATATACTAATAATATCGAAGAATTAGTCGATATCAAACAAATATCTGAAGAGGGTAAACAAAAAACAGAAGTGGAAATGTTAATTGAAAGAATAAATAAAATCAAAAATACATTTCCTGAATCAGTTCCTAGCGAGGAAGAAACTGCTTTTGACGAAGCAGCAGAAGAATATTATCAAAATCAAAGAAGAGGATTTTTAAATCGAATTAGGAGGTATTAATATGTTATTAACTTATGTCGATCCATTGGCAAAAATATTAGGTTTTTGGTCAACAGAAATAAACATTTATAGCAGCATGTTGAAAATAATTATTTCAATCATTTTAGCTGCTATAATTGGCTACGAAAGGTCAAGCAAAAGACATGCGGCAGGTTTGAGAACTTTCATTGTAGTTTCTTTAGCCTCAACAATAGCAATGATTATAGATATATCTATAATCGAAAAACCAACAATGCTAATTTCTGCTGCAACTATAATAGGAATATCTATCATTAGTGCAAATACTATTTTATATAGTTCTAAAAATCAAGTTAAAGGATTAACAACATCAGTTGGACTATGGGCTTGTGGGATACTAGGACTTTTAGTTGGTACTGGATACTATTTGATGGCTTTAATTGGCTTTGCAGCATATCTAATTGTTCTATCACTTCTTCCAAAAGTAGAAATATATTTAAAGAATAGATCAAATCACTTTGAGATACATCTAGAACTTAAAAATATAAGTTACTTAAAAGATTTTGTAACAACTATAAGAGAATTAGGCATAAGAGTTGATGATATTGAGGCTAATCCTGCTTACATTAATTCAGGATTAAGTGTTTACACAGTCTCTGTTTCGATAATAAGTCCTGAGCTAAAAAAATATAAGACACATCACGAAATAATAGAGGCTCTAAAGTCATTAGAATATATTTATCATATTGAAGAAATGTAATAAAACAAAGGAAAAATACAAATATTTTATTGAAAACACGAAACTATGTAAATCATAGCTTTGTGTTTTTTTATCTAGTTATAATGAAAAATTTTGAAACATGTGTTTAAAATTACAAAGTATAATACCATTTCAAAAAAACACTATATTAATAATAGATTTACTTCTTATCATACATATTGGAGCGCATTTTAATTTAAAAATAGTTAGTGAAAAAGTAATTAAATATTTGAAATCACTTCTTGTATTTATATCAGAAGAAATGGAATTCATTGTTTTTTTGGTATTGGACAATATAATCCCAATCTAATTTTTAAAGATAAAAATTTAAAAACATTTCAAAACATATCATAGTAATATGGAAATCTAATAAAACGAAAGAAAAAACATTTAATACATATCTTTTTTTATGCTCATTTTGATTTTAATACTATAATGTACATAATTATTTTCAATGTTTAAATCTTATGTATTTATATTTAGAACGAAATATGATATAATTCTATTACTAATTTAAGATGTTATTAGAAGTGAATAAAGGATAGAATGAAAAAAATGGAAACCGAATGTAACGAAAATTTAAATTGAATTATCATACTAAATGTCTGAAATAAAATAAATGAAAGGAGATTAATTATAATGACAAAAAAATAACGAAGTAACTATCAGAAGTTCTGCCGCTGAATATCTAACTGATAAATACTTTGAAGAACACTTAGAAAGAGTTCGTGAAATACGTGCATCTGAAAGAAAGTTCTATCAAAAGATTACAGATTTGTATGCTACTGCAATTGATTATGATAAAAATGCCTTAGCGACAAAAAGATTCTATGCGACAGTTCAAAATAAGATGCACTATGCAATACACGGACATACTGCAGCCGAATTGATTGTTGAACGTGCAGATTTGACTAAGGAACACATGGGGCTTACTACTTGGAAAGATGCACCTAATGGTAAAATTCAAAAATCTGATGTTGTCATTGCTAAAAACTATTTGAGTGAGTTTGAACTCGGTCAATTAAACAAAATGGTGACTGCATAACTTAGATTTTGCCGAAAAGTATGGCACAAAGAAAGATTCCGCTTATTATGGAAGATTGGGAAAAACGTCTTAATTCTTTCATTGAAATGTTTGAATACGGCTTATTAAAGGATGCAGGTAAGGTTTCTGAGAAAATCGCAAAACTTCATGCAGAAACTGAATTTGAAAAGTATAGAGTAATACAAGATAAATTATTTATGTCTGATTTTGATAAATATATGCTTGAGTTGGAAGAGTATATTAAAAATAAAAAATAAAAAAGGAGATTAACTATATGAAAAAAACAATAATGAAAAAATACGCAGAAACAATAGTGAAATATGGAGCAAATGTTCAAGATGGACAATATGTGATGATTTATTCAAGCATAAATCAAGCAGAATTTGTTAGATTACTTGTAAAAGAATGCTATAAAGCAAAAGCAAGATTTGTAAAGGTAAGATGGAATGATACAGAAGTAACAAAAGAAAATATCAAAAATGTAAAATATGAAACATATTTAGAAGAAAGTGAAATGACAGTATATCAACTAGAAAATATGAGTAAAGTATTACCAGTTTGTATTTATGTTGAAGATAGTGATCCTGATTGCTTTAAAGGATTAGATTTATCGGCACAACTAAAAGCAAGGCAAGAAAGATATCCTTTAGAAAAGAAGTATTATGATGCAATGGATAACAAATATCAATGGGTAATTTGTGCAATGCCATCAGTTGAATGGGCGAAGAAAGTTTTTCCTAATGATAGTAGTAAAGTGGCATTCAAAAAATTAGAAGAAGCTATTTTAAAAACAACAAGAATAGATGAAAATGCCTTAGAAAATTGGGATAAACACGTGGAAATCCTTTCAGAAAAAGCTAAAAAATTAAATGAAATGAATTTTGACTATTTAGAGTATAAATCAAGTAATGGAACAAATTTAAAATTACACCTAATGCCAAATCATTTATGGTTAAGTGCTAGAGAAAAAACTCTAGGAACAAATATTGATTTTATTGCTAATATGCCTACAGAAGAAGTATTTACAATGCCAAAATATGATGGAGTAGATGGTGTTGTTGTTAGCACTAAACCATTATCATTGCGTGGAAAGTTAATCGAAAATTTCAAAGTATACTTTGAAAAGGGATGTGTTACAAAAGTTGAAGCAGAAAAAGGTCAAGAAGTGCTAGAAGATTTGTTAAAGGATGATGAAGGAAGCAAACATCTTGGTGAAGTTGCCCTTGTTCCATTTGATTCACCAATAAACAAATCAGGTATTCTTTTCTATAATACTTTATTTGATGAAAATGCTAGTTGTCATTTAGCATTAGGTATGGCTTTTAAGAATAATATTCGTGATTATGAAAAATTAACTGAAGAAGATTGGAAAAAGATGAATTATAATGATTCAATGAATCATGTTGATTTTATGGTTGGAAGTGAAGATCTAGAAATAATTGGTACTAAGTTTGATGGTACTAAAGTTCAAGTATTTTCAAAGGGTAATTGGGCTCTTTAAAAGTAGGTACTTATGGTAAATATAGGAAATTCATGGGATAATGTATTAAAATCAGAATTTCAAAAAGAATATTATTTAAACTTGCGTAACTTCTTAAAAGAAGAGTATTCTCAACATATAGTATATCCTAATATGTATGATATCTTTAATGCCTTAAAATATACAAGTTATGAAGATGTGAAAGTGGTATTAATTGGACAAGACCCATATCATGAAAAAGGACAAGCACACGGCTTATGCTTTTCTGTTCAAGATGGAATACCCTTTCCTCCATCTTTAAATAATATCTTTAAAGAACTAAAAAATGATTGTGGATGCACTCAACCACAAAGTGGCAATCTAACCAAATGGGCTAAACAAGGAGTTTTACTTCTAAACAGTGTTCTTACGGTTAGAGAACATATGGCAAATAGCCACAAAAACAAAGGATGGGAAATCTTAACAAACAAAATAATAGAAATATTAAATGAAAAAGAAGAACCCATTATATTTATTTTATGGGGAAATGATGCCAGAAGAAAAAAACAAATGATAACAAATTCACGCCATTTTGTTTTAGAAGCTGCACATCCTAGCCCCTTATCAGCTTACAACGGTTTTTTTGGATGTCATCATTTTTCTAAAACAAATGAGATACTAAAAAAACTAAACAAGTCAGAAATAAATTGGCAATTATAGGAGTAATAATGATAAGAATTGCAAATATAAACGATTTAGAAATTATAAATAGATTAAGAATTGATTTAAATGATGAACATGTACAAGGTGAAATAAAAATATTTAAAGATAATATTTATAAAGAGATAAATCAAGATACTATTGAATGTATTAACAATAAAGAAATCTATGTATATGAATTAGAAGGTAAAGTTGTTGCTTTTGCCTTAGCAAGTGACTATGAACATTCTGAGACGTTTGATAAATATGCTAGAAAAGTATTTTACATTCAAGAGTTCTTAGTTGATAAAAACTATCGACGCAAAGGTATAGGAAAAGAACTCTTCAGTTACTTGAAAATAATAGCAAAAGAAAAAGGTTATTCTCGCTTAGAACTTGATGTGTGGAATTTTAATCAAAGTGCAGTAAGCTTTTACAACAAAATAGGATATAAACCATATCGCATATATATGTATACGGAGACAGAAAATGAATAATCCTTTATTACAAAAACTTGATGTTATCAAGCAACAAATAATAAAGAAAAAAGATGAATATCAAAAGAAATCAAATATAATATCCTTGATAAGAGGAATAGACTTTCTCCTTATTTTAGCTTCTATTATTCTAGAAATTATTTATGGGAAATTAATTATTGTAATTATTCTATTAGTTTTATCTTTTATTGTTTTGATAATTCTTCATAGCATATTAGATAATAAATTTAAATATTATCAAAAGTATTTATATGTTATTGGTAACTATGAACATAGAATTATCGGTGATTACCATGGCAGAAAAGAAGTTACTGGAATGGATTTCTATGATGGCGAGAATGATTTTCTACAAGATCTAGATGTAATTGGAAACAACTCTTTATACCAATTAATAAATGTTGCTAGAACTCATATAGGCAGAAGAAAACTTTATGAAAGCTTATCAAATCCTAATTTATCTAATGAAAAACTAAAAGATACTCAAGAAGCAATTATTGAACTAGGCAATAACTTAGAGTTTTGTTTAGCTTTTGAAGCGTCCTCATATAAAATTCAAGATAATGCATATTTTCCTTCATTAAAGGAAATAAATCTATCATATGCGAAAGCATTTATAAGTTCTGGAATAATACTTTCCATAACTTTTATTGTTATATTTATTCTTGCTTTTCTTGGTAAAGCAAATCCTTATATGTTAATTCTACCATTTTTAGGACAATTACTTAATTATTTTATTTATAATCGTTTAAATAAGAAATCTTTAGATGATATTAAAGATATAAATGATATTTCATCATCAATATATGATACACTAAAAACTTTCTCAGGAATAGACTTTAATTCTCAATTATTAAGTAAATACTTTAATAATATAAAAGAAGGTAAAAAGGTTGGCAAAAAAATATCATTAATCTCTGATTTTGATACACTAAGGTATAATATTTTATCTATTGCACTGTTTAATGCAATTATACCTTTTTCTATTGTAATATCATACATGTGCCAAAAACTATTGAATAAAAACTTAGAATCTATAAAAAGTGGAATAGAAGCTTATTATGAGTTTGAAAGATTAATAAGTTTATGTATGATAAAACACATAAAAAGTGTTGTAACAATGCCAACAAGAAATAATAAAGTAAACATTAAAACAGTTGATTTGAAACATCCTTTGCTTGAGGAAAATAAATGCGTTTCAAACTCTTTTACAAGTGATTCGGGGATAAATGTTATTACAGGTTCAAATATGAGTGGTAAAACTTCCTTTATGCGAACAATTGGAATAAATTTAATTCTTATGAATGCAGGAACTTTTGTTAATGCTAAAGAGTTTTCAGCTTGTTATTTGAAGATTTTTACTTCAATGCGTGTTCATGATGATATTACAAAAGGAATATCAACTTTCTACGCTGAACTTTTACGAATAAAGAAAGCATTGAATTATATAGAATCCAAACAAAATATGCTGACTTTAATAGATGAAGTCTTTAGTGGCACAAATTCTAATGATAGAATTAGTGGAGCGGTGACACTTGCAAAGAAGTTAAATAGAAATAATTCGATAGTAATAATGACAACCCATGATTTTGAAATATGTGATTTAGATATCACTGATTTGAAAAACTATCATTTTAGTGAATATTATGAGAATGATAAAATACTATTTGATTATAAAATAAAAGAAGGAAAATGTACAACAACAAATGCTAAGTATCTAATGAGACTTGCTGGCATAAAAGAATAGAATTATATTATGTGTTTTCTATATAATATATAGAAAGAATAAATTGCTAGCTACTTTAACTTATTTTTAGGTAAGTATGCTATAATTTAATTGAAAGCGATGTGAAAAAATGAAATTATTACTTGCGGAAGATGATAGAGATTTATCGAGTATTGTTGTAAAACTTCTTGAAAAAAATAATTATAATGTAGATGCTGTCTATGATGGCGAAGAAGCTCTTAACTACTTAGAATATGGCTCATATGATGGTGTTATTCTTGACATAATGATGCCTAAAACTGATGGTATAACAGTAGTTAGAAAAATGAGGCAGAACAATAATAATACACCAGTTTTAATTCTAACAGCAAAAGCAGAGATAGATGATAAAGTACTAGGTTTAGATGCTGGTGCAGATGATTATCTTACTAAACCATTTTCAATGAAGGAATTTTTAGCTCGTATAAGAGCTCTTACAAGAAGAAAAAATTCTACTCTTTCAACTTTTTCCTTTGCAAATATCAGTTTAGATCCTCGTACATATGAGATTATTTCACCACAAGGAAGTATAAGATTAAGTGCTAAAGAATACCAACTTATGGAAATATTAGTCAATAACCCAAATACTTTGATTTCAACTGAAACATTTATGGAACGAGTATGGGGTTTTGATAGTGAATCAGAAATAAATGTTGTTTGGGTTTATATCTCATCACTACGAAAAAAACTCCTTCGCATTGAAGCTAATTTATCAATAACAGCAGTTAGGGGTTTAGGATATAAATTGGAGGAAATAAATGATTAAGTCTTTGAGAAAAAAATTTATGATAATTTGCATGTTATCAGTTTTAATCGTTTTAAGTCTGTTAGTGGCATCTGTTAACATTTCTAATTATCATTTTATAAACAGGAATTCTGATCAGATGCTAGATTATATAGCTGCTCATGATGGGATTCTTTATGATAAAGCAAATGATATTTATATAACACCTGAAACAAAATATGAAACACGTTTTTTCTCAATTCTTTTTGATGAGAACAAACAAATTATAAGTGCTAATATGCAAAATATTGCTAGCATAACAAAAGAAGAAGCTGAAGAATATGCTTATAAAGCCTTAAACGGTATGAAAGAAAGAGGCTTTGTAAAAGACTATCGTTATCTGGTTACGCAAAAAGAAAAAAACACACGAGTAATTTTAATTGATTGTTCTAAATCTTTTTTCATTGCTCGAAGATTCATAAATATTAGTGTTGTAATTAGTTTAATTTCACTAGTTATTGTTTTTGCGATTGCGTGGTTTCTCTCAACAAGGATGATGAAACCAATAGTTGATAGTTATAACAAACAAAAAAAATTCATTACTGACGCAGGACATGAACTTAAGACACCTCTTACAATTATTTCGGCTAACGCTGAACTAATGGAACTTGAGTATGGCGACGATGAGTGTTTAGAGGCTATAAAAAAACAAGTTGTGCGAATGACACAAATGACTAAAAACCTTACTTCATTATCCCAAATAGATGAAACTAATTTTAAGAAGGAAATGTATGAGTTTTCTTTCACAATAGCTGCATTAGAAGCAATTGATAGTTTAAAAAAAGTGGCTTTAAGAAATAATCTTTCGTTCAATTATAATATTGAAGAAGATATTGTATATAATGGTAATGAACGATTGATTAGAGAACTAATCTATATAATTACTGATAATGCCATTAAGTATTCTCTTTCATATGTTGATATTCAAATATACCAAAAGAAAAACAAAATATTTATAGAGATGACTAATGATACAAATGGCATCGAAAAAGGTAATTTAAATCACTACTACAATCGTTTCTATCGTACAGACGAAGCGCGTGCATCGAGCGTTGAAGGTAGCGGCATAGGTTTATCGATTGCTTACGAAATTGTCAACAAGCATAAAGGTGAAATGAAATTATCCAGTGATGATGGAATAACGTTTAAAGTTAAAATAATTTTATAATTTATTTATAATTTTAAGTAAATTTTAAGTTGATAAATTATAATATAATTGTAAAATATTTTAGCGTATAAAGAATTGTAAAAAATGTCATCTAATATCCTTCCTTTATACGTTAAATGATTACAAGATATGATAACATATCAAGATATGGTAACATATCTTTCATATCTTTCCCCTTCCCCTATATAAGACGATTCTCTAAATGAGAGCAGAAGACTAGTTTTAAGATAAAGCTAGTTTTTTGTTTTTTATTTGTGTATAGGAAAATAAAATGACTATTATATTAGATGTCTCAATATGTAAATAAAACCATAGAATTAACAAAAAATGTCATTATGTTTATTGATTAATTATCATATTTAATATATAATATAATTAAGGAATGATGACTATGAAAAACGAACGAAACAGTTTACCACTACTAAAGAAAATATTATTAACTATTATTTCAATTGTTATTCTATTAATGCAAATAGCATTTTACTATTTTCTGATAGTTGCTTCTAGAGATGTTACTTGGCTTAATGTTACAATGAAAATAATCGGAGTAATTTGTGTCATTAATATGTTTAATAATGATACAATGTGTAGTACTTACAAATTAATATGGACGATAATTATTTTGTTTTTCTCTTTTGCGGGACCGCTACTCTATTTACTACTTGGTAATCAAAGGAGTATGCCAAAACGAAAAAATCAAAAAGTTCAAAATTATTTAAGTCATCATATGCCAGAAAACAAAGAAATGGATGAACTTGAAAAAATTGATCCTACAGGCTATAGATTTGTTAAGATGGTCAATACATCTACTAAATTTCCAGTATATAGAAATACTAAAGTGGATTTCTATTCGGATATTGAAAAGAAGTTTCAAACTGTAATAGAAGATATGAAGAAAGCAAAAAAATATATTTACATAGAAATGTTCATTATTGCTACTGGTAAAATGCTTGATGAAGTGATAAAAGTTTTAGAAGAAAAAAGTCAAGAAAACATTGAAATTAAAATACTTTATGATGATGTAGGAAGCAAAGTGTTACTTAAAAAAGAAACCTATAAGAGATTAGAAAATATAAAGAATCTTAAAATAAAGAATTATGAGCCTCTAGGACTGTCAATCAATCCTGCTGTAAACTTTAGAGATCACCGTAAAATAATTATCATCGATGGTAAAATTGGCTATGTTGGAGGAGATAACATTTCTGATGAATATGCTAATTGGGTGACAAAATATGGTAAATGGCGAGATAACGCTCTTAGAATTGAGGGTGATGCTGTTGATTCACTTTTAGTTATGTTTTCAGAAACGTGGTTTATGTCATCAAAAGAAATGATAGATATTGATGAGAAAAAGCAAGTTAAAACCGAATATGCTAGTGAAAGTTTTGTCTTTCCATATAGTGATGGACCAACAGATGATATCAATCCCGCATATGATTTGTATTCATCAATGACTTTAAATGCTCAAAAATATCTCTATATTTCAACTCCTTATTTGGCTATTGATGATGGATTTATCGATAATATAGTTAATGCCTGCAAAAGTGGAGTAGATGTTAGAATACTTGTTCCAGGAATTCCTGATAAAAAAATTGTTTATCAAATAACAAAAAGTTTTTACGGAAAAATACTTAAAGCAGGCGGGAAAATATACGAATATACTCCTGGCTTTAATCATGCTAAGAATTATATTTGTGATGATAAATATGCAATTGTTGGTACAATAAATGTTGATTATCGAAGCTTATATTTGCACTTTGAAAATGCTATTTTATTAATTAATGACCAGACAATAAATGAAATGAAAAATAATTTCTTAGAAGATTTATCGCAAAGCAAAGAAATAAAATACGAGGAATGGAATAAACGTCCAATCTTTTCTAAGATACTACAGTTTATTTTAAGAATATTCTCACCTCTAATATAGAAGAAAGGAACTAAAAATGATCATTAAATTAACTAGTGAAAATTACGAAAAAGTAATTTCTGAAAACCCAATTGTACTGATTGATTTTTTCGCAACATGGTGTGGGCCGTGTAAAATGCTAGCACCAGTAATTGAAGAACTTGCTGAAGAAAAAATGGAAAATGTTGCTATATGCAAAGTTGATGTTGATGAAGAAAGTGAATTAGCTGGTAAATATGGTATTCAATCTATCCCAACAATAATTGTTGTGAAGGATGGAAAAGCGGTAAGACAAGCGATGGGATACCGTCCAAAAGAAAGTTTAATCAATATGTTGAAGTTTTAGAATAAAGGGTAAAACCTTTATTTTTTTTGAAAAATAAAATATATTGATGTAAAAAAAATAAGGAAATATTCAGCTGGTAAAATAATAAAAAATACACGAAAAATATAAAAGAAATGCTGAAAAATTTAATATTTTTCTTTAGAGATAAAAAAGTAAAACTTTGCATTCTTTACATTTTTTTGGAAAATGTGTATAACCCTTCTTTTACAAATGTTGTACTAAAAATGCTTCTATCACTACTGTTG
>CAYMGD010000021.1:0-36112 GCA_964389905.1 uncultured Coprobacillus sp. | reverse complement strand
CTTTTATTCTTATAAAAATGGATAAAGTAGAATTTGAAAATATTGAATTTATTGGAAATTAAAAGATAATTTTATAAAAATGAGTAAAAAATTTTAAAAATATTGGTAATTTTAACTTTGTCTTTTTTTGACTATCTTTATTTTATCATTAACACTTTTTAAAAAAAGTGCGAACATTGTCGAATACTCCCTATAAAAAAGTGCACTTCTTACTTAAAACTCCATGCAAAAAAGTGTATAATATATTCAGAGGTGAGAGTTATGTTTGAAAGAAAAATTTATAATGACATTATTTCTTGGCACGAATCTTTAAAAATTAAAAAAAGAGCTTTAATAATTAAAGGATTAAGACAAATTGGTAAAACAACAATTGTTAGAAAGTTTTGTGAAGAACATTATGAAAATGTTGTGTATATTGATTTCATGCATAATACTTCTGTTAAGTCATTATTTGATAAAGATTTAAATGTTAATGATTTAATAATAAGTTTATCAGCATCTAATTTAGGTGCAAAATTCATTCCGTATAAAACAATAATTATTTTTGATGAATTACAAGAATGTGCTAATGCAAGATCTGCTATTAAACCTTTTATGGAAGACGGAAGATTTGATCTTATTTGTACAGGTTCTCTTCTTGGTTTAAGAGGGTATAACAAAAAAGTTTCAAAAGGGGTATCTACTGGTTTTGAAAAAGTTATCACAATGAAACCTATGGACTTTGAAGAATATTTATGGGCAATTGGACTTGAAAAGTCAGTAATTGATTATGTAAAAAAATCATTTGAAGATAAAACACAAGTAATTCCTAATGTTAATGAAAAACTTATGAAATACTTTAAAGAATATTTATGCGTTGGTGGACTACCTGATGTAGTTAATGTATTTAATTTAACTCATGATTTAACACAAGTTAGAGAAATTCAACAAAGTATTTTAGAAAGCTATAAAGATGATTTTGGTAAACATTTAAATAAAGATGAAGTTCAAGAAATTAATCAAACTGAACTTACTAAGATTATGCAAGTATATAAATCTATTCCTAATCAACTTGCGAAAGAAAATAAAAAATTTCAATATAAATTAGTTTCAAGTAATGCTAAGGCAAGAAGTCATAGTAATGCAATTACATGGTTAGAAGAATTTGGATTAATTTGTAAATGTCATAATTTAAATAATTTAGAACTTCCACTTGATGGTAATAAGGATGAAGATACATTTAAAATATATGTGACTGATACAGGATTATTTATAGCAATGTTGGAAGATGGAACTACTGATAATATTATTAATGGTGATTTAAAGGTATACAAAGGAGCAATATTTGAAAATATAATTGCAGATGCTTTTAATAAATTGCATAAAGATTTATATTACTATCATAAATCAAGTGGATTGGAAATAGACTTTGTTACAAGATTCAATAACGAACTAACATTAATAGAAGTTAAGTCTAATAATGGTAATGCCAAATCTTTAAAAGAAATATTAAACAATAAAGATAAATATGATATAAATAGTAATTTTAAACTTGCTGACGCTAATATAGGCACTGCAAATGGAATTAATACGATACCTTTATATATGGCATTTTTAATTAAATAAAGCTATAGGAACTAGTACAATACAAGCTAGTTCCTTTTTTTAAGTTCATAGAGATAAAAGACTTATAGATTATTAATAAAATTATAGTGATGGGCAAAAAGAAGTATTATGAAACATTTTGTTCACTAAAAAGCCTAAATGAAACATTCTGTTCAGTAAAACCTTAATATGTAACATTTCGTCCATCACACACATTAATTGGCATCTATTAGTCATCTGATAAAGAGGACTAATTTTTGATTTAGTAGATCATTTTGCTTGAAATATAGTGAAATGGTCTTTCTTTTTATGCAAATAAAAGACTTTTTGTTGTGCATACTTAAGGAGACTTGCCAAGGAATCGAACCATTAACTTGCAGGTATCAAACCTTTTGTTTCAACGGAAACTAAACCTTTAGGAGAAAATAGTAGAAATAAAATAATAATTATTATATAATAAATATAAGTTATTTACTTGACTCTCCAGTTAACTGTAATGTTATAATAATATTGTAATAAGTTAGCTAGCAATTATTACAAAGGAGGCTTTATGAAATATTTAAGAATAGGTGATTTTTCTAATGTTGTTGGTATAAGTGTAAAAACTATTAGATTTTATGAAGAAAAAGAATTGATAAAACCAGCTTATATCGATAAATATACAGGTTATAGATATTATGATGAGAAAAATATAGAACAAGTATTAATGATATTACAATATAAGAATATGGGATTTACACTTGAAGAAGTTAAAAGTATTAATCCGAACGTGCTTCTTTTAAAAGTTGAATCTTTGAAAGAACAAATGTCTAATATAAAAAGAAATATTAGTCATATTGAATCAATGATTAAAAAAGGAGAATTTAATGAAATGGTATTTGTAAATGATGAAAAGGTAATTGGCAAATGGGAATTATTAAAAGATGAACCATTTCCCTTTAAAGAATTATATTTCTTACCTAAAGGAAAAGAATACTGGGTGTTTAGTTGGACTAAAGGATATTTAAAAATAAATGATGTTTACCATCCATATGAAATAGCAGATAATATATTAGTACTTAGTGTTATTGATGTAAATGGAGTAATAGGCAAGAAAATCAAATTTAGAAAAATTGATAATAAAGAATATTCTGTTGATGGAATTAAACAAGTTGATGATATTAGTTATAATTTTATTAATGATGAAAAAGTTTTAGGTATATGGAAAGCAATTACTTTTACATATAGTGATAATATTGAGCAAATTGTAAAAGATATAAAGGATGAACTGTTTTTACAAAGATTAATATTTTGTAGGAATGGAAAATTAATTGAAGATAGAATCGATGAAACTATATTAAATCATCTTCTTTGGACAAAAGGCAAAGTGATAGATAATAAGTATAGCATGACATCATCAAAATATGAAATAGTGAAAATTAATAATGTAGAATACTTAATTTATGAATGGAAGAGTGGAGATTATATATTTGGAAAAAGAAAACCTGGAAAATATATTTTAACAAAAGAATAATTGAGTATAGTAGCATAAAATAATTAATAAGTCTAAAGTATTAACAAATTAAATGATTTTCGATAGAATATTATTGTAAAAAATGCATATGATATTATAGTCATATGACTTGGACTGGCGTATGCCTTGGTCCACCAACGGCAGGAAATAGTCCTGCCATTTTTCAATCTATTTTTATGTTTACATTATCATTCCCAATTAAAATTTACTCTTTGTGTTATGAATTATGTTAGTTTAACTGATATTGCAAATTTTTAAATAATGATGATCAAAGATATCCTATTCAAAGCTATATGAGATTAAAAGATATTATTGATTACATTGGTTTATGGGAAACGTTAAATAATCCAAATTTTAACCGCGCCGAATCCAATCCCTATAAAAAAGAATATGGGCGTGTAATTCTTTTGTTATGACACCATCAAAGCGGATAAAATCAAAAGCAGGAACATATGCACATAGAGATATGGCTTTAAAGTTTGCTTCATGGACCTCTTCAAAAATTAAGTTATACATAATAAAATAATTCTTGTAGTTCCTATGTATTGTGGGAATCCTTCTTCTCTTTATTTTACACTTATGTAAAGAATGCAATTTTAATAATAATGAAATTAATTATCCAATATTCATCAATAAGTTACATATCATAGTAATATATGGTTCTAATAAAGAATCGCCTTTATTTATTCCTATAATTTCTAATATTTTAGATGATTTTAGTAAATGTCTACCTATTCAAAGGCATAAATATGAAATTAAAATGAATGATTCAGTGATTGATATTAATATATTGTTTATTTAATTGATTCATATAAAAGAAAAATGGGATTATAGAAAATTCTTAAAGTTTATGTTCTTAAAAATAGATATAGTAATAATTAATCACTTCTTTAAAAAAAGTAATTGTTCGTATCAAAAAGTTCAAATATAAGTAAAAGCTCATTACAAAAAAATATATATTTTTGCTTGAAATACGACATTAAATAATGTATAATATACTTGTCAATCGGAGAGACACTCATTAAAAAAATGTTATTGACTACATTGTCTATCATAATAAAGGAGGAGACACTCATTGGAAAAAACAGAAGGTAAGAAAACCGTTATTGTCATTGATGAGCAAGGTAATAAATTAGAATCTACATACCCTAAAAGGGCTAAGGGTCTTATTAAAAAAGGTAGGGCACGAGTTGTAGATGAGAATACTATATGCCTTGTGGACCTACCAAAACATATACTTTTGGAGGAAAATAAAATGAATAATAACAATATAAATTTACAAGAAAACAAAGAAGTGAAAATTGATTTAGCATACATCACTAACAAGATTGATGAAATCACAAAAATGAACTTCTATCTAATTAATAACCCAGGACTTGCTGATATGTCAGTTGTTCCTGGCAGTAAAAACCCTGTACAATGCATTTGTGAAACTAATAATAAAATGATTGATTTTCTAAAAGATATTTATGAATCTCTTCAACCGAAAGAATCTATGAATGAAAAAATTATATTTGAATTAATTAATACATTAAATGATTCAATCGGAAATGTGAACGCTGACGAAGAGAATATAAATCATTTAATTGATACTCTTGCAAAATATATTGAAAAGTAATTTAAAATTAAGGATTTAGTTAATACGGCTAAATCCTTTTTTTGATGGTATATATGAAACTAATATAAGTATTTCTAATACCTATTTTCTAATTTATTAAGTTTTTTCTTTTGCATATATTGGCATCGTTTGTATATTATTAAATAGGCAACAAGCAGTTGCTTGTTTGTTTTAAAAGAATATGATAAAATCTTGCCATAAGGATGGTGTAATTATGAAAACAAAAGATATTATTTTAGAACTTAGAACAAAAAAAGGACTTTCTCAGGAAGAACTTGCGGAAAAGATATTCGTAACAAGACAAGCTGTTTCTCGTTGGGAAAATGGTGAAACAATACCAAACACCGAAACTCTTAAACTTCTTTCACAGTTTTTTGATGTATCAATCAATACTCTTCTCGGGTCACCTCGTCAACTTGTTTGCCAGTGTTGTGGAATGCCTCTTGAAGATTCAAATATAAGTCGTGAAGCAGATGGACTTTTTAACGAAGAATATTGTAAGTGGTGTTATGCTGATGGTGAATATATGTATCATAATATGGATGATTTAATTGAGGTTTGTGTCACTAATATGGCAAATGAAACATTTTCTTCCGAACAAGTACGTACTCATATGAAAAAATTGCTTCCTAGCCTTAACTATTGGAAACAGCATAAAAACCTTGAAAACGCAGAAAAGTTTGAAGAATTTAAGAAAAAGATACTTGAAGAAATTAATTTTCTTGAAATCAAAGGATTACCAAAAGTTGATAAACTTAATGCTCTTGTTGGAGAATATGTTAATCTTGAATACCATCTTCCAAATGGTAAAATTGTAAGATTTCTTAATGATAATGCAACATATCTCGGGAATCAACTTAAAAGTGAATTAGATAATAACAAATGTTTTGGTATTGTCGCTAATATGGAATTCATTCTCATATGTACTTATGAAGCAAATGGCGAAAATCCTGAACTTGTGATTTATAAAAAAAGATAATTTCTCATGACATTATATATACATTTAGATAATGTAAGTAAACTAATCTTGATACGAATCGTAACTCATCCTACAATTTGTATTGAGATTTTTTTATAGTTCTTCTTTTGTTTTGTAATTAATGTTTTTTTCAGTAGATACATTATTTTACAGCTAAAATAATTGAATTATATAATGAATTGTGCTAAAATATGAATAAGCATTCATTTGGTGAATTGTTTAAATAATAAAAATATGGAGGCACTATGTCAAAAACAAAAAAAATTATTTTGTGGACTGGATTAGGAATAATTGGTGTTATTCTAATTCTAGTATTAATCTTTGTATGCATTTATGCATCACGCTTTAGTACAATCAATTCTATAAAAAAAATTACTACTTACGAAGATGGATATGATCTTTACACAATGGAAATTAAATATGATTATAGTATTGAAGATATTATAGATTATGGTATTGAAAGTAACCAAGATATGTTTGATGCAATATTGGATGAAGCTTTACCATTGTTACCTGTTAGTATGGAAGCTCCTTCTTTCAGTTGTTCTGCTTTCGGTATAACTACTGCCGATGGCAATAATATAATGGGAAGAAATTATGACTTCAAAAAAAATACTTCAGCAATGCTTGTTAAATGTTCACCTAAGGGTTATTATAAATCAATTGCTTTTGCAGCCTTAAATAATGTAAAAGCTGATGAACCATTATCTAGTTTATCTAAAAAACTTGCTACTTTAACTGCTCCATTCATATGTCTTGATGGCATAAATGAAAAAGGTGTTTCTATAGCTGTTCTTGTTGTAGATAGTGAACCTGTTTTCCAAAAGACAGAAAAGGATAACATCTTCACAACTCTTGCAATACGTTTAGTGCTTGATAGAGCAGCTACAACTGATGAAGCAATTGAACTTCTTAAACAGTATGATATGTTTGCTTCTTCTGGCAAAGATTATCATTTCTATATTAATGATGCATCTGGTAATGGCAAAGTTGTTGAATGGGATTGCGAAAGCGAAACTCGTGAACTTGTTGCTACTTCTGTTGATGTTGTAACAAACTTCTATACAATTTATGCCGATAAAGTATTACCAAACCAAAGAAATGGCAAATATGGTCATGGTAAAGAAAGATATGATGCAATTAAAGAAGTTCTTGCAGAACAAGAAGGTGACTACACATATACTACTGCTTGGGATGCTTTGAAAGCTGCCGCACAAGACCCTAGCGAAGATGATGATACAAGTAATACTCAATGGTCAATTATTTTTGATAATACAAATCTAACAGCTGAAATTGTTATTCGTCGTAACTGGGATGATCCTCATAAATATGATGTAGTCGAAGAAGACTAACACATAATGATATAGCTTTTGCAAGAAGCTATATTTTTTTTATTCTTAAAATAAAGTTATTTAACTAATAGTTATAAACTTAACTTTCAGTTAAATCACGTTTTACTACCATTCGTTAGCAAATGTGCTATACTAATGATATAATAATAATGTAGCTAGTTACAATAATACATTTAATAGAAAGGATAATTATATTTATGAATATTTTAATTGGAGAAAATATCAAAAGATTACGAAAAGAAAAGAAAATTACTCAAGAAGAATTAGCTGAGAGATTTAATGTTACTCCTGCTGCTGTATCAAAATGGGAAAATAATGAATCATATCCTGATATTACCTTATTATTTCCTTTATCACACTTCTTCTGTGTTTCAATTGATGAATTAATGGGATATAATCACTTACTAGTTGATGAAGAAATACGCAATGCTAATGAAATAATATCAAATGCTTGGTTTAAAGAAAATGACTGGAATAAGGCCAAAGAACTAGCAATAACTTCAAGAGAAAAATATCCTAACGACTATGATATTATGATTAAATACCTCTTCTTTGCAACTGGTGGTCAAGCAGATAATGATAAAAAGGCACTAATAGAAAACGAAAAAGAAATAACTAAAATATGTGACCTTATACTTGATGGATGTAATAATGAAAGTTATAGACTAGAAGCACTAAATTATAAAGCTAAACTATTATATGCTAAAGGATATGAAAAAGAAGCTTTAGAAATTCTAACAAACTTCCCTTCATTTTACCACTCTAGTAATCAAAAAATTGAACAATTATATTCTAAGAATACAAAAGAATTCTTTGAACAATTGCAATCTAATATTAATGAACTATCTATCTTTCTTGGCAATAAAGTTGGTAAAAGTATCTACTTCAATCCTAACTTATCAGATGAAGAAAAAATTAATAATGTCCAAAGTTTAATAGATTTATATAAATATATTAATAATAATTCTTACTTAAAACCTTTAGAAATAATTATTAAAAATGCTGTTAAGGAAGTATTAAATAAAACTATTTATCTAAATCCTCAACTAAACGAAAAATTAAAGAAAATTTGCAATGAAATGAAATAAATATCAGTTTTTATATTTTGACATACGTTTAATTATTTGCTATAATTATTGTAAATGAGGTGAACTAATATGAGAAAAGATTTAGGTGTTAAAACATATTTATATCCACAACCTGTGATGATAATTGCTACGTATGACAAAGATGGTAAACCGAATGCAATGAATGCCGCATGGGGAGGAATTGCTGATTATGACAAGATTATTGTTTGTTTAGCAAATCACAAAACAACAGATAACATTGCTATCAATAATGATTTTACTATTTCCATAGGCGATGCTAAACATGTTGCTGAGTGTGACTATGTGGGAATTGTTTCCCAAAATGATGAGCCAAACAAAATGGAGAAAGCAAACTTTACAGTTACCAAAGCTGAACACGTTAATGCTCCTATCATCAATGAATTGCCTTTATGTATTGAATGTAAATTAATAAAAATTTTGGAAGATGAATTATATCTTGGAAAAATTATTAATGTTAATGCTGATGAAGCAATTCTAGATGAAAATGGCAAAGTTTCCCTAGAAAAGTTTATTCCTATTTCTTACGATCCTTCTACTCACGGATATTACAAAGTTCAAGGGAGAGTAGGGAATGCCTTTAGCGATGGAAAAAAATTAAAATAATGTACATCTAAATAATGTATAAATATCCACCCGGTTTCGAGTGGATATTTATTCAGTTCTTAAAGTTACTACAGAATCTTTCTTAGCAGCTTTTTTTGCTAGCAACAAGTCATCAATTATTGTTGTTACGAAACTAATACCGATAATAAAGAAAGCTTTGCTTTTAAATCATTAATTTCTGTTAATTTGGCAATTATATTGGAAACCTTTTTTCATAATTATATCATTCAAAGATAAACCGAATAACAATTTTGGAAAACTAAACATAAACTTTAATTTTTGTTTACCACTATTTTACCTTTATGTGATATAATTATTACGTTATTTAAAAAGATTGGAGTTAATATATGAAATATACAATTATTACTGATACTTCTTCTAATATTCCTTCGCTTATGGCAAAAGAAAAAGATATTAAAATAATACCTTTAACTTTTTCAGTTGAAGGCGAAGAAAGAACTTGTTTGGACACAACAAATTTTAATGCCAAAGAATTTTATGATTTGATGAGAAATAATAAAAAGATTAAAACTTCTCAAATTACTCCTAATCAATGCATAGATTGCTTTACTTCTATATTAGATAGTGGTGAGGATATTCTTTTCATTGCTATGTCATCAGGCATTAGTGGTTCTTATAATTCAGCTTGTGTTGCTAGAGATGAGTTAATAACAAAATATCCTGAAAGAAAAATAATAGTAATTGACTCATTAAGTGCTTCCTTTGGAGAAGGTTTAATTGTTTTAAAAGCCTATGAATATAAAAAACAAGGGTTTGATATTGAGACAGTTTCTGAAAAACTTAAAGATGATATAAAACGTATGTATATCACATTTACAGTTGATAAATTAGAATATCTTCGTAATGGTGGACGTTTGTCAGGTGTATCAGCTTTTATTGGTACATTATTAAGTGTTAAGCCGTTACTAAAAATGAATGAACAAGGTAAAATCATTGTCCAAAGCAAAACAAGAACAAGGAGACGCGCTCTTGAACTTTTAGTTCAAATATATGATAAACATGTTGTTTCTCCTGAAACGCAAATTGTTGGTATTTCTCATGCTGACTGTGAAAGTGATGCCATAATGCTTTCTGAGATGATTAAGCGCAACAATCCTCCTAAGGAGATAATGATTGTTGAGAATGAGCCTGTAACTGGTTCATATTTAGGTCCTAAATCCATTGTTCTTAGTTTCTTTAGTAATCTTAATATACGTAATTAGTAATTTATTAGTTAACTTATCTTCAAAATATTAGTTGTTGAAGATAATATTGATATGTGTGAACTCTTTTGTACAGTTCTTAATGATAATGGTTATCAATGCACACCTGAAAGTGATTGGCTAGAAGCCATTGAAAAATACCACTCACATCTACGTAAGTGGTTTTATTTTCATTTAAAACAATTTTTTTCTTGTAAGATTTATCATAATAATATATAATATAAACACATATATCAACAGTTGAGGTTTTTATGAAAGAAGATAAACGTATTACTCAGACAAAACAAAACATTGAAGCAGCATTAATTGAACTACTAAATACAAACATTCTAAATAGCAATTATTTAGATGAAATTACTGTAAAAGAGTTATGTGAAAAAGCCGATATTAATCGTAGCACTTTTTATGCTTATTATACAAATCCTAGTGACATTTATAAAATTATTGAAAGAAATGCAATAAACAAAATTAATATCTTTTTAGATAGTCTAAATACTAACATTACTTTATATGATTTCTTTTATGAAGCAATTATCTTTTTAGAAGCAAATAAAGATGCTTTTATAGTCATAACAAATGAACATAAAGCTTTAAAAGATACGATTATTAGTTTCTTCACAAAACAATTTACCATAACTAAATCTGGTGCAACTAGTTATCTTTATGAATTCTTTTTCTTTGCTTTTGTTAATATTCTTAAAGAATGGTTTAGTAATCAACTTGCAGTTGTTAGCGAATTAGCTGAGTTTTTCGAAAAACAGTTTAGTCCTTTCTTTGCTACAAAATTAGATTAATTATTAAATATAGAATTGGAAATGTTATTATACAGAACACACTAGATAGTAAACATGAAGAACTGCAAACGAACTCTTCTTGTTTAAAGTTTATAGCATATGTATTAACGACTGCTGAAACGGGTGCTGCAAAAGCAAAAAGCAATCCTGCAACCTGATGAGTATTAAAGTTCACACCAAAAACTTTTTGAGTAAGAACTATTAATACAAGCATCACTGCTGGGCCACCAAATGATCTTATTAATGATAAAATCCATACGTCTTTTGATGTTATGGATTTTTTTATGCTATGACTTCCTATGGTCATTCCAATTAACATCATTGATAAAGGTGTTGTTATATTACTAGCATATTTAATTATTGTATAAACAGCAGGTAATGTTACATCTATTCGAAGGAAACTCACTTTTATTTGTTCTATTGTAACTTTTGGCATAAATGATTGCGTTACCCAAACAAATATTCCTAAAAGCATTGCTATAACAATAGGATTTAAAAATATTTTCTTTATTTGGCTAGTGACATTTGTTTTCTCATTAGAAACATTAGAAAAAACAATATAACTATACCCATATAAGAATATTCTAAATATGATAGAAACCATACTAATAGGAACTAATGATTCATTTGTTTTATATATTGCTTCCACAATAGGCATTGAAAATAAAGAAACCTGACTTAAAGTCATTATTATTGAATATATTTTTCTTTGACTTTTTGAGCGCTTATAAAAGATTAAATTTCCAATTATAAAAAGTAATATATAGCAAATAAATGCTAAAAGCATAACTATGAAATTTGTCTTAAATACTTGGCCATCAAAATCACTCATAAATGATTTAAATACCAGAGCTGGTAAACCAATGTTCATAACTAAAAAAGTAATTCCTTTTTGCCCTTCTATAGTTATTATATTTTTCTTTTTAAGAAAATAACCTAAAGCCATAAAAACAGCAACAGATAAAAAGGCACCTATAAAACTTTGATTACTTAATATCTCAAATACACTCATTTTACTTTATACACACTTTCTAAAGAAATTTCTCCTGACGATAACTTTATATCCTCATTTTCTGTTTTAATCACTATTTCACCATTACTGTTAACTTTAGAGGCGATACCTGTACAATTCTTTTCCTTAAGGACAAATATAACTTCTTTATCTTTTAAGTAGAAATTATTATTGATTTCTTCAATATATGGGGATTTATCTGAAAGAAATTCTTGATAATCTTTATTAAACTGATTTATTATTTCCTCTAGTAATTCTAATTTTTCTATTTTTTTGTTTAAGATGTTTTTTAAACTTGTTGCTTTTACTCTTAACTCATCAGAAAAGTTCTCAGAATTCACATTTATTCCGCATCCTATTACAACGCATACTGTCTTTTCTTTTGAAATTCCCTCTAATAGTATTCCACATATTTTTTTATCATCAATCATTATGTCATTAGGCCACTTGATGCTTATTTTATGATTTGTTATTCTTTTCTTTAATACTTTCATAATTGAATAAGCAATTAATAAACTATAATTAGGATAATTTTTTAAATTATCTTTAAGTAATATTGAAAATAACAAATCATCATTGTCAATCCATATTCTTCCTAGACGTCCTTTGCCAGAAGTTTGATGGTTAGCACAAACAATTGTGAAGTGTTCAAGTTTTTCATAATTGTTTTTTAAATAAGTGTTCGTTGAGTTAATTGTATCAAAAAATATATATTTCATATTTGACTCCAAAAACTGTTGGCATAAAGCCAACAGTTAATATTTTTATTTATTGAAATAATGCTAATAGAATACCTGCGGCAATTGCTGAACCGATAACACCAGCAACATTTGGTCCCATAGCATGCATTAATAAGAAGTTTGTTGGATCTTCTCTTTGTCCTTCTTTTTGAACAACTCTAGCTGCCATTGGAACTGCAGATACACCTGCTGCACCAATCATTGGGTTTATCTTTCCATGAGAGAATGCGCACATTACTTTACCAAATAATACACCACCTGCTGTTGCAAATGAGAAGGCAATGACACCTAATAAGATGATGTATAGTGTTTCAACTTGTAAGAATGTTGAGCCTACAGCTGTCGCACCAACACATGTTCCTAATAAAATTGTAACGATGTATAGAATTCCATTTCCTGCAGCTTGAACAAGATTTGGAACAACTCCAGATTCTTTAATTAAGTTACCAAGCATTAACATACCAATAAGTGGTGCACAAGAAGGAATTATCAAAACAACTACTACTGTAACTAAAATTGGGAAGATAATCTTTTCTGTTTTAGATACTTCACGAAGTTGAGTCATCTTAATTTGACGTTCTTTCTTTGTTGTTAAAGCACGAATAATTGGAGGTTGGATAACAGGAACTAAAGCCATGTATGAATAAGCAGCAATTGATATTGCAGGAAGCAAGTGTTCTGCTAATTTACTTGTTAATAAAATTGCTGTTGGACCATCAGCTCCACCAATGATTCCGATTGAAGCTGCTTCTGGACCAGTGAAACCTAATATAATCGCACCGATGAAAGTCACAAAGATACCGAATTGTGCAGCAGCACCAAGTAACATGCTCTTTGGATTTGCAATTAGTGGTCCAAAGTCAGTTGTAGCACCAATTCCTAAGAATATTAGACAAGGATAAATTCCTGATTTAACGCCATAATATAACACACCTAATAAGCCAC
The DNA here is from genome assembly GCA_964389905.1 of uncultured Coprobacillus sp. Classification (GTDB taxonomy): domain Bacteria; phylum Bacillota_I; class Bacilli_A; order ML615J-28; family CAG-698; genus CAG-698. Next base: position 22,640 of record CAYMGD010000021.1, on the reverse strand, counting down.
TATAGTTATTTTCCTTGGCCGTATCAAGGATAGTTCTTTGATGTTCAGTAAGAAATTCCATAAATTCTTTACCATTTACGATTCCATTAGTTTCCTCGCCTACACCATAGATATAATCTACAATGTGTTCAAGACTTATTTTTGAGTCAACTGTTAGTCCTTTTACCCATTCTGGAACGGTTTCTAAGGAATTAGCATGGTTTATAACAGCTTCAAATAAGCTAGCTGATAGTTCTTTTGAAATACCTAAATACTCAGCAAAACTTGCAACATCATATTCAACACTTAATGGTTTTATAAACACTTCACCTAATGGGAAGTTTGCTAACAACATACCAAATGAAATTGGAAGCAATAGGTATGGTTCAACATCTCTAAATATTGCAAAGTATAATAATACTACTGCAATAATAATCATGATTAGATTTCTCCAATCACCTTGGAAGAATTGCCAAATACCTGTTTGCTCACCAAAGTTAACAAATAATTCACCAATTTTTTCCATCGTCTATTACCCAATTACAAACATAACATCATTATTATTAACAGTTTGTCCTTTAGAAATTTTAACTTCTGCGATAACTCCATCAATAGGAGATACAATTTCGTTTTCAAGTTTCATTGCTTCTAATATGCAAAGATTTTCACCTTTTGAAACTTTTGTTCCAACTTCAACTAATACTTTTAGAATAGTTCCTTGCATAGGAGCTTTTACTTCCATACCTTCTCCTGAACTTACAGGTTGAGAAACTTCTTTTTCTTCAACTGGTTTTTCTTCAGCAAGAATTTTACCTTCTTTTTCAGAAACACTTTCTAATTCAACTTCATAAACTTTTCCGTTAACTTTAACTTTATAAACTTTCATTTTATACTCTCCTATTTTATTTGTTTGATAGACACTAGTCTAACATCTTTTTTAGTTTCATTTGTGTAATCAATTGTTGCAACAAGAGCTGCAACCATCATATCATCATCTTTGATTTCAGTATTCTTCTTTTCAATTTCTTTCTTTACAACACTAGTATTTTTTGCAGGAGTTTCTTTTTTAACTTCTGGTTTTGATTTAGAAAAGAATAATTTTTGCATAATTGCTATAATAACAATTATCAAAGCAAGAACAGCAAAAACAATAATAATAGCGATTAATGAAATTAATAATGCTTCGCTTATCTTTACTTCATCGCCATACAAAGCAAGAAATAATAAATTTTTCATTTTTTCACCTCTTAGCCGATGAATAAGTTGACTTCAACAGTTTCAACTTCTTCCTCTTTGTTTTGATTATATTTCTTTGTTAAGAACTTTTCAGCGACATTTTCAAATAATGCACAAGTAAGAACATCTTCATCACACTTGCATATATCTTTGTATTTTTCACGATACATTTCAACTTGTGGTGGAATATCATCAGCAGGACGATGATTGATTACTTCTACATTTTCTCCCTTGAAAACAAGTTTTCTAACATTTTCGTCAATCTTAGCAGGAGCTTTACCATAAAGACCTTTCATATAGTCAACGATTTCTTTTGGAACCATCTTATATCTTTCGCCTGTCATAACGTTCATAACAGCTTGTGTTCCAACCATTTGTGAAAGCGGTGTAACTAGTGGTGGATAACCTAATTCTTTTCTTACACGAGGAACCTCTTGTAATACTTCATCATATTTATCCATTGCTCCTTGAGCTTTTAATTGATTCATAAGATTTGAAAGCATCCCACCAGGAACTTGATATTTTAAAATACCAGGGTTAACTGTTAAAGCTTTAGGATTTAATAAACCATTAGCTAAATATTTATCTTTAATCTTTGTTAGTTTATCAGCAGCTTTCTTTAAACATTCTAAATCAAGATTAGGATCAAAATCTGTATCTTGGAAAACATATTGGAATGATTCTGTAGCAGGTTGACTTGTTCCACCAGATAATGGTGAAAGAGCTGTATCAATAATATCAACACCTGCAGCAATTGCATTCATATATGTCATTTCACATACACCAGCAGTGCAATGTGAATGTAATTCAATTGGTAATTTTGTATTTTCTTTTAATTTGCTTATTAGTTCATAAGCAGCTTCTGGAAGAAGAACACCAGCCATATCTTTAATGCATAATGAATCTGCTCCCATTGCTTCGATTTCTTTTGCTAAATTAACATAGTAATCAATTGTATGAACTGGACTTGTTGTATAACTTAAAGCTATTTGGCAATGACCACCATACTTTTTAGTGCTATCAACAGCACATTTAAGATTTCTAATATCATTAAGAGCATCGAATATACGAATGATATCAATTCCATTTTCGATTGATTTCTTAACGAATAAATCAACAACATCATCAGAGTAATGTTTATATCCTAAGATATTTTGTCCTCTAAATAACATTTGCAATTTTGTATTCTTGCAAACAGCACGCATTTTACGTAATCTCTCCCATGGATCTTCGTCTAAGAAACGAATACATGAGTCAAAAGTCGCACCACCCCATACTTCAAGAGCATAGTAACCAGCATTGTCTAACTCTTCAAGAACACTAAGTACTTCTTCAGTGTTCATACGAGTTGCAAATAATGATTGATGGCCATCTCGTAAACAAGTATCAACTATTTTAACACCCATTTTGTTCTCCTTTTTCTCAATAATTATATTTTATAAGTTGTTATCTAACATTAGGGCTAATAAGCCGCAATTCGCATTATATTTTACCACTATTTTGGTAAAAAAGCAATATGGCCATGAAAAAATTCACAGCCATTTTTATTCTAATTCTTCAAGCATCTTCTCACGAACAAGATTTGCTATTTCAGAAGTTTTCATTTCTTTTATGTCTTCATACTTTATAACATCTAATACTTTCATTTCCACAGGATGTCTTTTTAAAAGTAAATTCTTTTTAACTTTTTCAGTATTCTTTAGTGTAATAATTACTAAGTCTTTGTGAGTTTTAGTTACTAAATTGAAAGCTCCTGGTTTAAACTCTAAAAGTGTTTCTTCCGTAAAATTACGTTTACCTTCAGGAGCAATTCCTACAGAGCACTCATTATTTTCCAAGTAATTAATTCCTCTTTTAATTGATTCAAATTCACTTCTTAAATGGCCTCTTTCAAGATTAATATATCCAACTTTCCTTATCATTTTACCAAAGAAAGGAATGTGAAAGAGAGATTCCTTTCCCACAAAAACAAGAGGATATTTGCTTAATGTCACATCGATTATAAGTGAATCAACATTTGACCGATGATTAAAATATAATGCAAATGTCTCATTTTGAGGTAACTTTTCTAGCCCTTCGCACTTTATTTTTACACCAAATAAAGATAAAACAAATCTAGTATAATTTCTAAAAATATGTCTATATGTTTTATTATATTCTTTGTATTCTTTTTTCTTAGAAACAGGTAAAGTAATAAGAAATGCAATTAAAAAGAAAACTATAGCTTGAATAATTAATGATGCAATAAATGATATTATTATCGTAACAATAATTCCTAATATTTCATTAGGATTAACTAGACAGTAACCAATGAAAGTTAATATCAAGTTAATAATAATTATTATTAGTTTTACCATTTTAGCCTCTTACACTATATGATAAAACATTCTTTACTGTTTCACCATCAATTTGTAAAGCTGTTGGTTTATCAAATGTAACCTTGACATTTTTACCAGTAAATATTTTTACAACTTTTTCTTTCTTTATATGTTCCCCTTTAAATATTGATGGGAAAACAATTAGAGCTTTAAGCTTGCTTCGCGATTTATAAACAACCGTACTAACAACACCTTCTTCGAAGCGGTTTTGGTTTGGTGCAACCATCATTCCTCCACCATAGTATCTTCCTTTCATAGTTGGTGTTAACCATACATTTTTATATTCATATGTTTTGCCATCGATCTCAATTGTTGATTTTACTGGTTTAAAGTGAAATAATAAGCCCTTTATAGCAATACTTGTGTAATTTACTTTTTTATCAGATTTTTCTTTTAAGTTATCTCCAACTTCACAACAATATCCATCAATACCAAATCCTACACCATTAATAAATTTCCTCGTTATGCCATTTACAGTTACTGTTGGTAAGTTCTTTAAATAAGGATTTAGAAGTAATTTTTCTTTTGTGCTTTCTTCTGTTTTTGGTGAATTTGTGGCATCATGATAAAAATCATTTCCTGTTCCTGTTGGAATAATATAAATATCATTTTTTATTTCATCTTCTTCTACGGCATTAATCAAATAGTTTATTGTTCCATCGCCACCGACTAAATCTACTATATCCCCTTCTTTTAGACTTGCAAAAAATTCTTTATAGTCTGTTTTTACAGCATCAATAATTTTATTATTTTCGTCATTTTGAGTTTTCAAGTTTTTAATATACTCAGGTTCAATTTTGTTATTTGATAGTGAATTATAAAGTGTGTAAATCATTTTTATCCTTCCTTTGTTTTGTTTATTTCATCGATTTTGTTTTGCATTCTTGTTTTGATTATTTCTGATAATTCTTTCTTTTCATAGTTTTTATATTCTTCATAGCAAATTGGTTCTAAGAAGTGTACTTCAGGATAAATCCTTTTCAGCGAAGATATAGAATATACTTTATATGTATCATATAATACTACTGGTATTATTTTACATTTGCTTTGATAAGCTGGCCTTAAAACCCCTGTTTTGAATTCTTGCAAATTATTTTTATTATCTCCATATTTTCCTTCTATAAATGCTAAGAAACTATTACCTTGACTTAACCTTTCTCCCATTTCTTTCATTAGTATAATTTGTTTCCTTAGGTCATAATAATCAACTATTATGCCTTGAGTCATCAAAAATATTTCTCGATATATAGGAAAATTAATTCTATTCTTATCAGCAAGCAAACTGAAAGGGAAATCTTGTAGTGCTGTATATACCGCTATACCATCATATCTTCCTTGATGATTAGCAATAAAAAGTATTCCTTCTTTTGTATCATTTCGAACATTTTCTTTACCGTAATAACGGACACAAACATTGCCACCTTTATTAATTCTTTTCGCAACTTTTGTACAAAAAGCAAACTTTTCCTCAAGAGTTAATTTATCTTCCTTGATGATTTTTCGCATCTTTATATAATAATATAAAGCATAAGGAAGTTGAGAAATAATAGTGAAATAAAAACGGAACATATTTCTTTTTTTCATTCCTCGAGGCCTTTTATCATTAGGATCAGAAAGATGATAGAAAAGTAAAACTAAAAGGAACGCAACAATAAAGAAAACTATGCCAATTATTATTTCTTTTACCTCCATATTTTCAAATGAAATATTTGTATTAATTAACGTTTGCTTAATAATTATTATAGGACTTATAGTGATAAATGCTAGATTTGCGAAAAACTTTTTTTCAGAATTTTTGTCTAAAAACTTTTTTATTCCTTTAGATAAAAGGAAAGCTCCTACGCCATAACAAGCTAAATATGTACCTAACATCAATAAATTACTAGTAATATTTGCAAAATCAAAAACATTCAGTAATCCCATTATGGCACTATAATATCCAAGAGATAATAAGACAACAACATAATCTAATCCTGGTACAACTAAGGTACCAGCAGAAACGAAGCCTATTATACCTAGTAATATCCAGTCTGTTAGTGGCATATTTATTGATAAAACCACATCATTATTATTAACAACAATAAATGAAAATACTAAAAGCAATGCTGATATCAAGACATAAATAAACCAATTAGATATTTTTTCTGCATAAGGTTTTATATCTTTTATAGCATTAGGGAATGTTCCTATAACAAAGCCTAAAATAGTTAAGGTTGTAACAAAAGGAAACCTATCATATAAAAAGATAAACAAATTAGCACCAATCAATGCTCCTATTCCATAACCGATTAGAAGTGATAATAAAAATGTTATGCTTTTTTTGAATGATTTAAATATTGAGCTAATTGCTTCAATCATTAGATAATATATTCCTAGAATAATGGCAATTGTACTAGCGCTTAAGCCAGGTATTCCAACACTAGCAAAGCCTATTACAATACCTTTAAGTAATATTTTTATGTACTTCATATTTATAGCATCTCCCATTTAAAATTATACTACTACTTTTTCAATTATTTTTCAATTGTTTATCAACAATTATTGAAAAAAAGGACCCTCTACTTCTTGTAAAGGAGTCCTTGTGTCGTAAACATCTCATAATATTTACCTTTTTTGTTCATCAGTTCATCATGATTTCCTTCTTCAATGATTTTACCATATTCGATTAAAATGATTTTATCAGCATCAACTACAGTAGATAATCTATGAGCAATAAGAATAATTGCTTTATCTTGAGCTTTTTCCATAATCAGCTGATTAATTTTTCTTTCAGCTAAAGGATCAAGATTACTTGTTGGTTCGTCTAATACGCATATATCACCACCACTAGCAAATGCTCTAGCTATAACAAGTCTTTGGAGTTCTCCACCTGAGAATTCTGCTCCGTCGTTTCTAAATTCTCTTGTACACATTGTGTTGAGCTTGTCAGGATATTTTTCTATCTTTTCTTTCATTCCAACATTTTCTAAAGCTTTCCATATTATGTCTTCATCTTCTTTGGTTTTCACTTTTCGCATAAGAATATTTTCACCAATTGTTACTCCATATATCTTATACTCTTGAAAAACAATTGAGTACTTGCTTCTTATTTCATCCTCAATAACATTTCTTATATCTTGATTATTATATAGAATGCTTCCTCCTGTTGGATTATAAAACTTTAGCAATAATTTGATTAGAGTTGTTTTACCAGCCCCATTCAAACCAACTATGGCTATTTTTTCACCTTTTCTTAAAGTTATATTTATATTATCCAAAGCAAATCTATCAAAATTAGGATATTTAAAAGACACATTTCTAATCTCTATTTTTTCAAATGAATTATCAAGATGTTCGGTTCCTGTTTTCTCAAGTTTTGGTTTGTAATTAATATATTCTAAAAAGAAATCTATATACATCGCATTGTTCTTAATTTTCACAAATATATCTGCCATATTATAAAGATTAACTCCAAATTGTGTTGATGCAGTAATTAGTGATGAAAATGTCGGAATAGTTAAATCATTAAATAATTTATACACTAAATATACATAACTGCCTGCCATTTCAAGAGCATTACTTACCATCGATGACAAAACTTTTAAGACAAGATTTTTCTTTGAAACCGCAATATGCTTACTATCAATGCTCATTTGGGCCTCATTACACTTTTCAATTAGTAAATCACCAATGCTAGTTGTCTTTATTTCGGCAGCAAAACGATCTTGATAGAATGTTCTATTTACATATCCATACATTCTTTTATCTCTTTCAATTTCTTTATCAAGTTTGTTAGTATTTTTGTTAACTTGATGGCTTAAAAGTAATCGAATTATCACTGAAACAAATATTATAATTATTAATATTGGATCAGCAACAAAGATAATTGTTCCTAAAGCTAAAACATTGACTAGAGATGATATAAAGTTTGTAAGATCTTCATAAACTACTATTCCTCTGGTTGTACCATCTCTCATAGCCCTTGAATACGCATCATAAAAGTCAGGATTATCGAAGCTTTCATAATCGACATCTTTAGCTTTTCTGAACATTAACATTCGCATTGATTTAATGAATATAATGCGATACTTTCCTTTTATGTAACTTGCATAAATTGAAGTATAAATATTACATATTAATACAATTAATATATATATAGAAATACACATTATTATCTTTGTGTAGACTATTTCATTACTTTTTATTATTCCTTCCACAAGTCCAACAAGTTCTTGAATTAAATATACTTTGGCAAGTGTTGATATAGTATTACAAATAATATAAAATAGGGTAAATAAAGCATATAATGGGCAAAACTTAAATACATATTTTACTACTTGAAAATTCTTTTTAATATCTTTAAACATGATGATCACCTATATACTTTTCTGATTGTGATTCGAACATCTCACGATACTTACCACCAGGAATGTTCATTAATTCTTCATGAGTTCCTTGTTCTATTATTTTTCCTTTTTCAAATAGATATATGTGGTCACAATTAATTGTTGCACTCAAACGATGAGAAATAAAAATTAAAGTTTTACCTTCACCCATTTGTAGCATTTGTTTGTACATTTTGCTTTCAGCTAAAGGATCTAATCTACTTGATGGTTCATCCAAAAGCAAAATATCATAGTTTTGGGCATAGCCTCTAGCAACAGCTATCTTTTGCATTTGACCTCCCGAAAAAACAGCCCCTTCACGATCAAATTCACGGGTAACAATGGTATTAATTCCTTCAGGAAGTGAGGATACATAATCATATATATCAGCAAACTTAAGCGCTTCGATTACTTTTTCTTCTTCTTCTTTTGTTTCAATTTTCTTTAATAAGATATTTTCCCCAATTGATACGCTGTAAACTTCAGGACTTTGAAAAACAGCTCCGATTTTCTTCCTTAAACTTTTAGGATTTATTTCTTTATAATTAATTCCATTATATGTTATTTTCCCTTCTTTAACATCATATAAACGTAGGAGAAGTTTTACAAGAGTTGTTTTCCCTGCTCCATTTGTTCCAACGATGGCAATTTTTTCTCCCGAAGAAATTGATAGTGAAATATCATCTATTATATTTTTATCCGTATAAGCAAACAAAGCATTTTTAATATCAAGAGTGTGAAACTCTTCATTAACTTCACATCCACCTTTACCTTCTATTTTTGAATCCATATCTAAAACTTCAAAGGTAACTTTAGCTTCTAATGAATGAATTTGAATAGATGTAATTACGTTTGTGAAGTTGTATATGGTGTTAGAAATAGTGGTTGCGGCAACACTTAACGATGATATCAAAGCTAAATCTAACGCATTAATAGTTGATATGCAAGCACATAACATTATTACAGGGAAAATTGTAGCCATTAAAGCATTTCCAATAGCATCAATAATAGCCTTCTTAGATGTTGTTTTCTTATATATCTCTAGTCTCTTTTGATTAGCTATTTCATACTCTTCTAACATAACATTATTTATTTCTGTTGTTTTAATATCAGGAATTGCATCTTTTACAAAATACATTCGTGATATTCCCCATTCTAACCTTTGAAATGGACGTTGTTCATTCATTCTTTCAAACTGTAATTCTGCTGATGTTCTCTTTAAAAACATATAAATAATTGCAATAACTACTGCATAAATAACTGCAATATAACTTGCACTGAAGATAATTGAGAAAAGGAAAATACTTCTCACAATTTCTTTAATTAGTTCCATTTGATTATTCGCTACACCATATATGTTTTCAGCTCCAGCATCTAAAGCTCTCATATAATTATCTAAGAATTGATGATTTTGGTGAAATTCGTAATCAATACTCGACATTTTCTTAAAAAGAGTTGTTGAGAAAGAAAGAGTAAAATGTGAGTTTATATATATTTTAATAACACTAACACTTTCACTTATGATATAAGTAATTATTGTTATTATGCTATTAATCAAAATAACTACTACTATTTCTTTGAAACTTTTATTTTCTTGAAACATTGTAATTATTTTATTAACAACATTTATAGGTATTAAACTATTAATAACTAAACATACCATACTAATAATGCTACATACTAAATACAAAGGATGACTTTTTATTAATATGCTTAAGCTACGCAAGGAATATTTTAAATTCTTTAATCGTAATTTCATAAATTGTCCTCTTTGGTTACATCAAAAACGTTTAAAGCAATTATTTTTTTTAAGTCATTAATTGCTATTTTAACTTGCACACCAATTTTACCTGCACTAAAAACTATTTCTTCTTGCTTCTCGCAAGATTTATCAACTATAGTAGGAAGAAGTTTTTTCATTCCTATTGGAGAACATCCTCCATGTACATATCCTGTCAAAGGATATAAATCTTTTTGATGAATCATCTCAATATATTTTTCTTTCGTTACTGCAGCTGCTTTTTTTAAGTCAAGTTCTTTGTCAACTGGTATCACAAATACATAGTTTTTATTGCTTTTACTAGTTGTAACTAAAGTTTTAAAAACTTTTTGAGAGTCTATATTTAATATTCTTGCTACTTCTACCCCTGAAATAGCTTTTTCGCATTCATAAGTATAATACTCATATGCTATTTTCTTAGCTTTAAGAATTCTTATTACATTTGTTTTTTCTTCTTGCTTCATAATATTAATTCTTTCCTTTGCATACATCAATCCATGAAATAAAATTTGAATATTTTTCAAGTTCAGGGATTGTTAGTTCTATAGCACTATTACCACTCCCACAAGCTGGAAAAACAGTTTCAAATCTCTTTAATGATATATCTAGATATACTTTTACATTATCATTAATAGCAAAAGGGCATACTCCTCCTGCAGGATGACCAATAAATTGTATTAATTCATCTGGTGTCAACATCTTAGCTTTTAAAGTAAAAAAAGTTTTGTATTTGGCATTATCAATTTTCATATCACCTGCTGTTACAATAAGAATTGGACCATTATGTGTCATAAATGACATTGTCTTCGCAATCATACAAGGCTTGCAGTTCAAGGCTTCAGCAGCTAGTTCAACAGTAGCACTTGAAACACCAAACTCCCTTACTCTATTTTCTATTCCATATTTTGCAAAATAATCTTTTACTTTTTGTATTGACATTGCTATCCTCTTTTCTTTTGAAATTTGTTTAATTATATCATAATAGAATTTTTTTGTAAATATATTGACTTATCAAAAAAAGACTCTACTTGATTTCTTCTAAAGTAATCAAATAAAGTCTAATATCTTATTCAAGTTCAAAGGCGCCAGTATAAAGTTGATAATATTGTCCTTTTTCCTCAAGTAATTTTTGATGAGTTCCTCTTTCTATTATATGACCGTGTTCTAGTACCATAATAACATCAGAGTTTCTAATTGTTGAAAGACGATGAGCAATTACAAACACAGTTCTACCTTTCATTAGAGCATCCATTCCTCGTTGGACAATTGCTTCTGTTCTAGTATCTATTGATGATGTTGCTTCATCAAGGATCATAACTGGAGGATCTGCAACAGCTGCTCTAGCTATAGCGATTAGTTGTCGTTGTCCTTGTGAAAGATTTCCTCCGTTATTAGTTAAGAAAGTATTGTATCCATCTTTCATCTTACTAATGAAGTCATCTGCTCCTGCTAGTTTTGCGGCATTAATACATTCTTCATCAGTAGCATCTAATCGGCCATATCTAATATTTTCAAGAACTGTACCTGTAAATAAATTTGTATCTTGAAGAACAATTCCTAATGAACGTCTTAAATCAGCTTTTTTAATCTTATTAATGTTTATTCCATCATATCTAATTTTTCCATCAGCTATATCATAAAAACGATTAATTAGATTAGTAATAGTTGTTTTACCTGCTCCTGTTGCTCCAACAAAGGCAATCTTTTGTCCTGGATTAGCATAAAGTGAAACATCATGCAAAACAATTTTATTTTCCACGTAGCCAAAATCAACATCATACATTTGCACATCACCTGCCAGTAATGTGTAAGTTAATGTTCCATCTCCATGAGGATGTTTCCAAGCCCATGTTCCTGTTCGTTCTTGGCATTCAATGATTTCACCATTTTCAACTTTAGCATTAACTAAAGTAACATAACCATTGTCAGTTTCTGACTCTTCATCAAGTAAATTAAATATTCGACTTGTACCAGCTAAGCCCATTACAACAGCATTTACTTGATTTGATACTTGACTTACATTACTAGTGAATTGTTTTGTCATATTAAGGAATGATACAACAATTTCAATTGCTAATGCTTGACCAGAAATGCTCAAGTTTTTGGCATTACTTACTAATAAGAATCCACCCATAAATGCTACAATAACATATAAGATATTGCCAATGTTATTTAGTATTGGCATAAGCATATTAGCATATTTATTGGCTTTTTCAGCTTGTTCAAAAAGGTAATCATTTACTTTATTAAAGTCTTCAAGGCTTTTTTCTTCATGAGTAAATACTTTGATTACTTTTTCGCCATTCATCATTTCCTCAATGTAACCTTCAGTTTTACCAACTGCTTTTTGTTGAGCGATAAAGTATTTAGCACTCTTGCCACCAACAGTCTTAGTGATTAAAAGGATTAAACCAATTCCACATACCACAACTATTGTTAACCAAATGCTATACCATAACATAATGCTCAATATCGAGATAACAATGACTCCAGAGCTTAATAATTGAGGAATACTTTGTGATATCATTTGTCTTAAAGTATCAATATCATTAGTATAATAACTCATTATATCTCCATGATTGTTAGTATCGAAATATTTAATTGGTAGAGTTTGCATATGGCTAAACATTTCTCCACGCATTTTCTTTAGGAACCCTTGAGTAATAATAGCTAATAATTGATTGTATACGATACCTGCAATTATTGATATAACATATAGCATACCAAGTATTAGTACTAGTCTTAATATTTCGTTTGAAACACCATTCCAATTTCCTGTCTTATATGCTCCATCAACGATACCAATAACATTTTTCATAAATATTGCTGGCATCGCTGAAACAATAGCATTAATGATAATAAATATTATTGTCACTGTCATTTTTCCAGGATAAAACTTGAAAAGCATTCCAATTAATCTTTTTAAATTATTCTTTTTAGGTGTTTTATTCATTATCGTCACCCACCTTATTTTGAGATTCGTAAACTTCTTTATAGATTCTATTTGTTTGTAGCAGTTCTTCATGTGTTCCTACGCCACAAACATTGCCATTGTCCATAACGATAATTTTATCTGCCTCTTGAACACTATTGATTCTTTGAGCAATGATAATCTTTGTTGTTTCAGGGATATATTCTCTCAAACCTTTTCTAATTAGAGCATCTGTTTTAGTATCAACAGCACTTGTTGAGTCATCAAATATAATAATCTTAGGATTTTTTAGTAAAGCTCTAGCAATACAAAGTCTTTGTTTTTGTCCACCTGAAACATTAGTTCCACCTTGTTCAATATAGGTATCATATCCTTCAGGAAATGATTTAATAAATTCATCAGCTTGTGCTAGTTTACAAACTCTTTCTAATTCTTCGTCAGTAGCATTGATATTTCCCCAACGCAAGTTTTCTTTGATAGTACCGCTGAATAATACATTCTTTTGTAAAACAACTGCAACCTCCGAACGTAAAACATCCATATCATAATCTTTAACATTTTCACCTGCAACGTAAACATTACCGCTAGTTGTATCATATAATCTTGAGATTAGTTGGATTAATGTTGTTTTAGCACTTCCTGTACCACCAATTATACCCACAGTTTCACCACTGTTGATTGATAAATTGATGTCATTTAAAATCATTTTACTTGAAGCATATTTAAATGAAACATTTTCAAATTTAATTGATCCGTCTTTTACTTCCATAATAGGATTTTCAGGATTTTTCAGTGTACTTTCTTCTTTTAGCACTTCACATATACGTTCAGCTGATTCAATTGACATTGTTAGAACAACATAAATCATTGAAATCATCATTAAACTCATTAATATTTGTACACCATATGTTAATAAAGCTGACATTTGGGAGATTCCTAAACTTTGGCCAAAGGTTGTTATTACAGTTTTTGAACCAAATGATAAAATAACTATCATAATACTATATAAACATATTTGCATAATTGGACTATTCCAAGCTAAAATTCTTTCGGCTTTTGTGAAATCTTTACAAACATCTGAAGCAGCATTATCAAATTTTTTGATTTCAAAATCTTCTCTAACAAATGATTTAACAACTCGCATACCTTTTATATTTTCTTGAATTGAATTATTTAAGTTATCATACTTTCTAAATACTCTTCTAAATAAAGGCATTGCTTTTCTTGCAATCATTATAAGACCAAATAGTAAAACAGGTATAACACATACGTATACAATTGCAACTTTACCACCCATCATAAAGCCCATAATAAATGAGAACACTAACATAAATGGACTTCTTATAGCTGTTCTTATTAACATCATATAAGCTTCTTGCACATTAACTATATCAGTTGTCAGCCTTGTAACAAGTGATGACGTTTGAAATTTATCAATGTTTTCAAACGAATAAGTTTGAATCTTTGCAAACATATCCTTTCTTAAGTTTCTAGCAAAGCCACAAGATGCCGTTGCGCAAAACTTTCCTGCTAAGGCTCCACAAGTTAAAGATATTATAGCCATCAAAATTAATAATCCACCATATAAGAATAACATCTTTAATCCTTGGTCTTTTTCAATACTTTCGATAAGCATTGAAACAACAAATGGAATTAAACATTCCATTATTACTTCAAATGAAACTATTATTATAGTAAGAATTGAGGGTTTTTTATATTCTCTTATACTCTTACTCAATGTTTTAAGCATATTAATTCCTCCTCAATAAACAAAAAGACCACCACTTTCATGGTTAATCTTTCACCTTCGCATAGTATTTTATCATTATTATTTTTTATTGTCAATATGTGAAATCGCTACCAATTTATATTGTGTATAATCTTTTAAAAAATGCCTTTCTATAAAGCATAAAAACATAAGATATAAGTTTATATACTTATTTCATATATTACTTATATATGTTATTATATGTTATATAGAAAGACATTCATACTATTTCATAATATCAATATATAATATTTATAATATATAGAAAGAGATATTAAGTTTAATGTTTCTTATAAATTTTACAATGTTGTATCTCTTTTAATTGATTTAATTAAAGCTATTATTTCATATACTGAACCTATTACAGTAAACAATATAGTCATAACTATATCATGTGTAAAAGCTGATTTAAAATCTGCATTTTGTAGTGCTGTACCTAAACTACCATATTCTAATGCAGCTGCATAATATGCATATACAAAAACTGTTGTAAGAATAAGGATAACAAATGATGTTGCAACAACTGTAATAATCATAATTTTGTTAGGCTTTCCTCCAAGTTTTTTGTAAAGATAAGCTCCAAGTATCGTTGCCACAAAACCAGATAAAGCAGAAACGTAGCCCAATAAATATAATATAACAGCAATCACTGCACCTGCTAAAGCACCTATTAATGCTCCAACAAATCCTTTGGCAAAGTTATTAGGAGCTTTTGCAAATTCTTCATTTTCTGTTTTTATTTGATTATTAATCTCTGAAACACAGTCTAAGTCTATAGATATTTTAAATCCATTAACAGAACATAATCTTTTTGTTTCTTCATTAAACTTTTATGCACAAATAGGACAATAATCTGAACCAAAAGCACCATTATATTTCAAAGCATTAATTACTTTTTTTAGTATTTCATCCATTCTTGTTGTTAACTTCTTAATTGTAATGTCATTTAAGCCTAATAATATACCATATCTGTTGCCAACAACGTTTAGTTTCTTTATCCCTTCATTATTAATTTCTTGAATTGCTTTTAATTTGTCATCACTTGATAAAAAGCAAGATATTTGAATTTTTAATGGGTCAACATTGGCAAATGGATCTAAGAAAGCATTCACTTCATAGTCATCAATAATGCCATATGCACGATCCCCTTCAACAATAAGTCCTTTACTTTCAAAATAGTTTTTTAAATGTTTGTTCATAAATCTTTCTCCTTATAATATTTTCACAATATAATTCTCTTTTCTTGGTAGTGGTTCTTTTACTCCACCTTCAGCTCTATAACCTAAAATACAATTTCCAATTCCTTCGTAGTTTGTAGGAATATTCCATTCTTTTAAAAGTTCTTTTCCTTCTTTGCTTTCAAACACTTCTTTTGCTCTAAAAATGTAACATGAATCGACGCCTACAGCTTGAGCAGCATTCATTAAATTCCCCATTACTAGTGCACCATCATATTGGTATGTCAATATTTCAGGATTTGCAAGAACAATAATTAAGGTTGGTGCGCCATAGAAAGGATCTCTATCCATATTCATTACTCCTGCATTAAGTTTAGCTATTCTTTTAATAAGCTCGCTATTTTGAATTGCTACAATCACAGGTGATTGCTTTCCCATACCTGTTGGAGCGTAAGTCCCCGCTTCTAAAATGGCATCAAGTTTTTCTGCTTCAACTTGCTTTGGTAAATACTTTCGGCAGCTTCTTCTTTCTTTTAAATCGTTCAATGTTTTGTTCATTTTACTTCCTCCATAATATTTCTTTAGTATTTTTCTATATTATTAATATCTACTATAATTATAATACAAAATGTGTATTATTAAAAGTATTTTTATTATTTTCACTTTGAACGTTGTAAAAATTTTATTAATAGTGTTATGTGTGAACTTTTTTTTAAATAGAAATAACTGATATTGTAAATTTGTTTAATAAAATATTACTTTTACTAGTTCTAATTTCTGAAGAAAATATTTTTAGTAGTAATACAAAATTTGTTAATTTTTGAGTGTGGTAATCGGAACAACATAGACTCCGTCTACTCTTTGATATGCAGCATTTGATACTACACAAATCATACATTTGATTTTGGTGACTTACCTCCATTATTTTCAATGTCCTGGCAAACTTTTATTAAATTACTTGCACCTTCATCTATTTTCTTTCCACCAAGTTTTATTTCAAATACACACCTATCGCTATTTTCAAATTCTATTACTGCATCAGTTTCATTGTTCTTATAGTCTTGATAATGAAACAGTTTTGTACCAAATGATTGAGCATAAATAGCTAAATCTCGTTCTACCAATCCTTCAAACAAAAGTTAATTATTCGTTCCTTATTTTTCTTTAATTTTTCTCTATTTTTATATGCATTTGATTATAGGATATTCTAATTATTTAATCCGTCTTCTTGTAATACAAATTTAAAGTCTAATTTTTCAAAAAAGTTTTTTATACTCTTCTTTATCTTTTATTGAATTAAATATATCACCTTGTATGTTTTCAATAAATCCTTCATATCTAGTTAAAGTGTCACTAGAACAAATATCTTTCGTTTTAATAACTATTCTATTTAGGAATGGACTAGTATATTGATATAACTCATTTTCCATTAATCTATCATATTCTAGTGCATAATATTTTGCTTTTCGCAATGCTTCAATTGACTTATCAAATTCATTTGCTTTTATGTATAGTTTGGCTTTTGCTAAATAATTATCTGATAAAACATCATTATAACCTAAATAATTTTCATCAATTATAATGGCATTGATAATTTTTTCTTGAGCTTCTATTGATTCAATTGAACTAGTTCCTAAATTATTTAATATCTTATAAATCAACTTATCTAACATTTTTTGATGATGAATTGATTTTTCTTCTCCAATCAAGCAATAGTCCATCAATTCATCCTTAGAAAAGTATTCATTATTTGGGTATTGTTCTAAATATTTCTTAGCTTCATCATACCTTCCCCTAAATGATAGATATTGAATTATTCCAAAAATAGAACGATTTCTTATCTCATTATCTTTGCAATCTTCTATTACTCTCGCAAATATTCTAATTGCTTTTTCCTGTGCTTCAATGTATTCTTTATCATCTTTATATTCAAACGATTTCATTGCTTCTGCCCATGCAAGTTCAGATAAAAAAAACATATCTTTTGGATATTCACATACAGCATCTTTACATATTTCATATCTTTTTCTTAAATCACCTGTTTGCCAAGTTTCTTGATACATACTCTTTAATTCTTCATATCTAGAATCTATTTCTTCTTTTGGTGTTATACCAAGTAATTCATCTGAAGTAATATTAAATAATTTAGTTAAAGGTGCAATCAAAGTCAAATCTGGATTTGATAAACCGCATTCCCATTTTGAAACTGCTTGATATGAAACAAACAAATAATCTGCTAACTTTTCTTGAGTTAAGTCATATTTAATTCTCAATTCTTTTATTTTTTCACCAATAGTCATTTTAATTTTTCCTTTCATTCAATATTCATAATCGATTACACTAACATTATACAATAATTATGTAAACCAAACAATAAATTAAATTTTTAGTGTTATTCAACTATAGGTTGAGATATTCTTTATTCATTCAAGTTCTATTGAATAATATCATTCGAATCTTACGAAACAAAGATTCAGTTTCTTGGAAAGCCTTTAAATCAAAATGTTTCACGATGCAGTTTTAGTAGTAACCTAAATTCCGCATCGAAATTATACACGTATAAAAGAGCCGCTTAACTGTGGCTCTTAATTATTAATTATAGGTTCATTTACTTTAAATGCTTTAAATATCTTCTTTTGTGTACTTGATATTTCAGTTAACATTTCTAGTGTTTCATTAAATCTTATAATTGATATCTTTTGCATTTCTTTTAATATATCATTTGTACTATATTTACTAATACTACCATTTTTAATTGTTTCATTAAATATTAATGTTTTTAATATTAAGGCTATAAATACAATAAACATTTTACCTTAGATGTTATGGCACTGCCTCTGTACGCATATAATTATACACGTATTAGACAAAAAAGTCTAATAACTGGTGTAGAAATTCAAACAAAAAAAGCAATAATTATCCCAAAATATAGGAAGTTAATTGCTAATTTTCTATGCTTTTATATGTATATAATTTTAATGAAGAATTTAGGTTATAAATGTAATTATAGTTAATGATATTTAAACTTTTGAACAAAAAAACTGTTATTCTATACAAATAAAAATTTGTAATAATTGAATAACAGTTTTATGTTCTTTAAATACCCTATTAAGCGTAAGGACCTTAATTTCAGCGTCATTTTATAGATTTATTTCTTCATAGGAATTATTGGCACATAAAGATAGCTATCATATTTACCACCTGCATAAATACGATGTCTACCTTTGTTATGGTCTTTAGGCATTTCGGCTGTATCAACTTTAGAACCTGCAAACATTTCTTCTCCACCGATAGTATACATTTCTGTTTTTTCATCAGGCATATATGTATATCCTTCTTTTGGAAGATTTATCTTTGCCATTTTTAATTTGAATGGGCCTGTCCACATTTTCTTAGTCTTATAAGGAGATACTGTTACACATAATAAATCTCCTTTTTTAAATTTAAGTCCCATAGGCCATATCAAAATGTCAACTGGAACAATATCTCCTTTTTCAAGTTTTTCTTCCTTTAACATAGATTGACGAGGGTTTTCTTCGGTACTCTTTTCTTCATCCAATGCTCTAAGCGATACACGAATATAACCTTTAGCTGATATATCCATCCCTGGACCAATAGAAAACTTATATGGTAAACCGCATGGACGACGTTTTTCAACCTTAACGAACAAGTCCATATCATCATTATCAAGTGCAGACACCCAAAGTCTCAATTTCATATATCCTGTTATTTCGGTATCTTCAATCATTCGCATATCAAATTTAACTTTTTTATTCTTGCAATCAGAATTATATTCGATGTAACTTTCTTCAGTAACAGTTGATTCAGCAAGTTTTTTCTTTGTTGAATCCAAATATAATTTTTTATATTTAGTACGAGGAATAGGAAACTCTTCTTCTATTCGATCTACAATATCTTTTCCTCCCGGATTAAGGACACTGACACGAACCTTAGGAGTATTTTTCCATCCGTTATTCTCGCCTTTCAAATAGAAATCAAAAAATTGTCGAAGTTCCTCTGTATGTCCTTTATGGTAATAATCATCCCACTCTCCTGTGTTATGAATTCTTAACCATTTATCTTTTGAAGAAATACGTCTATATCCTTCTAATGTACCATAAGTATGAATTGGATTTGTATAACTTGCAACAATATATGCGGGAACATCTATATTTTCAAGTTCAGCCTCTTTATCATCCCACCAAGAATTCATAGTAGCTTGTTCATTCATCATCGCTATTACATCCTCGATTCCACCATTTTCAGTTGAGGCAAAAGAATCGGATAACATTTTTACAAATTCGGGCATCATAACACCACCACGAGTAGCTATCTCACGGTGGCAATCAGAAAGTCCTTCCCAAGGAGCAATTGCTGCAAGATGTGGTGGTCTTTGTGCTGCCGTAAACCATTGAGAAATAGCAAGCCAAGAGTTACCACTCATACCTACTTTCCCATTACTCCACGATTGTTTAGCTACCCACTCAATTATATCATACCCGTCTCTACCATAATCACTGCCAAAGAATAATATTATTCCCTCGGAATTGTAAGCACCACGTACATCAGGATTAATAATAGCATATCCGTGATTACACCAATAAGCGGGATCGGGACCTTCAAACTTTTGCAAACCCGATGTAGCACTCATAGGAATACCTGCATGATTTGGAGTATCATCCAACCACTGTGAGCCAATCTCTTTTCCATAAGGGCTCATTGCTATAATTGCAGGATGAGTTTTATCATCATTGGGACGAAAAACGTCTGTATAAATCGTCACTTCATCTCTTAACTTTACAGGGACATCTCGTTCTAATATAATATCACAAGGCAAAGGCATATAACCTTTAAGTCTAATTGACCCTTTCTTTAAGAGTACTTTTTCAGGTTTATAACCTGTATATCTAGCACAGGGTGAATCTACATTTAACGCTCCACGCACTGTGACAATCATCTCATGACCTTTTTTATCATGAGCGACCATAGTTCTTTTATTCATTTATTCTGCCTCCTCTATTATCTCGTATTCATCATATTTAAAGCCATTATCTTTTTCAAATTCTTCTGCATATCGCTCGTAATAACCCCTATCAGTAAATGCGTAAGGACTATTTTCGCTACCTAAAACCATCTCGGGCAAATTAATTAACAAAAAGCAAAAACCGAACATTGCAACAACAGCCATCACCCATTGTTTTATGCTTGCTCTATTTTCTTTCTTAAATAAATGAATTGCAAGTTCAATTGTAATTGGCAAAAAGCCAAATAATGATGTTACTAAACCAGGTGAATATAAAATTTGCATTCCATATTTTCCAAAGGTATTTAAAGAATTAATTCCAATAACAATATGAATTACGACCTCAAATGCCGAGAATAACATAACCGCAATTCCTGCAGGTTTTCTAAATCCCCAAAACTTAAGAACAACACACCCGAGAATAACACCGCCAAAGTTCGTAATCATATCAGTAAGTCTATTCATTGGGTAACGAGCAAGGTCTGTTGAGCCATGACTAAAGTTATATGAATAATGAAGTCCACCCGGAAATACCCACTCTTCAATAACATGAAGTACTAATACTATAACTGCTAGTGTACAAAGAATATTAATCTTATCCCATTCTTTGCGATTTTTCCAAACCTTTATTGCTAAATAAATACCAATTCCCGCCATTATATAAAGCCAAATTGATAACCACGCATTAATAATTGTTTCCATAAAAAATGCTCCTTTCTAAAAATACATTTTGTAAAACTATTGTATCATATTTATTTTTGTGATACAATAGTTCTACAATGTGATTTTCCATTATGGAACAAAAGGAGTAAAATATGTATCATATTTCTAATGACGAAAGAGCAAAAAAATCCGCTAAAAAAATAGGTAATGGCTTGTTACTTTGTTTAAGCAACAAAAATTTTACTGAAATAACAGTTACAGACGTACAAAAGGCATCAAATGTCGGACGTGCTACATTTTACCGACTATTTGATAATATCACCGACGTTTTATCATATTTATGTGATAAGATATTTGAAAAAGTTGGTCGAGAATTTGAGAAGATGGAAAATTGCAGTTCTAAAGAAACATCACTCAAATTTATTCAAGAATGGATGGACAATAAAACGTTGCTTAAAGCAATTGTTGATTGTAATCGCATAGACTTTCTTTATAACTCTCATGCTAAATATATCGGTACTAACGTGGTTTATTTCTTTCCAAACTTATCTATCCCAGACGAACAATTAACATATTTACTAATGACAATGACTGCTTGTACATCCGCTTGTCTAAGTGCATGGATTAAAAATGGTGGATTTGAAACTGCTGAGCAACTTCAAAACAGGCTTAGTAACTGTTTTAAAACTCTTACAACAATATTTAGTTAAAAAATAGCAGTCATTTACTCGGCTACAAATATTTTTTCTCAAAAAAGTTGATTCAAGAGTGTCGAAATAATCGTTCTAACACCTACTGTTAAAAAGCACTAGAATGACTACAATTTTAATACAAAAGCAAATAAAAAAATCCACCAGACCATAAAATCTGATAAAAATTCGCTTGTTTTATGCCAATTCTAACCGTAAAACCGCTAAAAAAGCGTAAAAAAATAGTCTTGACATCTTTAATTCATTTTATCAAGACTAATCGTTTTTAAATGGAGCAGGTAACGAGAATCGAACTCGCACTAGCAGCTTGGAAGGCTGTTGTTCTACCATTAAACCATACCTGCAATAAATGGTCGGGAAAACAGGATTCGAACCTGCGACATCTTGGTCCCAAACCAAGCGCTCTACCAAGCTGAGCTATTTCCCGGATAGCATATAAATTATATATCTTTTTATTTGGAATGTCAACCCAATTTTAAGGTTAATTTATCAAAATGGCGTGCCCAAGAGGACTTGAACCCCCAGCCTTCTGATCCGTAGTCAGACGCTCTATCCAATTGAGCTATAGGCACATAAATGGCGGTTCCAACGGGACTTGAACCCGCGATCTCCAGTGTGACAGACTGGCA
>CAYMGD010000020.1:0-38120 GCA_964389905.1 uncultured Coprobacillus sp. | reverse complement strand
AACAATCATCTCATTAATTATTTGTTTAGCCATACCCGATTATGCGTAAGAACCGCCTTTTAATGTTACTTTATATACTTTTTGATTTTATCGTAATATTCTTTGTTTATTTGAGAAATTATTTTATCAATTAAAGTAATATAAATATCTAATTCATTTGTTTTTAAAAACTCGTTTATTGTATTAATAGCAACTGTAAGAGCTTTTTCTATTGGATATCCATAGATACCAGAAGAAATCAGTGCAAAAGCAACACTTTTACAACAATATTCTTTGGCAAGATTTAATGAATTCTTATAACAAGATTCAAGTTTTTCTTTTTCATTATTTAATCCTCCAAACCATACAGGGCCTACTGTATGGATTATATATTTACAAGGAAGATTATAGCCTTTGGTGATTTTAGCTTCACCAGTTTTGCACCCTCCTAGTGTTTTGCATTCTTCTAGAAGAAGTGGACCAGCAGCACTATGGATTGCTCCATCGACTCCACCACCACCGAGAAGTGATTTGTTTGCACAGTTGACGATTGCATCACATTTGAATTTGGTAATGTCTTGCTTGATTATATATAGTGGCATAGTTTTATTCCTTCTTTTGGTAGTATTTTCCTTGATAAAGGTTATTTGTCTTCATATATTTATCTATTTCATTCATCACTACAAGTTTCTTTAAACTCCATTCAGGAGCTATTAGCATATCTTTTGGAGCGTCACCATTAATGCGATGAATGATAACATTTGGCTTTAGAAGAGCTATTTGGTTGCTTGTTATTTTTACATACTCTTCTAATGATAACATATCAAATTGTTTTTCTTGATACATTTTTCCTAGTTCAGTATTTTCTAAGACAAATAATGAATGTATTTTTATACCTTGAATATCTAAAGTATTTAAGTGGAGAATTGTTTCATACATATCACTTTCATTTTCATTTGGGAAACCATTTATAATATGAATAATAACTTCAATATTTCTTTGACGTAAGGCTTTTACAGCATTATCAAAAGTATTTAGCTTATAACCTCTATTAATCAAAATACTTGTCTTCTCATTGATTGTTTGAAGACCTAATTCAATAAAAACAGGTATTTTTTTATTTAAGTCACTTAGATAATCTAAAATACTTTTATCTAAACAGTCAGGACGAGTTGCAATACTTATTGCTACAATGTTTTCATTTAAACTAATAGCTTTTTCGTATAACTCTTTTAATTCTGGTAAGGGTTTATAAGTATTAGTATTTGCCTGAAAATAAACAATATATCCTGCTTTAGGCCATTTTTGGTGAATGATACTTCGAACCATTTCAAATTGTGTTTCTAAAGAGTCATTTTTGTTGCCAGCAAAATCTCCACTACCACTAGGGGAGCAGAAGATGCACCCACGAGTGCTGATAACACCATCTCTATTAGGGCAAGTGAAATTGCCATTTAAGGCAACTTTAAATATCTTCCTATTGAATCTTTTTTCAAGATATTCCGTTAAAGTATTGTATTTATGTTGATGAGAAAAGTTTTCCATTGTATAAAAAGCTCCTTTTAAACATATATTTTAGTGGTGATAAAATGCTTATAAATATTATTATATGCTTTT
Organism: uncultured Coprobacillus sp.; assembly: GCA_964389905.1. Lineage (GTDB taxonomy): Bacteria > Bacillota_I > Bacilli_A > ML615J-28 > CAG-698 > CAG-698. The sequence goes on along the minus strand of CAYMGD010000020.1, from coordinate 36,524 downwards.
TCTTTATTATCTCTATTTATTTTACTATAAAATATCGATTTATTCAATTGAAATCACCAATAAAATCATACAAAATAATGGTAAAGAAAAAAGATAAATCAAGTTATCAAGCTTTTATGGTATCTCTTGCTTCCCACATCGGAACAGGAAATATTGTTGGTATAACGAGTGCTTTAATTGTTGGAGGCAAGGGAACACTTTTTTGGATGTGGATACATGCTTTCTTTTCAAGTATTTTATCTTTTATGGAGAATACTTTAGGACAACTTTACAAGGAAAAAATAGCTTGGGAAAATAGAGGCGGAAGTGCATATTATATTGCCAAAGGATTAGGAAAAAAACATATAGCAATTGTAATATCAATTTTTTTAGTGCTATCAAATACAATTTTCTTTCAGCCTTTACAAGTAAATACAATTAGTGAAACTATTAATATAACTCTTAATATTCCCGAAATAGTTATATTTGTTTTTCTTTTAATTTTTACTTTTTTTGTTATCTTCAGAGGAACAAAAACAATTGTTAAGTTTTCTGAATTTATTGTTCCAATAATGTCTATATCATATATTCTAATAGGGTTAGTATTAATTATTTTTAATATTACCAAATTTCCAGTTGTTTTAAAAGATATAATAATAGATGCTTTCTCAAAAGAAAGTATTGCTGGAGGAGTAATATTTGTTGGTTTCAAGCGAAGTTTATTCTCTCACGAAGCAGGTTTAGGCACTATGCCAACTATAAGTGCTATGGCAGAATCAACTGATCCAATAAATCAAGGTTATATATCTTGTTTTGGAGTTATTATTGATACGATAATAATTTGTTCAATAACAGGATTTATGATATTACTATATGATATTAATATTAGTTGTGATTCACAAGTTGGTTTAATTATTAATGTCTTCACAATTATTTTTGGTAAATTTGGAATAGTTCTAGCAGCCTTTTTTATGATTACTTTTGCTTTGGCAACTGTTTGTAGTGAATATTATTTAGGAGAAAGTAATTTATTGTTTTTTTCTAAAAGAAATAAAATATTTCATATTATATATAAATTCCTTTTTTTGTTAGGAATATTTTTAGGAGTTTTTCTTAATAATAATTCTATATGGAATATAATTGATATGGGAATGGTTTTATTAGGTGTTATAAATATATATGCTATAATCAAATTACGAAAAGAAGTAGAATCGGAAATAAAAAAACAAAAAACCTGATTGACATTTGGCTTTAAATATCATATAATAAACGAGCCTGGGAAGTTCGAGTTTTTATAAATGCGAAGCGAACAATTCTTTATCGGAAGTTGAGGCATATTGGGCGTTGAATGCTTATACAATTTTTATAAGAATCCCGAAAATATGCAATAGAGACTGCCACTGTGATGCTTTATGCTATCACATGAGTAAATAGGTACCGAAGTACTGGTACCTGATACGGCTTTCTGGGTTTGAGCTTTTATAGCTCTTTTTTGTTTTTTTAATTTGCACATCTTGAAGTTTACTAAAAAATAGTATATAATAATATTGCAAAAATAATGAAAGGAATATACTATATTATGAAATTTAATTTATTTAAATTCTTTAAATCATTAACTTTAGGATTAATGTGTTTTGCAATGATATTTTTCATTTGTGTTAGTGTAAACGCTGCCACTTTTGTAAAAAGCGGTATGATTTATTTCGCATCAACACAATATGGTGAAGATTCATCTACAATGGCCACTATCCATTTTCACTCTGAAAGTGCAAATGTTTATTGTATGGTAACAACACAAGATGACACAAACTTTGAAAAGGCATTTAGAGTAGATCTTGAAAAGGTTAAAGTTGACTTCAGCGCTCCTTTAGCTTCTAAACCTGGTATTGCTCTAAAACAAGATGAAGACTTTCCAGAAGGTTCATATGAGTGCACAGGTAGAATGGAAAACTTAACTCCTGGAACTAAATATATGTGGTATGCCACTGATGGAAAAGAAAAAGGTGACATTTACTACTTTAGAACTTCTGAAGGAAATAATACTAAATATACATTCTCATTAACAAGTGACCCACAAACATATACATCTGGTTCAAGATGGGATTTATATAATGAATGGTCAGAGAATATTTTCCAAACAGCTGAAATTAATAAAATGGATATTTCATTCTTATTAAATCTTGGTGATATTGTTGAAAACTCTGGTCGTGCTTCTCACTGGTCATATTCATTTGGACCAACTGTTTATAAAAAGATAGCTGCGATGGCAACTCCTGGAAACCATGACTTTACAGGTTTAGTAAGCTCTGGTTCAACAGATGGAAGATTCTTTGCAGCAATGTGGGGAAATCCATTAAATGGTCCAGAAGATGTTATGGATGAGTTATGTTACTATTTCACATATAATGATACATTATTCGTAACATTAAGCTGTTCATGCTCAAGCAGAACTGCTCAAGTTGAATGGCTTGACCAAGTATTAAAGAATAATCCTGCTCAATACAAAGTAGTTTGTATGCACTATCCTGCTAACTCAACTGCTACTGATAATTCAAAAGAATTCATTCCTGTTTACCAAAAATATAATGTTGATTTAGTATTATTTGGTCATACACATACTTATGCTGTTCAAAGAAATTACCTTGATATGAAGAAGAGTAGTGATGAATATGTTGGTACAACATACATTTCACCATCATCTCCAGAAGGTGCTTCAGGATCGATAATCTGCAATCAATTGTTCTTTACTGTTGACAGTTCGATGATTCAATTTAAATCATTCACTCAAGATAGTGTACAATATGAGACATTTGCTTTAAAGGCAAGACGTGTTCCAACATCTGAAACAGCTAACTTTGATGAAGAAGTATTTGTAAATTCATTCAAAGCAGAGATTAATCAAGAAACATTAACAAGTGGTAAAATAACATTTGATAAATCAGCATATAACAATATTTACCAAATTACAATAAAAGATAGTAATGGTAAAGAATTAGGTTCAAAAGTTATTGCTGACTCAGTTAATAATTATATCAGTGTTTCTGGTTTAACACCTAATACTGAATATAAAACAAAGATTACTTATGAATATTATGATGGTACAAAAAAAGAAATCGATTGGAGTTTTAAAACAAACATTTCTTCATATGGTACAATTGATATTTATAATACAAAAGAACCATCAACAAAATATGGTTATAGATTATACTTCAAGAAAGATTATAGAGCAGAAGTTAAATCTGTAGCAATATACGTTGACGGAGTTAAAACTAATGATCTTTCTTTAACTGATGTAAAAGTTGAAATTCCTGTAGAATACTTACCAGAAGGAAAGAAACATATTATTGAATTTAGAGCAGTACTGGAAGATGGTGAAGAAAGTGTTATGCACACAATCGAGTACGGCGAAAGTTCGGATAAGCATACAGTTAAATTCCTTGGTAAAGATGGAACAGTGCTAAAAGAGGAATTAGTTGCTGAAGGCGAAGCAGCAACTGCACCAACTGCTCCAGAAGTAGAAGGATTTGTATTCAAAGGTTGGGACAAAGAATTTGCAAGTGTTACAAGTGACTTAACTGTTACAGCACTTTACGAAGAAAAAGGAACTCAAAAAGAATACACAGTTAAATTCCTTGGTAAAGATGGAACAGTACTAAAAGAAGAAAAAGTCAAAGAAGGCGAAGCAGCAACTGCTCCAACTGCTCCAGAAGTAGATGGATTTGCATTCAAAGGTTGGGACAAAGAATTTGCAAGTGTTACAAGTGACTTAACTGTTACAGCACTTTACGAAGAAAAAGGAACTCAAAAAGAATACACAGTTAAATTCCTTGGTAAAGATGGAACAGTACTAAAAGAAGAAAAAGTCAAAGAAGGCGAAGCAGCAACTGCTCCAACTGCTCCAGAAGTAGATGGATTTGCATTCAAAGGTTGGGACAAAGAATTTGCAAGTGTTACAAGTGACTTAACTATTACAGCTCAATATGAAGCAAAAAAATCATCTGGCTGTGGAAATAGTGCTTCTATTCTATTTACAAGCTTATTACTTCTTGGATTAGTATTTATTCGTCGTAAGAAGTTTTAATTAAAAACAATAAGTAGCGTTTAATATCTTCCTAATGGAAGAATAAACACTACTTTCTTTTTTTAAAAAGATATAATTGAAAAAAATTCACAAAATGATGATAAAAAACTCACCATTGACAAACAATTTCTTTTGTATTAAAATAATAATGAGGTAATTTTAGTTTAAAAGATTTATTAAATTTTTATACTAAAAAATACAAAAGAAAGTACAAAAAGATATGACAAAAATAAAGTTTTATCAAAATAAAAAGCTTTTAGCAATTATTAGTGTTGTTCTCATGTTAGGGCTAGTTTTGGGAATGGGTGCTTTTACGTATTCAAAATATGTAACTAGTGAAACTATAGGTAACCAAACTGCAACAGCTGCAAAATGGGGATATGTTATAACTGTAGATGCTGAAAATTTATTTGGAAATGAATATAAAATAGATAATAACAATAATAATACAACTACTACTGTAAATGGTACTGGAGATGTAGTTGTTAAAGCGGATAGTAGTGCTTCAAAAGTTGTTGCTCCAGGTACAAGTGGCTCTATGACAATTAATATATCTGGATCAGCTGAAGTTCTAGCAAAGTTATCTTTTAGTGGGAATGCAACCAGTGAAATTAGTCTTGGTGATTATAAACCTATAAAGTGGAAAGTAACTAAAAGTAAAAATGAAAATACTAGTACTGATGTTTATACTGGTGACTATTTTAATGATTTAATTAATAAAATTAGCGATGAATCGTCAAATGATGGTATTAAACTAGAAATTAATGAGCAAGTAAATATTACTTATACTATTTCTTGGGAATGGTCTTTTGAAGATTCAAATATAGATAACAAAAACATTAAAGATACAGCTATTGGATATAAGGCAAATGATAAAGCATATAATGACATTAAAGATAATATTAGTGAAGTTGGAGAAACTGAATACAGTGGCATCACTACTGAATTATCATTTTCTTTAACAGTTTCAATTGAACAAATACAATAATAATTAGTAAATATAACGTATGGTTTTATAAAAAGAATGAGATAGCCATTACGGTTTCCCAGTCAAAAAGCTGAAAACCATAATGGTTTTTTTGACTTTAATAAATGAGTAAAGGTGTTACTATGCACGAAAAAATAAAAAATATCGCAAAAAAAGTATCTACTATTCTAATTTGGACAGTATTTGGAATAGTTCTCCTATTGACTCTTTGGGTTGCTTTTGATAAGTTTATCCTAAAATCTCCTGTGCCATCAGTTTTTGGATATTCAACATTAACTATTGAAACAGGAAGTATGAATGGAACAAGTATTCTTATTGAAAACAAAGATCCTGTAGAAGTTAATATTGGAGATTTAATTCTAATCAAAAAAACCAATGATTACAAAATAGGAGATGTTATAACATTTATTCATGAAGGAGAAAAGATTCCTACAACACATAGAATAATTCGTATTACTGATAAAGGTTTTATTACCAAAGGTGATGCTAACAATGCTGAGGACTCTCTTCCTGTTTTAGAGGAAGAAATATTAGGAGAAGTCGTTGGCCATTATCCTAAATTAGGCAAGTTTTGCTCTTGGGTAAGAGAAGTTGGTTGGATATATATTGTTGTAGCACTTTTAATTCTTGTAATTGGTAGTTTCTTAATAAAACTGTTTGATGACAATAATTCCCAAAATAAAGAAGAATGTGTTACAAAAGAAGATGAAAATAAAGGAGGCAGCAAAAATGAAGAACAATAATTCAATTTTATTATTTATTAGAAGAAATATTTTTTGTATTCTTTGCTTTTTACTATTTTCACTTGTTTTAGTAACTTGTTCATTATCATTTGGAAAATATAATGTTTCTAATAAAAATGATGGAAATTCTAATATAGGAAGTTTTTCCGTTTCCACAAGCATAGATAGTGTAACAGGAACTTCATTTTCTAACACTCCTTATTGGGGTACATCAGATAATGATCCTGATTCTAAAATTGCATTGAATTCTACAAAAACTTTAAAATTTTCTATTAACAATTTTAATGGTGAAGGAACTGAAAAAAAAGTTTCTGATGTAAAACTAAAATATAACCTATCTTTTTCAACTCCTAAAGCATTTGGGGAAAAACTAGCAATACAAGTATTTGATAAAGATGATAAACCATTACTTCCTCAGATAGTAATTTGTGATCTAATTAATTCAGTTTCTGATAACAAAAAATCTGGTACATATGAAACAAATAAAAGTAAAGATTATGGAAGTACTACAGAAGGTATTGACGATTTAGCATTTAATGTTGAAACAGATAATAACAAAAATTTTACAGCAACTTCTGGTACTACTATTATTAAAATAGAAGAAGAAGAAAAGGAAACAAGCCAAACATTATTCTTTCGTTTGTGGGATACTTCAAAATTAACAAATTCTGAAAACAATGAAATTGATTCTGAAAGTGGAGATGTATTATCACCACTTGAAGTGACATATACAGAAAAAATAACAATGTATAATATTTCTATTTCAATAGATAGTTTTGTTCTTCCAGCAGGTAAAGAAAAAACAGAAAATTTATCTATTAAACTTGTTCCAATAGATGTTATTTCAGATAATGATTTGGGAGGAACAATTGTAGATATAAAAACAAAAAACGAAAATGGAGAAGAAATTATAATAGGTTCACCAAAGGTTAAAGAAATATATGCTTCTGAAGAAAAAGAATGGTATATTCAATCTACTATTGATAACTGCACAGAATGTGTTTACGATAATCCTGCATTTGTAGGTGATCCAACAAAAACAACTTCATCAGTTGTCGAAGGTAGTGCAACTATTTACAAAGATGGGGCTGAGTCTGAAAGGACATATGAGAAAAGTGATGAAATATTAGAGTCTCCGCAAAATTTTACAACAACAACTATAGATGCAGAAGAAATTGTTTGGGACCCTTATAAATTAATAAATGAATCACAAGAACCTACAATAGACACATATTGTACAGGAGGTTATATTGCAAAAACTGTAAGATCTTCAAAATATGGCACAATTTTTTTCATTCATAAATTAGATGTGAGTAGAACTGGAAATCAAAAAATTACCGTGAAGGTTGTGGAAACTAAGATTACTTCTAGTAATTCGATAAAAAAACAAACTCAAGTTAACGAGAAAACATCAGTCCAACGTTTAGATGGGGAAAAGGATATTATTTTGCTAAATATAACAAAAACAACAAGGACCACGTATAGTGGCGATTTGACTATAACAACAACAACTACAACAACTCATTATGAAAGAAAATATGAGCAAAATGGTTTTATATATCGTGGCTATTATAAGGACGGTAAAAATAATTTACGCTATTGGGCAGATGCAGCTAATACTTCTGAAGAACTAGAAAAAAATAGAGCAGAACCTTTATTTGAAATTAATTATGAAGGCACAGAAATTAGTATAGAAAGTGCAGAACAAGAAAAATATTATACAGACAACGAGTATTATGTAGAGAGAATAAATGTACAAAACAGCACTGTAAATGACAGTACTGATTCCCAAGATACAATTAATGAAACTAAGAGCCTTGAAGATCCAATTACTTTAGAAAATACTGAATATATTCAAAAAAAGATAGAACGAGCATATAAATATCATAAAATAACAATTGATGAGTGTAAAAGAAATGTTGTTGAAGAAAATACTGAATCTGAAATTAAATCTTATGATGCAAAGCATACATTTGTATTTTATGAAGAAAATATCCAAAAATACTTCTTATCTCAATGCTATTCTAAAGAATATCCATTTTACGTAAATGTAATCTTCGAACAAACCCAATAAGCCCATTTTATAATAAAAGTGAAAGGAGAGAATTAATAATGAAAGAACTTTGTAAAGATAATACAAAATCTAAAAAGAATATTGATAAATTAAGCTTTTTAAGAAAAGTAATAATAATTGTTATTGCATTGTTTTTTGTTTCTTCTTTAGCTTTGGGAAAAACAATTGCTAAATATGTTATAAAAGAAAAAGCCCAAATAAAAGAAAATAATGAAAATAAAGATATAGGATTTACTGTAAATTCTGTATTAGTTGTACATTCAGAAGATGAATTATTTGCGGCAATAAATCAAGGATATAGTTATGTACAACTTGATAAAGAGATTGAAAATCCTCTTATTATAACACAAAAAGCAGGAGATCTTGAAAATGACTTAATATTAGACCTTAATGGCATAGAAATTCAAAGAAATGGATATGAACCTATACTTAATATAGGCACAAATACAAAACTTACAATTGTAGATTCTTCAGAGGAACAAACTGGAGGATTATATAATCCAGTTGGATCTGTATTTAATATTAATGGTGGCTATCTATCTGTTTTAACTGGTTATTTCGAAAGTGGACCTAGGTATTCTGAATATTATTCTTACAATAATAATATTTTAAATGGTGATGAAGGTAGTCAAACTAAGAGAACGATTGTAGAAAGTGATGAAAAGGAAGTATTGTATTATGGAAAAGACAGTACAAGTGGCAAAATCCAAAAAGCTCCAATAATTAAATCATATCCTACTGTAACAGGTGATATAAAATATAATCATGGTAATCTTTATTTTGATGAAAAAGTTGAAAAAGGTGATATTAAAATAAAAGCAGATACTTACTGCTACTATCAAACAAGTGAAAAGTCAACATTTACATCTACTGATAAATCTTCTGCTGATTGGTATTATACATATTATGTAAATGACAAGTATGAGTATGCAGGAATACAACAAGACACTGCAAACTCTCTTATTGAAGTAAGGATTTATGGATATGAAAATGCTATAAATAGTGCATCTCAAAAAACTGTTCAAAGTGATTATTATGCTGCAATACAAATGAGTAGTGGAACATTAGATGTTCAAAATGGTTCATTTTACCAATATTTTGGCCTTTCTACAACTGCTTGCGTAAATTCCCAAGGTGGTACAATTAATGTGGCTCACGGCAATTTTTCATCACGTGTTCCTAATGCTACAAAATATGGGAAAAATGAAGTAAATGTAAAAGAATCGGATAAAGCTGCTTTTGAAACCAATTATTTCAACAACTTTATATGGCATGACAACAGTAGTAATGGTTTAGCTAAAAAAGGTCAAAGCTATTGTATTTTAAATGGAGGAAGTGCAACTGTAAAAATAGGAGAGGGAAAGTTCTACTCTTCTAATAATAATATTGTTAGTATGGAAGGAGGAAAACTCTCTATAAATGGTGGTACATTTACTAAGAAATTACCTGAATATTCAATTGATAATTCTACTATTGGAACTCAATTATTGGCTATTAGTAATGAAACCCAGTCATCAACTAATAATGTTGATACTACATTAGCAGCTATTAATATGAAAAATGGTGAACTTACGATAGAAAATTCTACATTTACTATTAATGGTAATAACACATATGGTATCTATTCAGAAGTTAATGGGGAGAATAATTTTGTTGTTAAAAATACTAGTTTTAATATTAAAGGAAACAATTGCACTGGAATTCATTCATCAAATGGAACTATTAATATAAGTTGCGATGATAATACAAATAACTCTTTAAAGATTACTGGAACTAAAGGAAAAGCCATAGATGTAGCTGGAGGAGGTTCAGTTAAATCTACTAATTATTCTTATGAAGTAATTGGTGATAAGTCTTATGGTATACATTCTATATCTGGAACTATTACTATTGATAACGGAAATATTCATCTATCAAGTGATGATAATTGTTATGGTATTTATGCTGTTTCTGACGACAAACTTGAGATTAATTTAATTAATTCAACTATTGCTGTTGGATGCGAAAAGAATGCTACTGAATTTAGATTTAATGAAATAACAAAAGTTAATTCTGTGAATGCTTCTATTGGTGTATTTTTATCAAGTTCTGATAATGATAGTACTTTAAGTTTTACAAATGTAAATATTTATAGCTATGAATTGGGAATAGTTTCAAATGGTGGAACTATAAATTTAACAAATACAGAGAATAAACAAGGAAAAATTATAACTAATAAAGCTTCCGCAATTGCAGTAAAAAATGGAAGCGTAACTTTTGATGAAAACAGTAATTATACAATTACTTCAGCTTCAACAACTATTACAAGTTTTGAAAATTCATATAAACTATCTGTTCCAACAAGAAATGGTACAACAATAAGTTATGATGAATATCCAAACACTGATGGAATTTATGTGGAAGGTGGTTCATTTACTTCAAAAGGTAATTTAACTATTACACATACTGGTTTGCAAAATAAAACTGATTATGGTGAAATGTACATTTATTCATCTTTAGTAGTTACTAGTTATGCTGTACGTGTATTGGGTGGTAATGTTATTATAAATAAAGGCACAATAACTGCTGAAATTGGTGGAGGCATCTATGCGGGAAAAAGTAATACTGATAGTAACTCAATCACAGGTTCAATTACGTTGGGTAATGAAAATAGCAAAAATGACGATATAAAAGTGTTAACTAAAGGAACTAAAGTTGGGAGTGAATATAATGCAATTGGAATAGACGAAGCTAACAGTGTTAATCTATCAGACTGGAAAAGTTATAAAAGTATAACTGGAGGGCATGCTGTAGAACTCGATGGAGGAAGTATTAACATTTACAACGGTACTTATCAAGCAGAGTTTGGAAATGGTATTTTCGTAAATGGTACTTCTGATACAAACGATAAGATTGGCACGATTACTATTTATGATGGCAAATTTTGTGGGTTTATGAACATTAAAAATGCAACTGGACCATCGAGTTTGACTGGAAGATCAGGACCAGCTGCTTATTATGGTCTTAAAGTAGTAGGAGGATCAAATGTTTATATTTATGGTGGAACTTTTGATGGCGGAAATGGAGGAGCATTTGTTACAGGTGTTACAAAAATCTCTAATAACACAATTGAAAAAAACCAAACTGCCCGCGTGTATATATACGAAGGAATATTTGGAAATGATAATAGTGAAGATGGTTTTAATGTATACGATGATGTAGAAATTGTTTTTGGTGCCTATAATAAAGAAAATTTAAAGGACAAAAGCAAAAATGAAATTAGTAGCCTAATTGTAGTTAACTGTTCTAATGCAGCAATTGCCGCAAACCCTCTTTTACAGGATTCTAGTAAATATAAAGAATCATCTATAAAAGTTTATTATGGAACATATAATGGAAAAATGTATTTAGATAATAAAATAACTAATGTCATATATAAAACCTATAATACTAATGAACCGTTTAAATATACAATATCATCTAATGATTATAAAGGAGAACAGGAAAATACAGACCCAGTATATTATCCCGAAACAAATAACTAACAAAGGATTTACAATTACAAGTGAATCCTTTTTTATATTATTTAATACTTAAAAACTTTTTACTTTATATACTTTTTTTAGGTAAAATATGGTATACTATTATATAGGTGATAAAAATGAATATACTTCCTAAAATATTTATAAAGAATTACAAAGAATATGAAAATCCTCAAGTACGTTTTGCTTATGGCCGAATGTGTGGTATTGTTGGTATTATTTCAAACCTTTTTGTGTGTCTTCTTAAGATCTTATTAGGTTTCTTCATGGGGAGCATTGCAATTGTTGCTGATGGTATCAACAACTTAGCAGACGCTGGAAGTTCGATTTTAACCCTTGTAGGCTTTAAATTAGCAAGTTTACCATCTGATAAAGATCATCCTTTTGGTCATCAACGATACGAATATATTACTGGATTAATTGTTTCTATTGTTATCCTTTTTATTGGTGCATTACTTTTAAAATCATCAATTGAAGATTTGATGGATAATAGCATTGAGAAAATGGAAACAATAAGTGCGATAGTTACCATAATAGCTTTAGTTATATCAATTGCTATTAAATGCTGGCAATGTTTATTTTATCGTAAATATGGTAAATTAATAAACTCTGTTGCCTTAGTTGCTACAGGTAAAGATAGCTTAAATGATTGTATCTCTTCCTTTGCTGTTTTGGTTAGTGTAGTGATTTCATTTATCTATCCTAATGGTTTTTTGGATGGCATAATGGGTATTTTGGTATCACTATTTATTTTAGTTAGTGGAATGAAACTTATAAAAGAAACTATTTCTCCTTTGATTGGTGAAGCGCCAACCAAAGAGTTTACAGATATGGTCATTAAGAAGATTCTTTCGTATGATGGTGTCTTAGGTGTTCATGATTTAGTTATTCATTCATACGGAGCAGAAAAAATCTTCATTACTGCGCATGTTGAAGTGGATAGTCATATAAGCATTAATATCAGTCATGATATGGTTGATAATATTGAACGGGATTTTCTTGATATGAACTTAAATCTAGTAATTCATATGGACCCAGTTGACACTAAAGACGAAGTTGTTAAGAAACTAAAAATAGTTATGCGGGAAATAATTGATACAATCGATAAAGATTTAATGTTTCATGATTTCAGGATTGTTAAAGGAATAACACATACAAATATTATTTTTGATATTGTTGTTCCGATAGACTATAAATATACAAATAATGAAATAAAAGAATTAATTGATAAGAAACTAAAAGAATATGATAATAAATTAATTACTGTCATTACCTTTGATTCATGTTATATAGGAGGCTAAAATGAATAAAAACGAAATGATAAATAAATGGAAAAATGCTGAAATTGAAGAAAACTTAAAAAAAGAACTTTTAAATATGTCAGAAGAAGAACTTCATGATGCTTTTTATAAAGACTTAGAGTTTGGTACAGGAGGAATGCGAGGAATAATCGGCCCTGGAACAAACCGAATGAATATTTATACTCTACGAAAAGCAAACTATGGTTATGCAATGTACTTAAAAGAAGTAAATAAAGGTGATTTAAGCGTAGCAATAGCATATGACTGCCGTCATATGTCATTAGAGTTTGCTAAAGAATCAGCTTTAGTGCTAGCAAAATATGGTATAAAGTCATACCTATTTCCAAAGATAACTCCAACACCAGTTTTAAGCTTTGCCGTGAGATATCTTAAAGCAAGTGGGGGAATTGTTGTAACAGCAAGCCACAATCCACCAAAATACAATGGATACAAAATATATGATAGTGATGGATGCCAATTAGTTCCAGAACTTGCTAGCAAGGTAATTGATTATGTTGCCTCTGCACCAGATACACTAGCAATGAACCTTCCTACCTTCGAAGAAGCCCTTAACAAAGGCTTAATCGAATGGCTAAATGATGATTTAGATAAAGCATATTTAGAAGAAGTCAAAAGCATAAGTGTTAATGATGTTGATAAAACTAATTTCAAAGTTGTTTTCACCCCTCTACATGGTACATCACAATACTTAGGCCCTCGTTTACTAGAAGAAATGGGCTATAACTATGTTCCTGTTAAAGAACAAATGATAGCAGATCCTAACTTTAGTACCCTAGTACTTCCAAATCCTGAAGATAAAAGAGCCTTTGATTTGGCAGTAAAATATGCTAAAGAAAATAATGCTGATATTTGTATAGCAACAGATCCAGACGCTGATAGAGTAGGCTTAGCAGTCAAAGATGGTGAAGACTATAAACTATTAACTGGTAACCAAACAGGAGCCCTTCTAATTAACTATTTAGTAAATAATCGTAAGATAAACAAAAAAGGAGTTATCTTTAATACTATTGTAACTTCTCCATTAGGAGCAATAATCGGCGAAAAACATGGTTTAGAACACTTTTCAACTCTAACAGGTTTTAAGTTTATTGGCGAACAAGCCAAAAAACTAGAAAACGATTCTCAAAAAATGTTCTATTTCGGTTATGAAGAATCATACGGTTACGTTATCAAAGACTTTGTACGCGATAAAGACTCTTTACAAGCACTATTAATGTGCTCAGAAATGGCTTGTTATTACAAAAACCAAAATAAAACTTTAATAGATGTTTTAGAGGACATTTATAAAGAATATGGTTATTACTTAGAAGACTTAGTCAATATAACATTAGAAGGCGAAGAAGGAGCAAAGAGAATAGAACGTATTCTAAACTACTTCCGTAAAACTTCCCTAAATAACATATTTGATATCATCAGCAAAGAAGATTACTTAAGCAAAGAAAGAATAAACTATCAAACAAAAGAAGTAACAAAACTTACTCTTCCAGAATCAAATGTTATCAAATACTTCTTAGCTGATGGCGGCTTCTTCGTTTTAAGACCAAGTGGAACGGAACCAAAAATGAAATTATATATTTCTGAAGTATCAAATTCTCAAAAAGAAACATTACAAAAAATAAATTATATAAAAGAAAAAGTTATGAAAATTATTGATGAGGTGAAATAAAAATGCTTAAAAAGGAATTTTATATTAACAATCGTAAAAAATATGCTGAACTAATTAAAGATAACTCAATTACTGTCATTTCTTCAGGAACAGTTTATAATATGTCGGCTGACGAAGATTTTGATTTTGAAATCGATAAAAACTTTTACTATTTAACAGGAATTAATCAAGAAGAAGTAACTCTTGTTATCACAAAGATAAATAATATCGTAAAAGAGTACTTATTTATTGTAAAAAATGACCCAATTAAAGTAAAATGGGTCGGAGCAAAACTAGAAAAAGAAGAAGCTCAAGAATTGTCTGGAATCGAAAATATTCTTTATGACAATAATTTATTTGAAGATATCCAAAAACTCATTACAAACGAAATTTTCGATGTATATTTGAACTTAGAACGCAAGAAGGGATATCACTACGAACACAACCAAGCATTCAGTAATAAAATAACTAAGGCTTTTCCAGAATTAAATGTTAACGATTGTTACCGTTTAATAGTAGGTTTACGTAGTGTAAAGAGCAAAGAAGAAGTTGAACTTGTTAAAGAAGCAATCGAAGTAACAAGAATTGGAATCGAAAAACTAATGACCGAATCTCATTCAGGTATTTACGAATACCAATTAGAAAACCATTTTGATTTTGTCATCAAAGAAAATGGCCAAAGACCTCATTCCTTCAAAACAATTGCTGCAGGTGGAAAAAATGCTACCATTCTTCACTACAGCTTTAATAATAATCTTCTAAACGAAAACGAACTAGTTCTCTTTGACTTAGGGACAGAAACAGATATATATATCAGTGATATAACTAGAACATTCCCAGTTAATGGTAAATTTACAAAGAGACAAAGAGAAGTATATGAAGAAGTATTAAACGTTAACAAAAAATGCATTGAGTTCTTAAAACCTGGACTAACAATGATTGAATACAATAACTATGCTAAGAAATTACTAACTGAAGCTTGTTATCGTTTAAAACTAATCGACAAAGACGAAGATTTAATCAAATACTATTTCCATTCAATTGGACATAGCATCGGTTTAGACACACACGATCCATGCTTTTATGAAAATGGAATCGTAGAAGGTATGATGCTAACAGTTGAGCCAGGACTTTATATTCCTGAAGAAGGAATAGGAATTAGAATCGAAGATGATGTTTTAATTACCAAAGATGGTTGTGAGAACTTAAGTGAAGCAATTATTAAAGAAGCAGATGATATAGAAGAATTCTTTAAAAAGAATAATAAATACTATAGATAGGTTTTGCCTATCTTTTTTAAGCAAAAAACCTAATTTCACTTAATATATTAAGTGAAAAAGCAAATAAAACGTCCCCCAAATATCTATAATTTATCAGCCAAAAACTATTGATAAAAATATAAAAGTTAGGTATAATTATAACAAGTGATAATGAATAAGTATACTTATGGCAATTATCACTTGTAAAATAAACTTGCCAAGTGAAAACAGCAAAACATATTTATTATCTATAATTATTGTGATGGGGAAGGTAATGATTAAATCAAAAAAGCACCAAGCAAGAAACTGGAGGTTATGTTATGATATTGTATCATGGGAGTAATATGGTTGTTGAAAAATCAAGAATTATTAATCAGAACAGATACCTTGACTTTGGATATGGTTTTTATACAACAACTAATAAAACACAAGCCGAAAATTTTGCAAGAAAAGTCGTAGTACGTAGAGGTGGAACACCGATAGTTAATGTGTATGAGATAGACGATAATATTGGAAGCAACATACTTAAAATCAAACGTTTCAATTCACCTGATGAAGAATGGCTTGATTTTGTTTCTTTACATAGAAACGGAATATATAGTGGAGAACAATATGATTTAATAATCGGTCTGGTTGCCAGTGATGATGTTTATAGAACACTCCAAGTTTATTCATCGAAGCTTTTGACTAAAGAACAAACACTTGAAACTTTAAAGATTAAGAAACTGTTTAATCAATATGTGTTTTCAACGAACACGGCAATTTCACTCTTAAAATTTATAAAATATGAAGAGGTGTAATAAATGGATGAGAAGTTTAACTCTATATTAAGCATTGTACTTATACCACAAATAGTTGATCTAATTGTAAAAAATAAAGGACTTGATGATATTTCATCAATGAACGAATTATATTATTCTAAAACCTATGAAATGCTTGCTAAAGAAGAAACGAAGGTGTGGCATTTTAGCCCTATGACCATTTACTCAATGTGGGAAGAAGAAAAAAAGACGGGCAAGCTTGTATTTCCAGAGGAATAAATTATGAGTAAAGAATTACCATTTATGATATTTTGTGTCGAAGAATACAAAAATCAAAAAGGAATGACTGGAAAGGATGTTATGACCTTATTTAACAAGTATTCAGTATGTCAATATATTAAAGAATATTATGAAGTGCTTCATACTACTGGAACAAGGTATATTATTAATGATATTGACCTTTATATCAAATCACGTCAAAACGCGTAAAATCAAATACAAGTATTTAACTAATCAAACTTCGTAGAATCTGTTACTATGGAAAATGGTACAGGTTTTTTTATTTATAGTTGGTAATTTTGATATGCATTTTAAAGTTTTTCAATTATCTAAACATTCATTAGATTAAAAATATATTATCTTCTGCAAGAACAATTTGCTTTATTAATGAATGGTAAAAAATAAATATTAGAAAAATGCGTAAAAAACATCAGAGAAAATCATCAAAAAAAATATTAGTTTAATACCTAAATATCTAGTAGTGTGTGAAGAAGCACAATTATCTAATGAACTAAAAAGAAATAATAAACAAAAATGCAAATAATATATGTCGGTTTATGTCGGTATATATTGACGAAATTTTATACATATGCTATAATATATTAAACATAGGAGGTCGATTTATGCATTATCAAGAGTCTAATGTAATCGAATTGAAAGAAAAATTTTCTAATTCTATATGTAAAGAAATTGTTTCTTTTTTAAATTCTGATGGCGGAACTATTTATATTGGTGTAGGAGATGATGGTACTGTAATAGGAACTACAAATATTGATGAAATATGTAGATCTATTGCTGATATTATTACACAACAAATTGAACCTAATCCACAAGAGTTAATTAGAAATGAATTAATTTTTGAGGGAAATAAAACTATTATTGCCATATATATAAAAAAAGGAACGGATTCCTTATACTGCCAAAAAAAATATGGATATTCATCTACTGGTTGTACTATTAGAGTTGGCACGTCATGTAGAGAAATGACTCAAGAACAAATTAAAAGTAGATATGAAAAGAAATTTTTTAATTCGGATTTGTTAATTTCAAGTAAATCTAATTATCCGAATTTAAGTTTTAAAACTCTAAAAGTTTATTATGCTGAAAGAGGATTTCATTTGGATGATAATAGTTTTGAAACAAATTTATCGCTAAAAAATGAAAAAGGTGAATATAACAAAATGGCAGAATTATTCTCTGATAAAAATGATTCTTCATTAATATTTGTTAAGTTTAAAGGTGAAGATAAAGCATCAATTTCACAAAGAAGTGATTACGGAAACCAATGCATACTTTTTGCGTACGAACAACTTAAAAATCGATTGGCATCAGAAAATATATGTATAACTGACACAACTGTTAGACCTCGAAAAGATACATATTTATTCGATTTTGATTGCGCTAATGAAGCACTTATTAATGCGATTGTACACAATGATTGGAGCATTACAGAACCACTTATATCGTTTTTTAGTAATAGAATAGAGATTTTATCTCATGGTGGATTACCTCATAATCAAACAATTGAAAACTTTTTTGAAGGTATAAGTATTCCAAGAAATGAAAAACTAATGAGAATTTTTTTGAATATGGGGATTGTAGAACACACAGGACATGGAATACCTACTATTTTAAAAAGATATGGAAGAGAAGCTTTTGATATAAAGGATAATTACATTAAAGTCATTATACCATTTGATGAGAAAGTTTTAGAAAAACAAAATGTCGGTTTAAAAGTCGGTTTAAATGACGGTTTAAATTTAACGCATTCAGAGGATAAAGTAATAAAAATATTGTTAGAAAGCCCTAATTCTACAGCTGAATCAATAAGTAGAGAATTGCTGTTATCCAAAAGAACGATAGAGAGAATTTTTAGTATTTTACAAGTTAAAGGTGTAATTGAAAGAATAGGTTCTAAAAAAATGGGAAGATGGAAAGTAATTAAGTAAGATTTATATGGGATTATATTTCACAAGTGATTTATAGTCCCTTTTGGTTATTTCTAATCAAAATAATTGAGAAACTATTTAATTTTATTAAAAGTAAAAAGCCTAAAAATCACTAATATATTAAGTGAAAAAGGGGCAGAAAAATGAAAAGAAAAGTCAAACATTCAAAAACATTAATACTAATAATAATTATTATGCTATGTATAACAATACCTTCCTTAAAAACTAAAGCATATACTGAAACAGGCCATGATGATTTTCTAAAAATTGAAACTCCTGAATATGCTAGAATAATTGAACATTATGGCTATGGTGAAATATATGCTTTGTACGACGAAGTCAAATTTGCTTTATTTGGCTGGAAAACATCATATATTAATTATAATGTTCCAATAACATATGATGGTAATATTATATTTTCACGCTCAAACAAAACTAGTTCGCCAATAACCATTTCTTATATTATAAGGGAGATATCTGTTGTCACAACAAGTGTAAAAGTTGAAGGAAGTGTAAGTGCTAAAATAACAGGGAAAATGAAAAAAGTTAATGTTGATGGCACATTACAAGGAGAATATAACAATACAAAAGAAACAGAAAATGAATACCAAAAAGAAGAAAAAACAGAATTCAAGTTTACTTTAAATCCTAATAAGAGAATTATAATTATTACAACTGGTAAAGGCATGCTCACAAGTGGTGTCAGCAAGCATTATCTGTTTGGTTTCACCACTAAAAAAGGCATATGGGAAAGAATAGACGTTGAAACAACATATTTTGAAATAAGAGAGGAAGATTGCTAATGGAAAAGACAATATCAAATAAAACTTCATTAAGAATTGTTTTACTAATAGCTTTTATTGCAATTATTCTTTTTTCAGTTCTAATAATCATCATACGAACAAGTGATAATGAAAATATCCAACTAACAACTTTTAAAAAATCATATTCCGTAGTTACAGATAATTCTTCACCTCAGGAATCATTAGAAGTTTTGATTTACATAAGCGATAAAGATACCGCTTTTACAAAAGAAAGTACTTTCAAAAGTACAGCTCTTTGCGATAAAACTCAAAATAACTATTTATCAATGAGTTTAGAGAAAATAACCGATATGAAATATTCTCAACAAATAAAAAAAAATAAATTCCATATGTTTTCATATATATTTTCCATTTCATTTGATACTAATGATTTGTTTGAATTTGATTTAGAAGAAGCATATCTAGAATTAAAAAACCTTGATAATACTTATTTGATAGGCATTGGTTCGTTTTACTATTACAAAGTGCCTTATTATGGTGCAAAACACAATTTATCTATTTCCCAGCTTAAACCAATTGTAAATAAAATATCTATGAATAATTCTTTAGTTGGGATAATTCTAGAAATCAACAACCAAACATTAGAACAAGTAACTATAAAAAACATTAAAGTACTAAAATCAGGTATAAATGTATCAAATAAAGATATAAAGAAAACCACTAATGATTATAATTCAAATGTTTTAATCAGTGATATTTTAGGCTATAGCTATAATTATCATGATACAAATGATGTAACAAATATCATATATGAAGATGAAATAAATCCTAATCAAAAGCAAAAATATATTATTCCTTTAAAATATCATAATGATTATTTAATAAACTCATTAGGATTAGTAATTGAATATGAAATAAAAAACAAAGAAGGATGCTTTTATCTTGATGAATTTACATTCTTCCAAGATAATCTTATAATGGCACAAGAAAAGGATATTGAAATATATACTTATGATAGAATTTAAAAATGTATATAAAAAATATAAAGAAAAAGTTGTTTTTGAAAACATATCACTAAAACTAAACAAAGGAGTATATTTAATCAGTGGCGAAAACGGAAGTGGTAAAAGCACTTTCCTCAAGCTAATCAAAGGTTTTGCTAGCCCAACCCAAGGAAAAATAGAAATAGAAGGGAAAATCTCTTACACCCCTGAAAAAATACACTTTCCGAGTTTCCTTACCATAACTGAAGTAATTGAATCGGTAAAAAGAATATATAAATCAACAACATCAGTACTTAGTTTATTACATAAATATCAAATAACTAAATATAAGGATTATAAATTAAATAATATTTCCAAAGGTACTTATCAAAAAATACTTTTGATAATTTCCGAATTAAGTGATTTTGACATTTATTTATATGATGAACCATTAAATGGCTTAGATGATGAAACAGTAAAAACCTTTATTCTTTCTTTACAAGAATTAGCTTTAAAAAATAAACTTATAATTATTAGTTCTCATTTAGCTGATAACTATAAGACTTTACCAATACAATTATTATCAATAAAAAATAAAAATATTTATCAAGGATGATAATATATGTTAGCATTAATATTATGTCACATTAAATTTATTTTTAGTAAACATATTATAATAATGTCATTACTATCATTTGTTATTATTTTCTTCTTAGGAATATTTCAATTACTTGATATATCTTATGTTAGTACGAGTGAAAGAATACAAATATATTACTCAGGAGTTTTCCCTTATTGTGTTATGATTAGTACAATATATAGTGTTTTCCTTTTTGGATATTTATTATTAAGAGAAAATGATGATTATCGAAAAGTTATCATAACTAGTAAAGTAAAATACTATTTCAGTAAAATAATAGTTATTTACTCTTATATTTTTATTTTAACGTTAGTTAATGAACTAATAATAGCTTTGATTGGTTTCTTTCTAACAAAAGTAGTACTTACAAATATTTATACTATATTTATCAATATTCTAATCTCTGCTTATTTTTATTCTTCGATAGCTATTTGTGTAGTTATTGCTTTCAATAATTTTAATTTATTATATTTTGTATTTATTGTTTTTATTTTATCTTTAAGTAATCATAATACTTTAAAATATGTCATTGTATCTTTTAATGATACTAAACTTTCTTGTTCGAGTGGATATTATTTATTCTTGTGCCTTTTTATAAGTGCATTAGATGCTTATCTTTACTATAAAAAAGAGATTTAATAAAAAAGTAGTCACATTGTGATTGAAAAAAAACTCAAATTGGTTTATAATACTTATGAGATGTTCCTTGCCTAACCATCTCAAATAAAAAACAAGGAGAATGATTATGAAAACAAAAAGAATTTCTCGATTGGCAATTATTGCAAGCTTATATGCAGCGTTGACAATCGTTTTTTCATTTATTTCTTATGGCGAGATTCAAGTAAGACTTTCCGAGATATTGATTTTATTATGTTTTTTCAATAAAGATTATATTTTATCGGTTACTATTGGCTGTTTAATTGCCAACATATTTAGTCCATTTGGAATATATGATGTGATATTTGGTACTTTAGCTACCCTTATTTCAGCAGTTCTTGTCTCGCAAATAAAGAATATGTTTGTTGCTTCGTTGATGCCAGTAATACTAAATGGTTTGATTGTAGGTGTTGAGATTGCTCTTTTATCGGATATGTCAATCTATCTATCTATGGTATTTGTGGCAGTGGGAGAGTTGATTGCTATGATGATAGGATATTTTGTTGTTAGAAAATTATCTAAAAATGAGGCTTTTATGACATTAATTTGTTAGAAAGGGTTTAAGATGAAAGAAAAAGCAAAAAAATTATATTTTGATAAACCTTGTTATTATAGTTTGTTTCCTTTCTCATCTTTTGCTTCTAAAGATGTTTATGTTAATGGAGACTTTATGAAAATAGAAGATGATGAAAGTTTATCTTATAACTACATTAAAGATTTTCATAAAGTTGATTTTAATAAGGGATATAAAAAAATATATGTATGTGAGAATATATATAATAAAATAGTTAACCATTTAGAATTATTCTATAAAGCAAAAAAATATGTTAAAGCTTGCAAAAGGGGCGAAGGAGAAGAAGTTATTGAAAAAATAGGTTATTGTGTTCCTGAAGGAACTTATAAACTATTTACAATGGTTACTGATGACGTAGATATTGATTTATCTGCATTTGATGAATATAAGTACTGGTATGAATTATCACTAGATAAAATCATTAATATTGATTCATATAATAAATTAATCTTAAAGAAAAAAGAAATTAGTATAACAAAAGAAAAACCTACTTTATTATTACATAGTTGCTGTGGACCTTGTAGCAGTTATGTTTTGGAGTCACTACATGATTATTTTAAAATAACAATATTATACTTTAATCCTAATATTTATCCTCAAGAAGAATTTATGCATCGTTTAGAAGTACAAAGAGAAATAATAGAAAAGCTAGGTTATAGTGATATAGATATTATTCTAGATAATCCAATCTATTCACATCAAGAATATTTGGATTATATAAAAGGATATGAAAACTTTGGGGAAAAAAGTTATAGGTGTTATTTGTGTTACAAAGAAAGACTAGAAAGAACAGCAGAATTTGCGTCTAATAAGTATGACTACTTTTCCTCAAC
Source organism: uncultured Coprobacillus sp. (assembly GCA_964389905.1). Taxonomy (GTDB): domain Bacteria; phylum Bacillota_I; class Bacilli_A; order ML615J-28; family CAG-698; genus CAG-698. The sequence goes on along the minus strand of CAYMGD010000020.1, from coordinate 13,472 downwards.
AATTTCTATTAGTCCTTATAAAGTTTCAAAATGGTTAAATGAAATAGGCTTTGAACTAGAAAAAAAGTATAATGTGAAATTATTGTATACTGATTTTAAACAAGATGGTGGTTATGCTAAATCAATTATCCTTTCGAAGAAGTATAATCTATATAGGCAAGATTATTGTGGCTGTGAATTTTCTAAACGTTAATATAAAAAAATTGGGAAAACCCAATTTTTATTTTACCTCATACAGTTTATATTTTCTTGTTCCAAAGCCTAAAGCTTCACTTGCTTCAATTGTATGAAGACCATTTCTTGAAAGAACACGTTCTTTGAAGTGGTCTAAGCCTTCGCAATTTGATGAGAAAACAATGTCAATAGAAGCTTGGTCGATACTAATAGGATCTAAAGATGCTAATATTCCCATATCAGGTATACAAGGATCTTCAGCAATGGCACAACAATCACAATCAACAGACATATTAGCTAGGACATTAATAAAAGCAATATGACCTTTAAACTTGTTAACAATTGATGAAGCCGCATCCGCCATTGATTCTAAGAAAAGGTCGTGTGGGGCAGTCCATATTGCACTACAATCGCCAGCACCATGGATATATGCTTTTCCTTTCGAAGAAGCTAAACCAATAGAAAGTTGTTTTAGTGCTCCTCCATAACCACCCATTGGGTGACCTTTAAAGTGTGAAAGAACAAGTAGAAAATCGTAGTTGATTAAGTCTTTCCCAACAAAGTTTTCTTTAATAACTTTACCATTAGGAATATCTAAAACTAAATCTGGTCCCTCAGCATCTAAAATATTATAAGGAGCATATTTTCCCCATTCATGCTTTTCCATAAGTTTTAGATGCTTTTCAGTAGTGTTACGCTCACCATCATAAGCAGTATTGCACTCAACAATTTCACCTTTGACATACTCAATAATAGGCTTCCAAAACTCTGGTTTTAGATAGTTTTGATTACCTTCTTCCCCAGAGTGAACTTTAATTGCAACTTTACCTGTTGGCTTAATATCAAGCTTTTTGAAAAGTTCTACAACCATTTCTGGAGATATTACATTACTAAAATAAACTTTTGATTCCATAAGCACCTCACATATAATAAAATTTTTAATAATTAAACAATATTAAATATTGTTCATAATCTTTTACATAATACTTATTACCTTTTTGGATAATAGTATGACCTTCACTTTCCAAAAACTTTTTCTGCAGGGAAAATGCTTCAGGATATTTAGGATTTAACTCACCATCTGACTTTAGTGTGCGCCAGTAAGGGGTAATGTCTTCTTTCCTTTGGTAGCTTGCCCAAGCAACTATATTAATAAATATTCCAGCTGTCATTGGGGCAGTAAAATCAGCTCCATTTTCCTTTGCTAAGATATTTCTTATCTGACTAACAGTTATAAGTTTTCTAAAAGGTACTTTTTGCATTAACTTGTTATAAGCAAGAGGAGGAGCTAAAAGCATTTTTGTGCCACCATACCTTTCGATAGTTTTTATATCTTGAATAATTTGTATTTTCGGCATATCTTTGCTATTATTCATCATTGCATTAAAATCTTTTTGCTTTTCGTTAGCCATGTATTTGAACTCCTATTCACAAATATCCCAATAACCATTTATATTTGAACCAATTCTTTTGATTATATTTTTTTCTTTTAGTTTTTTAAAATTTTTCTTTATGCCTTGTTCACGGTATTGTTCTTTTATAAAATTATTTGCAAAAAGCTCTATAATATATCGATATAGTTTTGCATTCCATACATAACTCTTATTATTCTAATTTCATTATTAATATCGTCTACTTCATAAAATGCTATATAATTATCTATTAACAACTTTCTAATATTTTTGTTTTTTACATAATTATTATTTATCAATGGAGCACTTTTAGGAAATAGAGTAATCGAATTAAATTTATCATTTATTTTATTTAACAATTTTATAGCTGCTTCTTTATTTACTAAGTTGTTACTAATATAATTGTAAATTGACTCTATATCATTTTGAGCATGTTTTTCAATTATGATTTTATACTTTTTATCCATTATTGATAATTCCTTTAATAAATGAATCTAATTCGACTTTTTCTTTAATTCTATCTGGATCATTAAGAGCTTCATTTATTAGAATGGCTGCTTGCATTTTTGCAATAGTTTGTTCATATAATTCAACACTCATAAGGACCATATCACTATAACCATTTTTTGTTATAACAATTGGTGTTTCACTTTCTTTACAAATCTTTGAAATATTAGCAGTATTCTTAAGTTCATTAATTGGTAAGATTCTTGGCAACACTTGCATAATAACCTCCTGTATTATTATATTCTTTTTACGGTATAATTATACCATAATTAATTAGCTTTGTCAATAAAAAATCAGGGACTGTAAAAAAATATATATCAAATAAATTTATGCTAGTATAATTTTTAATGCTACATCTAACTTTTAGGGGTAGTCAGATGCTTTTATAAGTAAATTTACAATTTCGGAATCTATTTCAAATTCTGAAAAAAATGTGGTAAAGTATTTGACTTATATGCTTTGTATAAAGCAATGTTGCTAATTCAGTGATATATCAACTATCCCTATCCATAAAAATACTTCTAATGTTTTATCATTTATTTCACAAAAATCAAAATACTGAAATAACACAAAGAGAACTACTATGTTATTTCGGCGAATACTAAAATTAATTAAATTATTTTTTGTACATTTTCATATGAAATTATTCAGTGCTAGTTTTTAATATTGTAAATAGTATACCAATAATTAAAAAAGTATACCAATAAGTATACCAAATGGCGTGCCCAACAGGACTCGAACCCGTAACTTTCTGATTCGAAGTCAGACGCTCTATCCAGTTGAACTATGGGCACATATTTAAATTATAACACTTTTAGAGTTCTATGTATAGATTTTTTTCAAAAAACATTGTATAATATTTTTGGTGATAATAATGATTATTTGTGTTGATTTGGATAGTACGCTTCTTAAAACTGATAAATCGCTTAGTGAGTATACTATTGCTACTTTTAATAAATTATATTTGAAAAATCATATTATTGTTATAAATACGGCAAGAAATTATGAACGCACTAAAAAATATGCTGAAAAGATAAAAGCAAAATATGTTATTTGTAATGGTGGATCACAAATATTTGATGAAGAAGGTAAAGCTATTTATCTTAATTCTATTTGTGAAGAAGTTGTCAAGAAAGTCATCAAAGAGTTTAAAAAGTGTTCAGAAATTGTTGGTGTCCAAACTGAAAATGATTATTATTCGATAGATGCTGACTCTAATATTGAATTAATCTTAGAGAATATAAAAGAAGCTTATAAAATTACTATTTTCAAAGGTGATAAAAATAAAATTAATGAAATATGTTTAAATAATAATTTAGAATATATTGTTTATGAAAGTGGTAATTGGGGTAAAGTTAGTTTAAAAGGAGTGACCAAATATTCAGGCTTAAGAATGCTACTAGAAATAATAGGCTATAAGAAAGAAGATGTTTGGTTCTTCGGCGATGACATTGGTGATTTAGAATGCCTTTTAAACTGTGGAAAGGGTATTGCTATGAAAAATAGTGTTAGAGAAGTTTTAGACAAATCTAATAATCTAATTATTTGTGATACTAATGATAATGATGGCGTAGCTAAATATATAAATGAAACTTTATTATGTGAGGAGATGTAAAAATGAAAAAGTTATTTAGTGTCTTTTTAGCTTTAATTTGTTTACTTGCTATTATTGGGTGCAAAAGTAAAGATTATGAATTAAAGGTTGAAGTTATTGAGAGTGTATATGTTGGCGAAAAATCTAATTATGTTGTTAAGGTGATGCCAGATAACATAACTTTAGATGATTATGAATATTCTTCATCCGATGAATCAATTTTTAAAGCTTATAATGGTAAAGTTGAAGGAATCAAAGAAGGCAAAGCAAATTTAATCATTACAAAAACTTATGAAAAACAAAATTTACAAATTGAGATTGAAATTAGTGTATCTAAAAAGAAAGTTGATTATGAATTAGAAGTAACTTATACTGAAGAAATAGAAGTTGGTGAAACTATAGCTATAAAAGTTCAAGAAAAACAAACAGAAACAGCTATAACTGATTTTAACTTGTTTACAGAAAATACTGACATTGCAAGTTATGATAATAATATAATTACAGGTCTTAAAGCAGGAAGTGCTAAATTTAAAGTATCTTGCAATTTTGAAGGTGAAACTTTAGTTAAAGAGTTTGTTATTGCTGTTAAAGCTGCTAGTGTTGTTATGATAACAAATGTTCCTAATAATATGTATGAAAACCAAGAAGTAGAAGTTGTTATCACTTCACCTAGTGGTGAAGTTATTAATGATTATAACTTAACAATTGATGATGAAGATTTATTGCTCTTTGATGAAAGTGGTAAAAAATTATTTGCATTTTCTCAAGGTGAAGTTACTATTACTATTTCAGGAGAATATAATAATCAAAAATGGGAATTGAAACAACAAATTACCATTTTAGAAGGTTTTTCAATGGAAGTTAAAGGTGAAAGTAGCATTTATGTGGGAGATGAAACATCTTTCAAGGTATATATTAATCCTGGAATGATAGAAATAACTGATTATAATGTCACAATTACTAATAAGAATATTGCTCAGTACGAGAATAACAAAATAACTGGTTTAAAAACTGGCCAAACAAAAGTAATCTTTTCGTATGTTTATTGTGATGTTAATGTTAGTACATATATTGATTTAGAAGTTAATAGAATAATAAATAAATATATTGCTATTAATATTCCTAATTATATGTTTATAAATGAAGTTAAGAAATTGGAAATAGCTCTTAAACCATATAATGAAATGCTAGAAAACATTAATGTTACAATAGAAGACGAAAGTGTTCTTAATTATAGTGATGGAAATTTAAAAGCCCTCAAAGAAGGTAAAACAAATATTACTATTTCTGGAACAAATCAAGATAAGAATTATTCGGAAGTCTTTTTAGTAGATGTTTGTTCGTTTACAGGTTTAGAACTAGCTCTTCCTGAGGAAATGTATGTTAATGAAGTGATAGAATATCAAGTAAAAGCTCTTCCTAGTGAAATTAAAATGACTAATGCTGCTATAAAGGTTTCCCAAAATGCTCAAGCTAATGAAAAACATATCTTTAGTACTGAAGAAGGAATCTGTAATGTAACTGTTAGTTACAGTTATAATGGAATGCTTTACGAAGATTCTAAAAACATTATGGTAAAGAAAATAGTACATGACGTTGAAAGAATCTATTTAACTGGTTCAAGTGGTGTCTTAAAAGGATCACAAAATAAACTTGAAATATCAACATATCCAGTTATAACTGATTACAAAGTGCTTTTTGAATCATCTGATACAGATGTTGCCACAGTCGATGCTGAAGGAAATGTTACAGGAAAGGCTTGTGGGAAAAGCGTTATAACAGCATATTTAGAGAATAATCCTGAGATTAAATCGATTATCAATATAACAGTTATTGATAACAAAGAAACATCAGTCGTAGCTGGAACAAATGGTAAAGGTGAATATTGTGGAAGATATTATGAAAGTTCAATTATGAATTATTATGAACTTATGTATGGTGTAACAGAAACAACATATTATGGATATACTTCAACTTTAACTGCTGGAATTGATGTTGATGGATATACAGGATTAGATGAAATAATAGAAGTTAATAAATACTATCCTCAAAGTGTGCATGTTTTAGAAGTTCCTTCAAGTAAAAATATTAAAGTTATTCCATATGCTAACTTAAATGGTAATGTTTGGACATTAACTACAGTTAAAGGATTTATCCAAGATTATGAAAAAACTCATCCTAATCAAAAGGTAATTTGCGCAATCAATGGCGATTTCTTTGATATCAATGCCAAAGGTAATTTGCCATATCAAACAACTGGTGAGAATATTTCTGATGGTGAATATTACAAAACAACAAATTCTCATGGCAGCACGGGTGGAACTTTAGGATTCACAAATGATGGCTCTAATGTATCCATTGTTGGAAATGGCAAAGCTGAAAGAACGGAAAATATGATTTTAGCTATTTACAATGATCAAAATGAGATTATAATGGAATTTGAAGTTGAAAACCTAAATACTCTTCCAGAGTTAGGGGAAACAAGTGTTTATTTTGGTATTTATAATGAAAATAAAGAATATGTTCCTGTAACTATCCCACAAGATAAAAAGATGTATGTTGTTGAAAAGGCTGAACTTGCATTGCCAAACTCAAGTGATGACTTCTATGGTTTAGGAACAATAACAAGTACATCGATAGAAACATTAAATAAAGGTTCATTTGCGATTGTTTCAGAAAATGAAGAAGTGAATAAAGCTTTAGAAGTTGGCATGCGTATTAGAATTCAATACGAGTACACAGGTGAATATGCTAATGTAACAAGTGCTACAGGATATAATAATCTAATATATAATGATATTAATTTACTTCCTGATTCATATATTGCTGATAGAGCACCTCGAACTGTTGTTGGCATGAAAGCAGATGGAACAATCGTTATGATGGTAGTTGATGGTAGACAAGGGGCTTCAGATATGTATGGAGCAGATGGCACAGAACTTGCGGCAATAATGAATGCTTATGGATGTATTTGTGCTTATAACTTAGATGGTGGAGGCTCATCAACTATTGTTGTTCGTGATGAGAGTGGTATAGTTGTTCTTAACTCTCCAAGTGATGGCAAAGAAAGAACTGATGGTAACTGTATTCTCGTTGTTTGCGAAAATCCTAATTATGATGTGAAAGTTGAAAACCTCACAAATACCAAAGTCACATTAAATGTCTCAACAAGTGATGAAGAATATAAACAATATACTCCTTATATTCGTCTTAATAATAGTTTTTATGAAGTAATTGATGGTAAAGTATCAATTGATGATTTAGTTCATAATACGCAATATAATTATGTTGTTTATTATAAAGATGGCGATACCCTCTTAGAAACAGCAACTATAGGCTCTTTCACAACGAAGAAATCAGGATTTAAATTTTTAGGAGTAACTGTTCACGAAGAAGAAAATGAATATATTATTCAGGTGTATTATGATGACATCGACTCTTCAAGTAACATAAAGAGTATGAGTATTAATTTTAATGGTATTGAAACATATTTAGATAAAGATAAGCTAAGTATAAAGAAATCAATTGTCGGTGATTATATTGAAAATTTCGAATATTCATATTGGTATGAAGAAAGTGGTGAAACAATAACTATAAAGAGTAGTAACTATTTTCTTTGGTAAATAGTATTTGACTAAAAGGTTAGAATTACGTGTTCTAGCCTTTTAATACTATTTTTTACTTGCAAAAGAAAATAAAAACATAAATCATCAAAAAATATGGAAATAAAACATAATCTGTGGTAAAATTAGAGGCAAAGAAAAAACTATACGCAAGGAGAAAAAATCATGAGAGATGCCGCTTTAAACAAATTATTAGAACTAATAAATTATACTCCTAGCAAAGAACTTGAAAATTGTACGGTTACGGATGTTGAATTTATCAGTGCCGACAAAACAGTTAATTTACATTTAAACCTTCCGATGGTTGCTCCAATTAAAGCTATTGTTGACTTTAATACAAACCTAAAACAAGGTATGCTTCGCATAGGTGCATGTGAAGGCATAAATATTGATTATACTTATAGTAGTAATCTTATAAAAGGTGAAATGTTAAGAGAATATTATGAATATACTTTAAATATTTTAAAAGAAAAGAAAGTTATTTTTTTATCTCTTGATAAGTTTCAAGTGGAATTTAAAGATAATCAAGCAACGATTTTTGTAGGTGGAGATAGTGATATTGCTTTGATAGAACCTTTATTTCGCTTTGTACAAAAGAGTATAGCCGCTTTAGGTATAACATTTGCTGAGTTTGATGTAAAAATTAATGAAGCAATTGTTTCGATTGATGAAACGATTAGAGAAAGTGCTATTGATGATCTTAATTCAGCAATTGTAGCTAATCGAAATAGTGTTAGTACAAAAGAAACGAAAAACACTCAGAAAGTTTATAAGCCAGAAAAACGAAAAAGTCATATTAATGGCAATCCGATACCAATATTTGATATTCCTTCTACGGAAGAAGAGCTTGTTGATTATAAACAAAAATATGGTTCTAATTACTTTTTAATCGAAGGAATAGTAAAAGCATCAAAACTAAATATAACTAAATCAGGTTATAAAATCTTCGATGCAACAGTTGTTGATAAAAGTGGGTCAATCCAAATCAAAACTTTTATAACCGAAGGTAAAGGCGAAAGTCAAGAGTTTTATGAGACTAAAGTTTCGCCAGAAAACAAAGTAAGAGTATATGGTTTAGCTAGTTATGATGAATATGCTCGTGATGTGGTTATAAAAATCTTTGAAATAATTAGTTATGGTATAGTAAAAGAAGAAGAGTTGCACGAAGATAATCAAAGAATAAAACGTGTTGAGCTTCATGCCCATAGCAAAATGACTTTCCTTGATTCTGTTCTTTCTATTAAAGAATACGTAAAGAGAGCCAAAGAATATGGTCATACTGCTTTAGCTTTAACCGATAAAAATACTGTTCAAGGTTTAGGTGAATTTTCTAAATGTACAAATGAGGCTGGAATTAAACCTATTTACGGTATTGAAGCAAATTATGTTAATGAGAAATATTTATATCCCGCTTTGACTGAACATGATATTCCTTTGAAAGATGCAACATTTGTTGTTTATGACTTAGAAACAACAGGTATTAATACAACATATAATGAAATAATTGAAATTGGGGCACGAAAAATTTATAAAGGAGAAATAATTGGCGAATTTACTTCGATGGTTAATCCTCGTCGAGAAATTCCTAGTGATGTATGTAAGTTAACCCATATATCTAACGATGATGTACGAAATGCTCCATTTATTGAAGAAGTTATGCCAAGGTTTTTAAAATTCTGTCAAGGAGCAATATTAGTTGGTCATAATGTTACCTTCGATAATGGTCAGTTATATCACAACCTTAAAGAACTAAATCTTTTCGAAGATTTCTTTCCAACAATTGATACAATGCAACTTGCTAGAGCAAGATATAGTACTATTTTAAAGAAATATGGTTTGGAAGATTTAGTTAAAGCTTTTAATATAACTTTAGATGGCCATCATAGAGCTGAAAATGATGCTGTTGCAACTGCTGAAGTTTTCATTAAAATGTATAATGACTTATTAAATGATGGTATAGATAATTATAATAAAATTAATTCTTTAGTAGATATTGATAAAATGTTTAAACTTGTGCATCCTTATCATATAACAATGCTTGCTAAGAATCGTACAGGACTAGTGAATCTTAACAGATTAGTAACTGATGCCCATATTCATCATTTAGCTAAAACTCCTCGATTTATGAGAAGTGTTATCGAAAAACATCGTGAAGGTATTTTGGTAGGTAGTTCATGTATTCATGGTGAAGTTTTTGAAATGGCTCTTAACAAAGATTATGAAGAGTTATTAGAAACAATTGATTTCTATGATTATATTGAAGTGCAACCTCTTTCTTGCTATTCTTCGCTTGTTGAGGGAAAAAAGGATGAAATGACTTTTGAAAAGTTACAAAATGTAGTTAATAGAATCATTAGAGCCGCTAAAGAAAAGAATAAATTGATTGTGGCAAGTGGAGATATCCATGAACTTGATACTAAAGATAGAATCTATCGCAATATCATATATGATAAACCATTAATTGGTGGTGGTATTCATGAATTAAATGGTATCGATAATTTGCCTGATACACATTTTCGTAATACCGATGAAATGCTTAATGAATTTGCTTACTTAAATCATGATTTAGCTTATGAAATAGTTGTTACAAATACTAATAAAATTAGTGATATGGTTGAAAGTTATAATCTTTTCCCTGATAAATTATTTGCTCCAGGTGATGACTTTATGGCGAAGTTTGGGATTCCTTCAGCAATCAAAGACCTAGAAAGAATAACATATGAAGTTGCTCACGAAAGATATGGAAATCCTTTACCTAAAGTTATCGAAGCACGTTTAGAAAAAGAATTAGGAAGTATTATTAAATATAAATATGGTTCAATATATTATATAGCATATTTACTAGTAAAACATTCTCGTGATGCGGGATATGTGGTCGGAAGTAGAGGCTCAGTTGGCTCAAGTTTGGTTGCGACATTTATGAAAATAACTGAAGTTAATAGTTTGCCTCCACACTATGTTTGTCCGCATTGTCACTTTAGTGCCTTTAAATATACACCTAGTGAAATAGAAGAATATGGCATAACAGGGGCTGAACTAGAATTACAAGAAGAATTAAAACATTATGATTCAGGATTAGATTTACCGCCACGCACATGTCCAATTTGTGGGGAAGAAATGACAGGAGACGGCTGTAATATTCCGTTTGAAACATTCTTAGGTTTCAAAGGTGATAAGGTACCTGATATTGATTTGAACTTCTCGGGCGAATATCAAGCTAAAGCTCACGCGTTCTGCCGTGAAATATTTGGTGTTGAGAATACCTTTAGAGGTGGGACAATAGGAACAATTGCCAAACGTACAGCTGAAAACTATATTAAAGATTATTATATCAAAAGAGGAAAAGTTTTACGAAATTGTGAAATAGAAGGTATGACTGATAATATAATGGGCATAAAACGTCAAACGGGACAACATCCAGGAGGAATTGTTGTTGTTCCAGAAGGAGTGGATATTAACGAGGTGACTCCAGTTCAGTTTCCAGCTGATGATATAAAGAGTGAATGGATGACAACTCACGTTGATTACCATAAATTTGAAGCAAACCTTTTAAAACTTGATATACTAGGTCATGATGACCCAACAATGATGAGATATTTAATGAACTTTGTTGAGAATAATCCAAGTGAATTTCCTTTCGAAAGGGTTGAGGATATTCCATTAAACGATCCTAATGTTTTAAAAATGTTCTCAGAAATAGAAGTGTTAGGCATTACATACGAAACATCTCTTTCAAAAATTGCTTCAACAGGTTTACCAGAATTTGGAACAAGCTTAACTAAAAATATGTTATGTGAAATCAGACCAAAAACAATATCTGATTTAATAAGAATATCAGGCTTAAGTCATGGAACAGATGTTTGGACAGGAAATGCTCGTGATTATTTCTTAGGTAAAAGACCAGGATACGATCCAATTCCAATTTCAGAACTAATATGTTGCCGTGATGATATAATGGTAAAGCTAATTGAAACTGGCATACCACCACAAAATGCTTTCAAAATAATGGAAGCAGTACGTAAAGGAAGAGGTTTAAACCAAGAAAATGAAGCTTTAATGCGCAAATATAATGTTCCTGACTGGTATATAGACTGTTGTAAGAAGATTAAATATCTATTCCCAAAAGCTCATGCGACAGCTTATGTTATTATGGCTTTAAGAATTGCTTGGTTTAAATTCTATAAACCTCTATACTTCTACTCTGGGTTCTTCTCAAAACGTAGTGACTTTTTCGAAGTAGAAACACTTCAAGGCGGATATGATGCTATCAAAGCTCGTGTCGAAGAACTAGAAAAGAAATATGGTAATCTAGATGATACAAATGAAGATGAAGAAAATGTACAAACTACTACAAAAGATGGTGGGGGAAGTGCAGTAAAACAAAAGAGCTTACTTAACGTTTTGCGTGTTGCTTTAGAAATGGTTTCTCGTGGTTTTACTTTTAGTAAAGTTGACATTAATAAATCCGAAGCGGTTGATTTCAAAATTGAAGGGAATTCTCTTCGAATACCTTTTGTAGCTATAGATTCATTTGGTGATAACACTGCAAAACTTTTGGTCGAAAGAAGGGGAAATAATCCATTTACTTCGATTGCTGATGCAGCTAGAAGAGGACATATTTCTAATTCGCTCCATGAAAAGCTTTATCAATTAGGAGCTTTTGATGGCCTTCCTAATGAAGATGAAGTTGGAATATTTAGATTTTTAAATAATAATGACAATAATTAAACAAATTGTTATTTTAAAAAAAATATTAAATTGCATACATTTTGTAAAAATGTTATAATAGTATTAAGTGAGGTGTAAATTATGAGATTTGGAAGTTCAAATGTAGTTTTTAATAAAATTATGCAAAATGAAATGTATGATGCTAACTATAAAAGTTGTACATATAAAGGAATATCATTAAAAGTTATATACTTTTTGCTAATGACTGTTATAGGAGCATTTTCAGGAATCGTTTTGGCGATTAAACTGCCAACACTATTTGTTACATTGTTATTGACTTCTGGAATAACTACATTCCTATTTTCAATACTTGCTATAAACGTTCCTAGTTTAAGTAAAGTATTCGGAACACTGTATTGTTTAGCTGAAGGAATGCTAGTGGGAATTGTGTCAATAGTTTGTTCGGCAGTATATAAAGGAGTTGTATCTGTTGCCATTCTTTCAACACTTGCTGTTTTTGGTGTTGTATCATTATTATTTGTTAGTAATATTGTAAAAGTTGGTAATAAGTTTTTAAGATTCCTAATGATTTATGTTATCTCATATTTAGTTTTCAGTATAGGATTAGGTATTGTATCTCTTTTCGGAGTAGAATTTGACTTTGGGTTCACAATGCTTGTTTCGGCACTATCTATTTTCTTAGCATCGCTTTATTTATTCTTTGATTTAGAAAATATTAGAAGACTTGTTGAAGGGGAATATCCTAAATCGTTAGAATGGTATGCATCATTCGGCTTAGCATTCACGTTGATTTGGCTATATGTAGAAATATTACGTTTGGTTGTAGTTATTTTCTCAAAGGTTAATGATCGTAGATAAATGAAAATATTAATAATTAATGGACCTAATTTGAATTTATTAGGCATTAGAGAAAAAAATATTTACGGCAATAGTTCATATAAAGACTTAAAACAATATCTTAAAACTATTGCCAAACAAGAAAAAACTAAAATAAAAATACTTCAAAGCAACTCTGAAGGAAGAATAGTTGATTATATTCACTATGCTTTGAAAAAAAAGTATGATGGTATTGTTATTAACCCTGGAGCTTATACTCATTATTCATATGCAATATTTGATGCAATTAAAGCTGTTAATATAAAAACAGTAGAAGTTCATTTAAGTGATATCGCAAAACGCGAAGAGTTTAGAAAAAACTCAGTGATATCATCAGCTTGTGTTAAAACGATTATGGGTAAACATTTTCAAGGATATAAAGAAGCAATAGAATATTTTGTAAAGCACTAACTTTCTAGTGCTTTTTATTTATGTTTAAAAAAGGCATTTTATCATATAATATTAATGGTGAATGCTGTGTCTAAACATATCAAGAATCTTATTTTCTTTATTTTGCTTTCTATTTCTTTCTATATATTATTTATAACCTTTCTTTTACAGTGTTGTACTAAGAAATTTTAAATAAATTCTTAAAAC
>CAYMGD010000019.1:0-39311 GCA_964389905.1 uncultured Coprobacillus sp. | reverse complement strand
TCCTGAACTAGACACAAGCAACGTAACAAATATGAGTAGTATGTTCTCAAATTGTAAAGCATTAACTACTATTCCTGAACTAGACACAAGCAACGTAACAAATATGAGTAGTATGTTCTCATATTGTGAAAAATTGGAACTATCAAAAATAACTATTCCAAATCACAAAGTCTCTTGTGATTCATTATTCATGTACTGTGCAAGTTTAAAAAAAGTACCCCAAATAAATGGAATAGAAAATATTACAACTGCCAGTAATATGTTTTGGGGATGTATTGGATTGACAACAATAACTAATGAATTAGATAATAGTAAGTTCACGAATTTTAGACACATGTTTTACAATTGTAAAAACCTTGTAACATTGCAAAAATTAGACGCTAGTAATGCGACTAATATGTTTAATGTTTTATACTATTGTGATGCACTTGAAAATTTTGGTGGGTTTGAAAATGTAGGTCAATCTTATTTGACAAGCACTGCTGCCAACGACTTAAATTATAAAGTATATTGTTATAATTCGACAAAATTAACCCACGATAGTCTTATGAATATCATAAATGGACTATATGATATAAAAACAAAAGGTTGTAATCAACAAACATTATATCTAGGATCTGCCAACATTGCTAAACTATCAAGTGAAGAAATACAAATTGCGACTGACAAAGGTTGGGCTGTAAGTTAGAAAGGAACGATAAAAATGAAAGCGATTTTATACACAAAACCAAAACTATTAATAGCAGATGAAGGTAAAATGTTAAGAGCCATAAATGATGTATATGAGGCAGAGCATACAGATGAACAAGGTAACTTAATATCTGAACATAAACCATATTATTCATCAATTATCTTTTTAGGAGACCAAATTAATAGTTTAGAAGAATGTGAAAAATTATATGTAGAAGAAGAAAAATAGATTGGAGGTATAAAGTGAAAAAAGCAATAGACGATGTAAAAAGTTATGTAACAATATTATTTGCGTCAGCATTAGTAGTATTACTATTTATAGCATTGTTTAAGAGTGAAAATATGTTTGAAACAGTATTTTTACTTTTTACAAATTTATGTACTGCTGTATTTACATACTTTTTTACAAAGAAAAAAGACAAAGAAGGAGAATAAGAAATGGAGTTTAAAGAAAGAACAGTAGCACCAACAAAGAATAATAATTACTATTATAAAGATAATATCTTTTACAAATGTGGTTATGGTATGCCTAATTGTACTTGCTATGCTTGGGGGAGATTTTACGAATTAACAGGTAAATACCCTAAATTATGTACAGCGAATGCAGAAAATTGGTATAAATATAAGGATGGGTATGAAAGAGGCAAAACACCAAAATTAGGAGCAGTTATTGTTTGGAGCAAAGGAGAAATAGGCGTATCAAAAGATGGAGCAGGACACGTAGCAATTGTAGAAAGAATAAACGCTGATGGATCTATCTTAACAAGTAATAGTGGTTATAAGAGTACTAATTTCTATTTAAAAACAATTCCAAAAAGCTATGCATTAAATGGCTATAAATTCGAAGGATTTATTTATAATCCTATAAATTTTGATAAGGAGACACCGGAACAAGTAGAAACAAAAAAATACATTCAGATAAACGCAAAAAGTGGTGTTTGGTGTAGAAAAGGATTAGGCTTCAAATATGCAAAATATAAAGCAATTCCATATGGGACTAAATGTGAACTTTTAGGAAAGAACGCCGGGGACTCAAACGGGTATAAATGGGATAAAATAATCTATAATGGCGTAACAGTATATCTCCCTAACAATTGGAATACATATTTATAATATAAAAGGTAAGGACATTAATTTCCTTACCTCTTTTTTAATTTCTATATTTTTTATAAATTAACATATCTTCATTCCAATAATCATATAAACTTATGAAATATTCCTTAGCAATATCTTTCATTTTTTCTCTGTAAATACTTTCTTCAAATAAATTATGGCAACGTTGACAATTAGTCATTATATTTTCAGGTATTCCTAATCCTAAATGGCTTCTTTTTATGTAATGAGAATTTGCATAATTCCAAGATACCTCTTTTTGACAAAAAATACACCTATGATTATCTCTTTCCCATACTTCCATTTTAACTTTTTTAGGAATAGAAGTTGCTTTAGTTACTTTGTTGGTTTTTGATATAGGATTAATTCTTGTTTTAAGAGGCTTTTTAGCAACGTTCTTATATTCCCTATTAAGACACCCAAAACAATCATTCCGTTTAATCTCTGCATTTCTATGCAAGCAGAAGAAGTATTTTATACCTTTCTTACTTCTAATTCTTAAATTAATACACTTATTATTCATAATCAACCTTTCTATGGTTGTACTAAGTGATATACTCCTACTGGTGGGGTATAGTTAGTACAACAATTAAATAAAGAACACCTTAATATATTTCATACCCTTTTTATAATTAATTGGATCTATTTCTATTTTTTGAATAAAACTTCTCCAAAATGCTTGTTTATTTTCTCTAGTTAAACCATTATACATTGTTTCCCAATCTATATTAGTTAAATTTTTAAGTTTTTTTGTATCTTTCTTTACTGGCTTTTGCTGTAATAAAGCAAGCTCTTTTTCTAATTTTTCATAATCTTTATCATACTTTTCTTCTGTCATACGACCTTTATTATATGAGTTAGTCGTTCTTTCCATTTCTGATTTTATATCAGCAATTCTCTTAGAATTATCTTTGTATTTATCTTTATACTTTCCATATTCTAATTCTAAAGTTTTAAAATAATCATTTATGTATGTATTTAGGTTATCAATTAAAAATTTCTCTAGTATTTTTTCGTTTACATGGTTTTTCCCAATACACAATTCAACATCCGCAGCACGTTTACACCTATATGTGTAATAATCTCTTGTACTATCACTGCCTATATGATTACCGGTTAATTTGTTCCCACAATTAGAATCAATTAATAAACCGGAAAAAATATAAGTTCTATTCGCAGAATTTGTTTTAATATTTTTGCTTTCCCTTATTTTTTTTAACTTTTCCCATCTTTCCTTAGGCAAATAAGCAGGACAATAATTGTCATTTCCTTTATATGAACCATAATACATAGTCTGTTCTAACAACTTAGCATAGTTTTTCCAATGCTTAGTTAAATTAAATTTTTCATTGGTATATATAGAAGCTTTTCTTAACGATTGGTATTTTTCATATGTATCAAAAAAGTAATTAACTATTTGCCTTTCTTCTTCATTTATAATAACTTTCCCATTATCATTTATATATCCTAAAGGTTGAATACCAGTAATAGGCTTACCTTCCTGTACCATTGTTTCAAAAGCATCAGTAATACGTTCTTTTATACGTTCACGTTCAAATTGAGCAAATATAGCAAGTAATCTTATAAACATCATACCAAAAGAAGAAGAAGTATCTATTTTTTCTGATGCACTTTCAAAATCAACGCCATAAGTTTGCATTTCTTTAATCATTAATTCTAAATCAATGACTGAACGAGAAATACGATCAAGTTTCATAACAAGTATTTTATCGAATTTTCTATTTCTCATATCATTTAACATCTCTTGAAATGCTGGCCTGTTAGTATCTTTACCAGATTTACCTTCATCAGCATAAATTTTATAAATTATATATCCGTTTGTTTCTGCTAATTTTTCTAATCTTTCTTTTTGAGCATCTAAAGAATAGCCCTCTTCAACCTGTTTCTTGGTTGATACTCTGATATATATTGCAACTTTATGTTTCTTCATTTTGTTACCTTACTTTCTAAATTTCATTCTTATAAGCTAATATTGTCCATATTGCAAGAAAAATTATTACCATTATCACCCCAATTAGCCAAAATGTATCAGATTTTATTTCATCAAACAATAAAATAAAACTAATAAGAAAAAATAAATCCATCAATCCAAATATAATATATCTTTTCATAAACACCTCCTATCATTTTGAAAAAAATTAACAACTTTATATAACACTTTTATCACATTTTCAACACATTTTTCATATACTCTTTTCATATGCCTTTAACACAAACGTAATAAAAGTGTAATAAAAATGTAATATTAATTGTCAGAACATATAATATTTAACGTTGTTATTAGTAAATCCTTTTGTTGTTCAGTAATACCCTCAGTTTTTAATAAAAGAATTTTTACTTCACATACGAACTGTTTCGGAGTGATTTTTTCAATATTGCAAGTATCATCAGATGATTCCAAAAATTCAACAACTGGAATGTCCAATATATTTGATAAAGCCAAGACTTTATCTCTACCCATATTGTCAACTATGTTACGTTCGTATTTACTAATAGCCATTTTAGAAACGCCAATTTCCTTACCAAGCTGTTCCTGTGTCATTTTTTTGATTTTCCTTTGATGCCTAATTCTTTGACCAATATTCATTAATACACCTCCTTAAACAATAAAACCATAATTATTATAACATAAAAACAAAATAAATAAACAAAAAATAAACTTCTAGTTTAATAAAGGTTGACAAAAGTAAATTTATAGTTTATTATCGAATTAAGAAGTAAACCAATAGTTTACTAGAGAGGAGTTAAAATGGTAAAGAAAAATTTATTAGAAGCTCGTATGAAAGAAAAAAATATAGACTACCCAGAATTAAGTAAAATGATTAATATGAGCTATCAATCCTTAAGATGGAGATTGTGGGGAAGAACAGAATTTAGATTATCGGAGATAAAAGCAATTAAAGAAAGTCTTAATTTATCAATGGATCAAGTAATAGAAATATTTTTTTTAGAATAAAAGTAAACCGATAGTTTACAAGAAAGGGCAGAGGGATGGCAGTTTTTAGAGTACATAAAGATAAAAATTACACAACTATGAGCAATTACCATTTGAAAGATAAAAATTTATCGTACAAAGGTAAAGGCTTATTAAGTATGATGTTATCTTTACCTAACAGTTGGGATTATTCAATAAATGGTTTAGTAGCTATAAGCAAAGAAAATGAAAGAGCTGTCAAAAGTACACTTGGAGAATTAAAAAAATTAGGTTATTTGAATGTTGTTAAGGAAAGAACTCCAAAAGGAACATTCGATTATTCCTACGATATTTATGAGAAACCAGGGGTACATAATCCACCTGTGGTTAGACCACCTGTGGATGTTCCACCTGTGGAAAGTGCAGGACAATTAAATACTAATGAATCAAATACTAACGAATCAAATACTAATGATGATAAAGAAAGTAAGAAAGTAAGAAAGATAACATTTGATGAACTAATAAATAATTATACTTCTGATGTAGAAATACGAGATTTGTTAGGCGAGTGGTTAAAAGTAAGAAAAGCAAAACATTCTGCTATGACTAATAGAGCAATAGAACTTAATCTTAAAAAAATTGATAAGTTGGCAATAGAGAGCAAATTATCAGTAAAAGAGTATTTGGAAGAAGTAATAGCAAGAGGATGGGCAGCATTTTATGTAATTAATAATTACAATCAAAGAAAAGTCTCTAATAACAATAGAGAAGAAAATTTACCTAGTTGGTTTAATAAATCTAATGAGGAACTTAAAAAAGAACAAGAACCTGTTACACCAGAAGAACTTGCAGAATTTGAGGCACTAAAAATGGAACTAAAGGAAAAATACGGGGAGAAATAAATATCATTTAATGAGGGGTGGAAAATGAATCAAGAACAAATAAAAAATATTGTTGATACATTAATAAGTTTATACGCTGAGCAAAATGAGGTTGAAATAATCACAAAAGAAAAGGCAACTAGTAAATAGTTGTCTTACAAAAATGTTATACATGCTCATTATATCACAAATAAATAAGGAGGAAAATGGGAAATAAAATTTTAAAAGAAATAACTGAATTTTGTAAAGAATGTGCATCTCATGAATGTTGTTCAGAAGAATATTGCGTTTTATATAGAATAGAACAAATCATTACAAATAAAAAGGGTGGAGCCAATAAGAAAACTAATCAAAGTATTAAAGGTACTAGGAAAAGAAATAAATAATAAGAAATTAAATAAGGAGAAGTTATGAAAGAAGAAGAAATTAAAAAATTAAACATTTACGAAAAGTTATCAATGATAACAGAAGAAATAGGAGTCGTTGAAAAAGGGCTAAAAGTACAAGTGAATAAAACATCAAGCTATAAAGCAGTAAGTGAAAGAGATGTTTTAGATGCAGTAAAACCTATTGAAAAGAAATACAGGGTATATAGTTATCCGGCAAAAAGAGAACTAACAGATAAAGATACGTTAGTTTCAGAAAATGAATATGGTACAAAGAATACTTTATTTATGAGAATAGAAACTACATATAGATTTGTAAATATAGATAATCCTAGTGAATATACAGAAACAACAGTATATGGCGATGGATTAGATACAGGAGATAAAGCACCAGGAAAGGCTATGACATATGCTGACAAATACGCATTAATGAAAGCATATAAATTAAGCACCGGAGACGATCCAGATAAAGAAGCAAGTCCAGAAAAAGGATATGCTAAAACAAGAACAACTAATTATAGAGATTTATTAATTAAATATTGTAATGAAAAAGGTATTGATATGAATGAAATAGCAAAAGAGTTTAAATTAAATGCCAAAACAAGTAATGAAACATTTAAAAAGGCACTTGAAGAAATAAGAAAGGCAGAAAAATGATAGATAGAGATTATTGTAGAGAAATGACCAAAAATTCTCTATCACGTGAACTAAACAAAATTCTAAATAATTATATGGCAATTTATGATGAATATTATTCTACATGTTCAAGAGATAGTGCATTTCTTAAAGATTTAGTAGATAGCCTACAAGGAATATCATCAGTATTAGAAGTGTATGTAGAACAAAAAGGAATACATCCTAACTATGCAATAGAAAAATTAAAATGGAGTAAATCGTATATAAATGCAACAATAAGTTATTTTGAAAATAAGGAGGAAAACAATGCAAGCAGTAACAATAGATAGAGATAAATATATAGGTGGATCAGATATTCCTATCATAATGGGAATAAGCCCATTTAAAACAAGATTTGATTTATTGCTAGAAAAAGCAGGATTAAAAGACAATAATTTTATAGGTAATGAATACACCGAATATGGAAACATATTAGAACCTAAAATAAGAGATTTTATTAATGAAAACAGAGAAGATAAATTTGAAGAAGGCAAATATATTGAAAATGATATTAGATGTCATACAGATGGAATAAATAGTGAAATGGTACTTGAAATTAAAACAACTTCTCAAATACACGAAAAAGTAGAAGATTATAAAGTATATCTAGTACAACTATTATTCTATATGGAATATACAAAAAGAAAGCATGGAAAATTAGCAGTATATGAAAGACCTGATGATTTTAACGAAGAATTTGATGTAAAAAGATTAACTCAATATGATATTAGATTAGAAGATTTTAAAGATTTGGTAGATGAAATAAATAAAGCAGTAGATCAATTTAGAATTGATTTAGCAAAAGTTAAAGAAAACCCATTCATCACAGAAGAAGAACTACTACCAATTGATTTAACTGAATTATCAAATAAAGTAGTAGCACTAGAAAACAAACTTGCTGAAATGAAACAAATTGAAGCTCAAGCAAAAGAATTTAAAGCACAATTAAAGGCTGCTATGGAAAATAGCAATATTAAGAAATGGGAAACACCTAACGGAGTAAAAATTACATTAGTAGCAGATGGAGAAGATAAAGTAGTTAGAAAGTTCAATGAACAATTATTTAAAGACAATAATTTAGATTTATGGGATGAATATAGCGAAGATGTAGTACAAAAAGGAAAGACTGGTTATGTAAAAATTACATTGCCAAAGGAAAAATAGGAGGATTTATGGAAAGAAAATATACAATTGAAGAAATAAAAGAAGTTATAAATAATGCACAAATGAAAGTTATTGACGATATGGAAAATGATTTAAAAGAAAGAAAAGTAGACTCAAAATTAATGTTTACTATTCAATTGCAATTAATGGCAAATATTGTTTCACTTGAAAAAGCAATTATTGAAGAATTAGAGGGAAAATAAAATGAATAAAATAATTATTACAGGCAATTTATGCAAAGACATTGAATTACGATATACAAATAATAAAATTGCAGTATTGCAAAATACCGTAGCAGTAAAAAATGATTTTAAAAATGCTGATGGAGAATATGATAGTGAATTTATTAATATTGTGGTTTGGAGACAAACAGCAGAATTTTTAAATAACTATGCTGCTAAAGGTAGCAAAGTTTTAGTTGAAGGAAGATTAACCAATAGAACTTATGATAAACAAGACGGAACTAAAGGTTATATAACCGAAGTAGTAGCAGAAAAGATTGAATTACTAGGTAGTCCGGCTAAAAGTGAAAATAAAGAACATAAAACAGATGAAAAAGCACCTGAACAAAATGATCCTTTTAAAGAATTTGGTGAAGAAGTAATTTTAACAGATGATGATTTACCTTTTTAGAGGCTTATTATGAAAGGTTTATTTAAAAAAGATAAATTACTCATAGAAATATCTAATTTAGATAAAGATAAGCTATATGATGTAAAAATATCCGAGTATAGCGATAAGAGAACTAAGACAATGAACTCATATTATTGGGTTCTTGTTACTCAATTAGCAAATGTATTAAGAACTAGTAAAGATGAATTACACGCAGAACTA
Organism: uncultured Coprobacillus sp.; assembly: GCA_964389905.1. Taxonomy (GTDB): domain Bacteria; phylum Bacillota_I; class Bacilli_A; order ML615J-28; family CAG-698; genus CAG-698. The sequence continues at coordinate 30,633 of CAYMGD010000019.1, read as the reverse complement.
ATTAAAAGATATTCTCAAAGAGATTACATTAGTTTATTAGCAAATATTAAACCTAGTGATTATTTCCCTTACTATGAGTATCAGAATATGTTTAAACATAACAATAATACATTTAAGAGTTATCTAGTATTTAAGCGTAGTAGTGATATGAATAAACATGAATTTAGCATATTACTAGATGGTTTAATAAGTGAATGCAAAGAAGTGGGAATAAATACAATGACACCAGAAGAAATAGCACAATTAAGATATTTAGAGGGAGAGAAATAATGAATAATAAATATGAATTAAATATGAAATTACCATCTTTGAACGATTATATACGTGTATGTCGTTGTAATAAATATCAAGCTAACAAATTTAAATCTGAAATAGAACAAGAAATAGGTTTAAGACTTGCTAAAATGCCAAAATGGGCTAAACCTATTAAGATTAAATTTCACTGGATAGAGGGAAATAAAAAACGTGATTTAGATAATATATGCTTTGCCAAAAAATTCATTCTTGACGCAATGGTTAAGTACGGAAAATTAAATGATGATAATAGAAATTATGTGTATGCTTTTGAAGATAGTTTTGAATATGGAGAGAAAACAAAAGTTATTCTCGAAGTGGAGGAAATGGAGTAATGGAAGAAAGGTTGCCGGGGGAATTGGTTACTTTTACAACAAGAGCACTTGCAAATGAAAGTGTAGATAGAGAAAAAAGATATAAGCAAATAATTAGTATATTAAAAGATAATAATATACCAATGACAGCAAAAGAAATAAGTGTAGAAATGTATAAGAGGGGTTTTACTCCTACAAGTGAAAGAAATTTTTCAAGCCCTCGTATTACCGAATTATTACGAAATGGAACACTTGATGTAGTAGGTAAAAAGAGATGTAAATTTACTGGTAAAACAGTTACTGTATACAAAATTAGAGAACAAAAGGTAGAAGAAAAACAAACAAATATATTTGATTATTTAGATGATAAATAAGAAATCATAATATTAAATCTATTTAGAAAGGTATAAAGAAATGAATATAAACAGATTAAATAAAACCTATTACTTAAAGAAAAATATTGATAGGTTGGAAGAACAACTAAAAGAACTAAATAATCTTGGCTCTGCTCCTATAACTGACATGCCTAAAGGAACTGGAACAAGTGATCCAACTCAAAAATATTTTTTAAAAAAAGCATCAATAACAGAAAAACTAATAAATAAATATGATGAGTATTTAGATGAATACGATAAAATATATGACTATATAAACAAAATAGAAGATGAAGAAGTAAAACTAATAGCTTCATTAAGATTCATTGATCATAAAGATTGGTTTGATATAGCAGAGGAAATAAGCCCAGAAAATAAAATAATACATTGGACTACTCCTAGAAAAAAATTAAAAAGATACTTAGAAAGGGAAAATAATAATGTTTATTAAATTACTATTAGCTTTAATAATCTTAGCATTTCTAGTTTTTAAATTATATGAAGAAATAAAGATTAATAATACTAAACATAAATTGAAAAAAACAAAGGTTAATACATTAAAAAGAATAGAAAAAATGAACAGGAGTATAAATGGAAATATTAGAAAAAACAATATTCAAAAAGAAAAATCAAGAAATAAACAAACTACAAGAAATGATAATAGATGTATCAAGCAAAAGTAAATACAATTATGAACAAAATAGAAAGTTAAAAAGCAAGATTAATCTATTAGAAGATGAAAAAGAAAACCTCGAAAATAAAATACATCAAATTAATGATGTTAAAGGGGCTTATATCAAACAAATTAATCGACTTAATAAAACAGTCGAGGAGACAAAAAAATCTTGTGAGAACAGGCTAAAAACATTAAATAACGATATATTAGAAAAGGACAAGATAATTAAATCACTAGAAAAAGAGTTAAAAGAAACTCAAAAAAAGTTAGAAGAAAGTATGACAGATAAGTACAAGGTAAGAAAATTAAGACCTGCAACAGGTAGTCGAAAGCAAACAATGAAAGTAAAAAGTGGCTATTTGGAAGGCAAAATAATGGGAAAAATAAAGGAGGAATAATTATGTTGAAAATAAAAGATAATGTTAATTTGAAAGAATTAGAAAAATATGATTTTTGTGAATTTGAAGAAAATGCAAAAATTGATGGGGTACAAATCCTTTTTGACAAATATTGTTATAGAGATTTTTATTTATATATAACAGAAGATAAAAAGATATATGGTGAACAATGTGATTATATTAGAGGTCAAGTTTTAGGAAATGAAAATTTTGATACTTTATATGACCTGATAAAAGCCGATTTAGTAGAAAAAATAGAGGAGTGAGGTAGAGCATGGATAAAATAACTAATAAACGATATAAATTATTTATTGAAAGTTTAGGATATAGCGAGCAAGATTGGTTTAACGAAAGAAGTAAGATAAATTTTAATTTAAAATATATTCATTTTACTAATGAAAAGGAAGAAAAATATTTAAAAGAAAAACAATTAAATCGTATATTTGATTTTAAAGATTTTGATAATTATTGTATAGAATTTTTAAAGAAAGAAGTGTAATTTTATGGATGAAATAGAAAGAAAAAATATATACTTGCACAATTAAATTCTTTGCCTAATGGTTTTCAATATGCGGAAGTTAGGCAATATATTGAAAATTTAGAACAACAACTAAAAAAGAAACAAGATGTTATTGATAAAGCAACAGAATATATTGAAAGTAATTCTAACATTTACTTAAATATAATGGGAAATAAAGTAGGGTTCTTTACTGAAAATGATGAAGGTCATGTACCAATAGAACTACTAGATATTTTAAAGGAAGTGGAATAATGAGTGCTAAAGAGATATGGCTAACTATTAAATATAATGATAATTATGAAGTTAGTAATTTAGGTAATGTTAGGAATAAGAAAACTAAAAGAATATTAAAACCTGCAATATCAAATAAAGGTTATTATTTAGTTTCATTAAGTAGAGATTGTAAACAACATACTTATACTATACATAAATTAGTTATGGAACATTTTAATAGATGTGCATTTGATTATGAAGTTATCAATCACAAAGACCATAACAAACTAAACAACACATTAGAAAATCTTGAATACATAACTCAAAAAGAAAATGTACAAGATGCTTATGATAATTTATTATGTGAAAATGTTAGAAAACAAGCAAAGAAGAACATATTAAAAGCAAACGAACAAGAAAAAGTAAAAATAAATCAATATGATTTAAAAGGAATTTTTATTAAACAATGGGATTACATAAGACAAGTACAAAAAGAATTGGGCATTTCAAATTCTAATATTGTTGCTTGTTGCAAAGGAAAAAGAAGAAGTGCTGGAGGTTATATATGGAAGTACAATTAAAATCTGCTCGTGAGATGTTTGAAGAATTAGGGTATAAATATAGTGAGGATGATTATTTTATATCTTATATAGGGAACGAAGATATTAAACCAGTACAATATCAAATTGTTTTTAGTAAAGAATATAAAAGTGTTGAATTAATACCTACGATTAATGGTAAAGAACATTATTTTACAAGACTTGATATGAAATTGCTACAAGCAATAAATAAGCAAATAGAAGAATTGGGGTGGAACAAATGAGTAGAATGTTATCAAAAATGAATTTAATATCAGCAGTACAACAGTTACCTGAGGATGATATAGAAACTATACAAGGTTATGTTGAAATGATAGAAAAAGAAAATGAAGAATTAAAAGAACAATTAGATTATTTAAGAAGTGGTGAATATCTAAATCAATTAAAATTTGAAAGAGATATGTTGCAGGATTTAGTAAATAATGGAGAAGTATTTGACGAAGATAAAAAATTTATTGATATGACACATAGGAATACTGAACTACTAGAAGAAAACGAAGAATTAAAGAAACAATATGAAAAATGTTTAAATGATTATTGTAGATTAGACGCAAGAAATAGAACTCAACAACAAGAATTTATAGATTGGTTAAAAGCGATGTCAAAAATGTATGAAGAAGAATATAAAGATATAAACATTGCAGAACATTATAATTGTGTTTTACAAAAATATAAGGAGAAAAAATAAAATGTGGTATATAAACAAAATTTATTGTGATAGGTGTAATAAACACATTTCAAGATTAGAAAGTCTACCAATTTACACAAGAAAAAGAAGAACATATAAAAAATTATTTACTTTATGTAATGATTGCTATGTAGAAATGCTTGAATATTTTGGTATTAGTGAAAAGTGATATCAAGATATCAAAGTAAGTAAATAAATTTATTTACAAGATTAGGAGGAAATAAAGATGAATAATATTGATATAGAATTAATGTTAAAAAAGAATATAGAACAAATTGCAAACAATGAAATTGATAAAATTATAGAAGAGAAAATCAATGAATTGCATAAAGAATTATTATATAAAAAAGATACTTACATAGCAGAACTAATGAAAAGTATAAGAATATTTAGTGAACAACAAACAATAGATAATATACCTAGATATTTAATTACTATTGAAAATACTTATAAGATAGAAAAATAGATTTAGGAGAGTGATAAGTAATGATAAAAGGTAAAGAAATATATCCAAAAACAAAAAGAGTAAGTTGTATCGGAGATAAAGTATATCTCACTGAAAAATTAGATGGAAGTAATTTAGTATTTTTTAAGAAAAATGATGAATTATATATAGCACAAAGAAAAAATATCTTTAAAATTAGTGAATTAGAGGAAGTTAAAGATATATTATATAAAGGTTTGTATCAGTGGTTATTAGACAATAAAGAAGTACTACAAAATGAATTATATAACGATAGTGCTATTTGTGGGGAATGGCTTGGTATGGGTAATCTAAAATACAACATAGATGAATTTGATAAAAGATGGTATATGTTTGCAAAAGCAAATATAGATGATGATTATAACTTATACAATTTAATATATGATCACAAATTATTCATATATCCATTTGCAAGTCAAACTATTCCTAGTTTTATAGGTATAGTACCCGAAGTAGCAGAATTAAATGTACTACCTAATAAAGAATATTTAGATAGCATATATGAAAAGTATACAAATAAAGTAAACAGAAATGTTGAAGGCTTTGTTATCAATTATAGAAATATAATAAGCAAGTATGTAAGAATGAAGTCAGGCAAACTTCAAGAACATTTTGATAGAGGAGAGTAAAATGTTTTGGTTAGAATTAAAAGCAAAAATAGAAGTTATAAGTACAATAATATGTTTGATAATTGTTGCTATATTTGTATTATTTTTAATAATAGCAATGATTATAAGTTATTTTAAAGATAGATAGGAATTAAAATGAGTAAGCCATTAATATATGATATGCCAATGACAAAAGCACAAAAAGATAGAAGATATAAAAAGAAAATGAAAGCTTGGAAAGATAAAAATTATTTAACATTTTGCTTTCATTTACCTAAAGAGTTAGTAAGTGAATTTAGAGAAAAAACCAAAGAAAACGGAGATATACAAAGACAACTTGTAATTGATATGATGACAGACTACATAAAAAGAAAAAACTAGAACCAAACCGGCTCTAGTCTTTTATATTATTCTTCTAATTGATCTATACGTTTTTTTATTTCCTCTTTAACTTTTTTAATTGCCTCTGGACTTGCAGTCCCTCTATAAATATTTTCTTTATTTATTTTTAACTCTCTACATATTTCTGATAGTTTGATTTTAGAAAAGTTTTTAATATATCTTAAATCTCTTTCTTTATTTACGTCCATAATTCCACCTCAAACAATATTATAACACTTGTTAGGTGTAATTAAAAGTTGGAAAATAAAGAAGTTAAAGAACTAATAAGAGAAATAGTCCCAACAACTGATAAAAGCAAGATATAAGGACGATAAGCGATATATTCGGCGTAATCTTCAAAGAAGTAGTAAATTAATTTATATTTCATATTAAAACCCTCTTTCTACAAGAAACATAAGGTAATCATTTAATACTGACATTTGAGAACTTGCTCCAACTTGCATAAGAGTATGAATTAAATCACTATTTGTTAATTCTGCTTTATTCATATATTTTTCAATCATTAAATATTTTTTCATTTGTACTTTGTTACTTTCATCGTTTATAATAGAACTCTCATAGTTTAATACTAACTCTTTTAATTTTTCCATAATTATTTAACCTCTTTCATTTTTAAGGTGGGGAATGGCTGCAACCATTAACCCCACATATTATTTAATTTCTTTTCTTCTTTCATTTCTTAAAAAATCATTTTCTTTGTCAGTTTCTTCTACATATTTATTAAAACTTTCATAACCTTTTAATTTTAAATACTCTTTAGGTGTAATGTTATTTAGTGAACAAATTATTTCTAAATCTCTTTTTCTCATTTTAGATAGTCTAAATCTTTCGTGTATCTTATTGCACAATAAAACATTATTATTCATATTAATCAACTCCTTTCATAACATTAGCAAAATCTTGTGCTTTTAAATAATCTTCTTTAGCGTTCGGATCAAGTTGTAATATTCTATCCTTGTAATATAATTCATTTTCTTTCATATATTCGTCAGTAATAGAGTATTGAATACTAATAACTCCGTTTTCTAAAATATCAATCTTATCAATCTTTTCTAAGCCTGTTAAAATTGATGTGTTTGTAACGTCTAAAATACTTTTAATCATTTCATACCTCTTTCATATTTTCTATGCTCTGCCTTTTTGATAGAGACTTGCAACTCTCACTGGTGGCATTATAGAAAAAGAGTTTATTCTTCTTCTTTATTAGGTTTACTAGATAGAAAAGATACTTTTTCGGCAATTAATTGTATTTTGCCCTCATTACTTTGTAATCTTCCTTTAACTGCGATTAAATCGCCTTTTTTACAATATTCTGTTGTTGTTTCAGCCATACCAGAATATAAGACAACTGGAATAAAATCAGTTTCGTAAATACCCTCATTATTCTTATAACTTCTTGGTACTGCTAAAGTGATATTACAAACCTTTCTTCCGTTTTCAGTCTCATTTAGTTGCAGGTCTGAAACTAAACGACCTATTAACATTGACATATTATTCATTTTATTTCCCTCTTTCTTATTACACTCTTTAGGTGTAATCAATGCTATATTTTTAAGGACTATTTCGTCCTTGCAATTAAGATATTACACCTAATAAGTGTAATAGTCAATAGTTTTTTTCAAAAAATTTAAAAAAAGTGCAAATTAATACTAAAATTCTCATATTTCCAGTTCAAAAGCGTTATTATTATATCGTGAATAACTAATAAATAGAATTTCACAATATATTTTTTTCATAAAGCCTCCTTTATGAAATGGCTTATTAAAAATGCTATCTTTTATGGGTAGCATAGAGTAGATAAAAAGTTGAATTATGAAGGGTTTAATTATTGCTTGAGACGACCAGCAATATTCTTTATATCTATTCTATGGTGCTTATAAAAGCACTAATAGGTTTTAATTAACTTATTGCTTGTTATTGAACAATAGAATTAACTATTGTTCTTTTTTAATTATTTAAAAACAAAAAGAGGTAATTAAGTGAAGAAGAAAAGAAAACAAAAAGAGAGAAAGTATATAGAAGAATTTGATCGGGCAAAAACAAGAGTATTAAAAAGAAAAGGTTTAATATGAAAGATACAATAATAGCAATATTAGTATTAATAGTTATGAGTATATTTGCATTTGTTACTTTTATACTTGCTCAACATAAAAATGAAATTTGGGAAGAAATAAGAAAAATACTTAAATGATGGGAAGTGATAGCATTGAAAAATGGACTAAACCCTAAACAAGAGAAGTTTATTCAAAATATAGTAAATGGTATGAGCCAGAGGGAAGCGTACAAGAACGCATATAATGCTAAATACAAAGATAAAGCTATTGATGAAAAAGCGTGTGTCTTATTTAATTCAGAAAAGGTGCAGAAAAGGTACAAAGAATTAATGGACCAATTAGAAGATAAAGCAATTATGAGTGCTAAAGAGCGTATGAAATGGCTTAGTGATGTCATAAACAATAAACAACAAGAAGATATCTATATCACTTCTGATGATATAAGCGTAAAAATTGGAAGCAGAAACGCAGATTTGAACACTAAGATTAAAGCATTAGATACACTTAATAAAATGTCTGGAGAATATACAACAAAGATTGAGGCAGATGTAACTATTGAAAAGTTAGAAGATTTACTATGAATTATACATCAGATGATTTAATTAAAATTCGTAAAGATAAATGGAACGAATCACATGATATTGAATACGATAAAAAGTTAAGAAACGCAATAGCAGATAAGATAATACATAGTAAAGAACTTATAGAAGAAATAAAGAAAAGTCCTGAAAAATTAATTGAATTAGTATTTATAGTAGTAGATAAAGAACAAAGAACAAGCCCATTTTTCTTAAATGAGGTGCAAAAGGAATTTATCTCTATTTTAAATAAAGCAATAGATGATTATAGTAAAGGTTTAATAACTGATATATCACTATTGGTATTAAAGGGTAGGCAGCAAGGTTTTACAACCCTTATAACCGCCTATCAAGAGGCGTGCAGTATCACGCAAAGGAACTTTCAAGGGTTTACTCTTGCAGATAAAACAGACAACGCAGAGGCAATCTTTCAAAATAAAGCAAAGTTTCCTTATAGTCAGTTGCCAGAAGTATTAAAACCAACTGAAAAGTTTAATAACAAAAGGCAATTACTATTTGAAAAGATTAACTCATCTTGGGCAGTAGATACGGCAACGTCAAACGTAGGACGTTCAAGAACAGTTAATTTTTTTCATGGATCAGAGTGTGCATTCTGGAAAGGCGGAATAGCACCTATTCAAGCAGCACTAGGCGAAGCATTTACAAAGAACTGTATTAAGATATACGAAAGTACAGCAAATGGCTTTAACGACTATCAAAAGATGTGGTCTAGTGGTGTACATATCAATTGTTTCTTTGAGTGGTGGAAAACAAAAGAGTACAATATCAACTTTGAAAGTGAAGATATAAGACAATCATTTTTAAAAGATATAGAAAGTAAAAACGATTGGATTTATCAAAGGCTTAAGTGGTTAAAGAACGATATTAAGTTAAAAGATACTCAATTATACTGGTACTTTAAAAAGTATCAAAATTATATTGATAAAGACTTAATAAAACAAGAATACCCATGTACACCTAATGAAGCATTTTTAATGAGTGGTAATTGTATATTTGATGTTGAATTAATTATTAATAGATTAAGTAGAATACCTAGAGTAATCAAGCAAGGTTATTTTATTTATGACGAAGAAAAAGCAAAGTTAGGCAAGATGACTAATATTAGGTGGGTAAATGATAGAAACGGATATATAAAAATATATGAACTACCTAACACGCCAAAGATAACAAAGTATTGTATTGGTGGAGATACAGCCGGAGAGGGAAGCGATTATTTTACAGGCCACGTACTGGATGCTAGAACAGGTAAGCAAGTAGCAGTACTTAAACATCAGTTTGACGCAGACTTATACGCAAAGCAAATGTATTGTTTAGGTATGTATTATAGTAGCAGAAACAACAGAGGAGAGTTGCAAACAGCCTTGATAGGAATTGAATGTAACTTTGATAGTTTTCCTATTAGAGAATTAGAAAGACTTGGTTATATGAACCAGTACGTAAGACAGGAAGAAGATACATACACAGGAAGATTAACTAAGAGGTTTGGCTTTAGAACTGATAGAAATAGCAGACCTAGAGTTATTAGTAATCTAGTTCAAGTAGTAAGGGAAAGCACAGACCAATTAAATGATAAAGACACGCTAGAAGAAATGCTAACGTTCGTAAGAAATGAAAACGGCAGACCGGAGGCGCAAGAGGGCGCACACGATGATTTAGTTATGGGTTTAGCAATAGCATACGAGATTAAAGATCAAGTGTTATTCAGTGAAGAACCTATAACAGTAGAACAGCAGTTTAACTTTAATGTTGAGAAACCGGCACAGAAAGATTATGGAGAAACAGTAATACCAGTATAAGGAGTGTAACGATTGGCTACTAAAAGACTAATTGACATGATTTTATGGGAATTATACAAAGAGGAAGCAAGAAAAAGCGTGGTTAAGGAAAAGGAGAAAAAGAAAGATGAAAAAAAGAAAAATTATAGAACGTAAAAAAGCATTAAAAGAGGCTTATTACAACGAATTAAGGAAAGCAGGTGTAATTGATACACCAAAGGTTAAAACGCTTGATGAGATGACAAAAAAAGAATTAATAGAACTTGCTTTAAGTGAGGGACTAGAACTAGATAGCAAATTAACTAAAGCAGTAATGATTGATAAGATTAATAAACATATTAATTCAGAAGAAACAGAAGAAGAAACACCTGTAATTGCAGTAGTAGAACCACCTAAAGAAGAACTATCAGCAGACGGAACAATTGAAGATATTAATATTCCAGATATTACAGAGGAACAAGTACAAGCAGTAGCGAGTGCAATTGTAGAACAAGCAGCAGAAGATAACAAACCAATTGATCAAGTTGTTAATGAAATGGTAGAAGAAGGGAAAGAAGGTGTTGAGTAATGGTAAATAGACAAACACTTACAGCAAATACAGAAACTAATTTTATATTTGATAATAACGGGAGTGAGTTTATAGTAAAAAATTTTACTACTGGTTATATTTATGTATGTCCAGATACATATACAGAAGCAAGAGCATATAAGATTCCAAGTATGACAGCTCAAAAGATTAAAGCAAGAACTAATAAAATAGTAGTTAAGGCTTTATCTGCAGGGGAAGTGGAGATAGATGCGTAATATAGGCGAAAATGAAATAACTAATATGGGTGGAAACTTCAACTATATTAATTGTAATTGTATTACTGACTTATCAGGAAGCCCTGAAACAAATTTATTTGAACCTAATGATTGGACTTATACAAGATGTAAGAACAATGGTAATGGAACATATACAAGTGATATAACGGACGGTTATTACTGTACAATGACAAACAGTTCTTTAAAAACTTTATTGTTACAAAACAAAGGAAAAACAATAACATTTTCTTTTGAACCAAAATTAACAAACAAAAGAATAAGTGTAATAATAACAGGAACTCGTACAGGTGGTACTACTTATCAAGAAATAAGTACTGATTTTAGTGGAGAATATAATAGTGCATCTGGAGTTATTGCTGATGATTTTACTTCTATAACATCAATAGAGTTAAGATGGAATAGACAAGCAACTCAATTTACAGACACCACAACAACTATATCTAATATAAGATTGGAGATTAGTGATTAATGGAAACCATATTAATAATTGCAAGCGTAGGAATAATGAATATCCTATGCTTTTTTATTGGTGCAAGAGTAGGACAAAAAGTAGTTAATAAAGAAGAAATAAAACTACCTAATATTAACCCTATAACAGCAGTAAAAGAATATGAAGCCAAGAGAGAAGTTGAAAAGGCTGACGAACAATACAAAAAAGATTTAGAGGCAATCAATAATTACAATGGCTATCTATAGGAGGTGTAAAAACAAATGGATTTACAAGACATAAAACAAACCGACTTATGGACTTTGTACGAACAGGGTAGGAACTATGCAAGACTAATCAATATGTATAGTGATACTGACCGTAATTATCGTATGTATAACGGTAATCAATGGGAAGGCTTACCTATTAGTGGTATAGAGCCAGTACAATTGAATTTTATAAAGCCGATAGTTAAATATAAGATTGGTACGATTAATAGTAATCAATACGCTATAAACTATTCCAGTGAAAACTTTGAAAATAGAGAGTTTAGAAAGACAGCAGAAAAGACTTGTGAGCTATTAAACAAAAAGGCTGCGAAGATATGGGAAAAGGACCAATTAGATTTAAAAATTAGGCGTATATGCAAAGATAGTGCTATTAATGATGAAGGTGTTATGTATATTACATATGACGAAGAAAATCAAACACCAATAAATGAAATCATAAGTAAGAATGACATTTATTTTGGAAATGAAAATAATTCAGACATACAAAGTCAACCATATATCATTATTAAAAGAAGATTACCTGTTCTAACAGTTCAAGAAATGGCTAAAACACAAGGCGTAAGCGATGAAAAGTTAATATATATCATAGGAGATAATGATAACTTTGAAGAGCCTGGAGAACAAGCAAAATATGAAAAAGATGATATGTGTACTGTAATTACTAAAATGTATAAAGAAAATGGAACAGTGCATTTTGAAATTGCAACAAAGTATCTTGAAATTAAAAAAGATGCTGATAGTGGCTTGAAACTTTATCCAGTAGCACATATGATTTGGGAAGAAAAAGAAGGATCAGCACGTGGCGAAGGAGAAGTAAGACATTTAATACCTAACCAATTAGAAGTTAATAAAACTATAATGCGTAGGCTTATTACAGTAAAACATACAGCATATCCAACAAAAGTTATCAATACAGATAAAGTAATGAACCCAACAGATGTTGATAAAGTAGGCGTAACAATTAAAACTAAGGCTGGTATGACTGTAGAAGATGTAAATAAGGTTATAGGCGTTGTAAATCCAGCACAAATGAGTGCTGATGTAGAAAAAGTGCAAAATGAAATCATTAGTCTTTCAAGAGAACTTGCCGGAGCAGGAGATATTGCAACAGGTAATGTTAATCCAGAGGACGCTTCTGGTAAAGCAATATTAGCAGTACAGCAAGCATCACAACAACCATTAGTTGAACAATTAGCAGAATTAAAAAACTTTATAGAAGATTTAGCACGTGTGTGGTTAGACCATATTACAACATATTCAAAAGACGGTGTAACACTTGAAGAAGAAGTTACAGACACACAAACCGGAGAGGAATACACACAATTAATAACTGTACCTCAAAGTGTTTTATTAGAACTTCAAGCAAGTGTAAAAGTAGATGTAACACCTAAAGGAGCATTTGATAAGTACGCACAAGAATTAAGTTTAGAAAATATGTTAAAGGCAGGTTACTTTAGTGCTGATAGATTAAGTGAATTAAAAACATACGTAAGTGTATTGGATGATGACGCAGTAGCACCAAAGGGAAAACTTGAAGATGCTATTGAACAAATGGAAGCAGAACAAAAGAAAATTGCTGAAATTAATGCACAAGCTCAAATGTTAAAACAAAGAGCAAGTACATTCTTAGATAGTGATCCAGATTCACAGGTAAGCCAAATAAACGATGCTATGCAACAAGTCCAAGCCGAAAGACTAGCGACCGGAGAAGAACGTAACAATATAGCAGAAGAAAGAGAAAACGTAAGGGAGGAATAATGGCAAACTATAAAAAAGCATTAGAAAAATTAGAAGAAGAAAAAAGAAATAATACTAAAGAAGATTGCATAAAAGACCATGACCTAGAGCATGGACAAGCAGACATTATTATTCAAAAGCGTTGGGACAGACAAGACAAACAATGGGAAGTTGAATACGCAAAAGAAATAATAAAAGAATTTAATAAAGAATGTGAGAAAGCATCCAAATAGGTGCTTTTTTATATGCTCCAAGCATTTAAGAGGGTAAAAGATATGGCGTGAAGCAAACACAAGAAAAATAGGAAGGAATTTAGTTATGGAAGATAACAAAGAACTTGTAACAGATGTTACTGAAAACGTAGAAGAACAGGCTACAGAAGAACTTGTTGACGGTGCAAAGGCACAAGAAACTACTGAGGAAGTTGTTAATGCAGTAGATAAAGCTACAGCAGATACTAAACCGGTGGAAGAAAAATTATATAGTGAATCAGAACTTAACCAAAAGTTAGATGAACTATTAGCCGATAAGATTGGAAAGAAAACAGCCATCATTAAAAGGCAACTTCGTAGAGAATATGACGAAAAATACGGAGAATTAGAAAACGTATTAAAAGCAGGTACAGGGGAAAGTGATATAAAAGCAATTACTGATACCTTTACAGACTTTTATACAAAGAAAGGTATTAATATACCTCAACGTGCTAATTACAACGAAAGCGATTTAAAAATACTTGCTAACGCAGAAGCAGATGACATTATTAATTCAAGTTTTAATGAAGTTGTCGAAGAAACTGACAGGTTAGCAGACAAAGGGCTAGACAATATGAGCCCTAGAGAAAAAATCGTATTTAGAAAGTTAGCAGAATATAGACAGTCAAAAGAACGTGAAAATGAACTTGCTAGTATTGGTGCTATGAAAGTAGCAAATGATAAAGAGTTTAACGACTTTGCAAGTCAATTTAATAGTAATGTTCCAATTAAAACAGTCTATGAAATGTATACAAAAACAAGACCTCAGCCAAAGGTTGAACAAATAGGAAGTATGAAATCTACAGTGCCTAATAAAACAAAAGATTACTACACACCAGATGAAGTAGATAGATTAACTCCAGAACAGTTAAGAGATCCAAAAATTATGGATGCAGTAGATAATTCAATGAAGATTTGGTACGAGAAAGGTATTCATTAATTCCTAGATAAATATCGAAAGGAAAGTGAAGAATTATGGCAGTAGCAAACTTTAAAAAACAAGTTTGGAGTTCTAAAATTCAACATCAATTAGAAACAATCACATCATTAAAAGATCATTGTGATTTTGAATTTGAGGGCGAAGTAAAACAAGCAGAAAGAATTAAAATCTTAGGAGTAGTTAGACCAACTATCAGAACTTATGTACCAGGTACAGCATTAGTACGTGAAGGTGCAAATGACAATGCTCAATATATGGACATTGACCAATTCAGATATTTTGATTTTGAAGTTGATGATGTAGAAAAGGCACAATCTCAAAAAGGATTAATTGAAGCTTTATCTAAAGAAGCAACTTTAGGATTAAGTGAAGAAGCTGATGCATATGTTGCTAGTCTAGTAGTTAAAGACAAAGCAAACTTAAATAGTGCTAATTCAACTGATATTAGTACAGTAACTGATGGTGGAATTTCATTAATCGAAGGTGGATTCGCTACACTATACGGTAACAACTGTAAGCCTAGTGATACATTCCATTTAGAAATTACACCAGAATGGTATACAATCCTAAGACCAGAAATTATTACATTAGATACAAACAACAGTGAACTAATAAAAAAAGGTTATGTTGGAAAATATGCTAACGCTTTAATTTCTATTGAAAATATGCTTGGTACTTGGAACGATGGAACACGTGATACAAAACTAGCTATGTTAAGAACTAACAAAGCAATTGCATTTGCAGGACAAATCGACAAGGTAGAAGCTTATAGACCACAAGACGCATTTAGTGATGCTATCAAAGGTTTATATGTATTCGGTTCAAAAATCGTAAGACCAGAACAAATTTATTTATTCCCTATTTATTAATAGGCATAGAAAGGAAAAGATAATATGACAATTGTAAATTTAGATAGTGCTAAATTAAAAGCAAAAGTTAATGAAATCAATCTAGGTACTTTAACAGCATCTACAACTGATGGTATTGAGTATACTGTAAATAGACCAGATGATAGAACTGTATTAGCAGTATATAACTCTGGCTCTTCTGCAGCAAAAGTAACTCTTAAAGCACCTACTAACAAATGTTATGCGGGTGTAGTTGCTGATAAAGAAGTATCAGTTGGTGCAGGACAACTTGCAGTTATTCAAGTTGAAACAGCAAGATATATGGATGCTAAAACTAAGAAGATCACTCTTGGTAGTGCAAGTGCTGATTTAAAAGCATTAGTTGTTGAATTTATTAACTAATTTTAAGGGGCGTACAGCCTCTTTTATCTTGTTAGGGTATAAATGGGTTCAACTCCCATAAACAAGACCAGAAAGGAAAGAAATAATGGAAAAAGTAGAATATTATGTAGTTTCTCCAAGTATTAAATTATTTGGAGGCATTAAAGTAGATAAAAATACATCATTTGATACATATAATGATGATAAAACAGTACATCAAACATTTAGAAATGGAAAGCTAACAACTCATATTAAAAGAGAAAGCAATTACAATGGTATTAAATCAGTAGAAACAAGTAACCTAGTTACAGAAGTACCAGAGGGAATTGTATTGCTATGGGATGAACAAAATGGTTATATTATTCCCAATTATCATATGGTTAAGGTATCAGAAGCTATTAAAACGCTACAAGGCGTAGAAAATGTTACTAAACCTATTGAAGATGGAACTAAAAAAGCAATAGAAAATGAATAAGATTTATATAAAATTTATATAAAGATTGTATGAAAGTCCGGTTATGAGTGGAAAAACCGGACTTTATTATATATTTTATATAAAAAATATATAGAAAATGTAGAATAGAGGTGCAATATGGACAAAATGACATTAGAAGAAATGAAACAAAAAGTATATTCAATGATAGAAGAATATAGTGAAGATGCCGAAGAATTAACAGCAGATGAAGATTTAGCAACTAAAATGAACTCTGTAATTAATCAAGTACAAAATGAATTATCAAGATATAAAAAGATAGATGGCTATAAAGAAATAGAAGCAACTAAAGATGAAAGAATTAGCCTTACTGAAATAGATCAAAATATATATCAATTAAATGTTATTAAAGGTGTTTCATACGAGCCAATAGGAAACACTATTTTATTCAATGAAAGTGGAACAGCAGATGTTTATTATTATAAATATCCTGAACAAATTAATGCTGACACAGAAGATACATACGAATTTGAAATAGATAGAGATTTATTAGAAATAATGCCTTATGGAGTGGCCGCAGATTTACTTAAAAGTGATGTATCAAGTAATTATGGAACTATATATGCAAATAGATATAGAGAATTGATTCAATCACTAGATTCAAGAAAGATTATGCAATCTATGTATTTTGATGGTGGCTTAGACATTTAGGAGATGATTAAATGGCAGATACTATAAGTGGTACATTAATATCACGTAATTATAATAATTTTAAAGGTGTAGATTTTAGTAATAGAAAAGATGAAGTGTCATTAAATCGTAGTCCGGATGCTCTTAATATGTGGAGAAATTATAAAAGTACTTATGGCAGATGTGTAGAAACTAGACCAGATATAGAGTTACTTAAAAGTTATAGTGATACTATATTTGGTCTGTTTTTTTATGTTTATAATGGTACAACACATAAAATAGTACATTCTGGAACAAATTTATATGATGAAGATAAAGTTATTTATTCAAGCATGGCAGAACATAAAAGTAATTTCTTCGTGTATGGTAATAAGTTATATATCAAAGATGGCAATAAATATCTTGTATATGATGGTGTTTCTGTAAATGAAGTAGTAGGATTTATTCCAACAACAACAATAGGAAGAAGTCCAGCAGGAAGTGGTACTGTATATCAAGATATTAATATGCTAAATGGCATAAGAAAAAATAGTTTTGTAGCCGATGGAGAAAGCGTTGATTATGTTTTAGATGCTGAAACTTTTGATAGTGATTATCAAGTTAAAGTATGGGTTAACGATAAGGAAGTAACAGAGGGATTTACAGCATACCCAACGCAAGGAAAAATAACATTTAATGTTGCACCAGATAAACCTTTAACTACAGGACAAGACAATGTAATAGTACAATTCAGAAAAACAATTGCAGGTTATAGAGATAGAATCGACAAATGTACATTGTTGGAAGTATTTGATAATAGAATTTTCTTTAGTGGTAATCCAGATTATCCACACGTATTATTTCATAGTAGTTTAGATGATCCAACGTATTGCAGCGATTTAGATTATTACGAAGAAGGAACAAGCGATGCAAAAGTAAAAGCTCTTATTTCTGGTAATAATGCTTTATGGGTACTTAAAGAACCATCACAAGCAAACACTACAATTTTTTATCATAATCCAACAATTGATACTGATTATGGAAAAGTATATCCTAGTACACACTCTAGTATTTCAGAGGGGTGTGTATCAACTGGTATTAATTTTAAAGATGATATTGTTTTCTTTAGCAGTAGGGGAATGGATGCAATAAGTGGAGATGTTACAACAGAACAGGTATTAGCTCATAGAAGTACATTAATTGATAATAGATTATTAAATGAAACTAATTATAAGAATCTAATACTTACAGAATATGAGGGCTATTTACTAGTGTTTATAGGAAATAAAGTGTATTTAGCAGATAGCAATAGTATTACAAATGATTTTAAAGAATATGAGTGGTTTTATTGGGAACTATCAAAAAATATTTCAAGTGCTCTAGTTAAAGATGGAGTGCTTTATTTATGTTCTGAAAATGAAATATACACTCTAACTAATAATGATGAAGAAAGAGAATTAGAAAGTTATTGGACTACATTACAAGATGAATTTAAATATCCTCAATATCAAAAAACAACTAATAAAAGAGGATGTGTTGCAGATGTTAACGGCAAAGAAGTTGTAGTGTATGCAAGGACTGATAGTAATAAATTTGAAAAAATAGATAAATATAAAATAAAAAAAGATTATGTTGTATCAAGAAATAAAAAGAAAAAATGGAAGTCAATACAACTTAAATTTTATTCAACAAAAGTATTTAGTTTGTACTCTTGCACGTTAGAAAGTTACGTAGGAAGTTACGTAAAACGTTAGGAAAGGAGAGATAAGATGGCAGTTAATTATAATGACGAAAGATTTACAAAAGTTGAAAGTGCCAAACAAGACGCAATAAATAATGCTAATAATACATATGACAATATGATTAATCAATCTGATGCAAAATATAATGAATTAATAAATGCAACTAAAGACTATGCAAACAAACAACAGGAAATACAGCAAAAGAACACTGATTTTGCAATAGAACAAATTAATCAACAAAAGGATCAAGCTGAAAAAGACTACACAAAAGAACAAAAAGGTGCTTATACAGATTATCAAAAAGCGACTAATCAATATGGAGTAAATGCAGAGCAACAAGCAAAAGCCGGATTAATGAATACTGGTTATGCTGAAAGCTCAAAAATAAGTGCTTTTACGGCGTATCAAAATAGATATTCAACAGCACGTGAAGTATATAACAAGGCGGTTTTAAATTATGATAATGCAATTAAAGACGCTCAATTAAAGAATAACGCAACACTAGCTGAAATTGCGTTTAAATCATTACAGACAGAATTAGAATATGCTTTACAAGGATTTCAATATAAAAATAATCTTTTACAAACTAAACTTAATACTCAAATTCAATTAGATAGTGAATATAACAATAGATACCAACAAGTTTTATCGCAAATTAATACAGAAAATAGCCTAGCAGAGCAAATAAGACAATATAACGAATCAATGGCATATCAAAAACAAAGAGATGCAATAGAAGATGCTCAATGGCAAAAACAATATAACTTGTCAGCATCAAAAACAAGTTCTTCTGGTTCAAGTGGCTCAAGTAGTTCAAGTTCTGGCAAATTAACTAATGGATCAAGTAGTTCAAGTAGTAAAAATAATTCCTCATCTGGCTCATCAAGTAGTCTTACAAATGGAAATAGCAATAATAAATGGATTTCAGCAAGAGAACTTGCTAATAGTTTAGGACTACCAGCAGCAGTAAATTTAGATAAAGTAATAAGCGATAAAGAATATGAGAAAAAAGAAGAAAATGGTTTCGCATACTATAGGAAAAAGTAAAGAAAGTAAGGGAGGTGTTTTAAATGGCTAAATGGCAAGATACTTACGAAGAATTAAAGAAAAAGAAAAAAGCAATGGATAATACATCTAATGCATTAGAAAGACAAGAAGTAAGTAATACATATAAAAATAATACTGGCTATCAAAATAACCTTATAACAACAAAAAATAATATAGATAAAAATAATATAGCTTACATAAAAAATACAAACACCACTAATAATATTGCTCCAACTTCAACAAAAAAAGACGGAAAAAAGTGGTATCAAAATATCATTAATTTAGATAATGTAAAGAAAATTGCAGATACTGAACATTTAAAAGATGGATATGATTTTGGAGATGTAACAAAGACTATTTTAGGAACAAAGAAAAATATAGATCAAACTTTTGCGGCTACAACACTAGATGCTGGAACAGGACTTATAAAAGGCGTTTCTGACATAGGGGTATCTGCGGCAAAATTAATTGCAGGAGGAACTGCACAAGTTGCTGACTGGATAGGAGAAGATGAATACGCTGAAAAAGTAAGAAAGAGAATAGCAGGGCAAGATGAAGCAACAAATAAAAATCTTGAAAATAAAACTCTTTCGGGGTTACTAAATAAAGCAAATAAGAAACTAGACGAAAAAAGTATTCTAGGAGAAACAGCAGATGAAATTACAGGTGGTGTTGGTTACTATGCTGGTATGCTTGCGGCTCAAAGTGTAGGCGTTCCATGGCAAGTTACAGCAGGTGTTACCAGTGCAGGTAATGAGTTAGGAAACGCATATGCAAATGGTGCTGACGATTGGGAGGCATGGCTTTCTTCTGGTATTTCTGCGGGAGTTGAAATAGGAAGTGAGTATATATTTGGTGGAATTAAACTGCCGGGTACAGGAACAGCAATAGAGCCATTACTAGGGAAAGTTACTGATAAAATTTCTAAGAACGGTTTAAAATATCTAACACAAATAGGCATTCAAGTAGGCGGCGAAGGTTTAGAAGAAGTTATTTCTGGTATAGGTAGTGCTATCGGACAAAAACTTACTTATATGGACGATAAGGAACTTAAAGAACTTTATACAAGTGAAGATGCATTAAAAGATTTCGTAATAGGTGCTGCAGTTTCTGGAATAACTATGGGTGCAAACCCTGGTACATATCAAAACATAAAAGATGGTAGAAGCCTTATTACTGGTAGAACAACCGAAGAAGCAACTACAATTGAAAATCTTACAAAAGAAGCACAACAAAATGCTGAAAAATTAAAAGGTTCTACATTAACAACTCAAGAGAAAAAAACTATTGAAAATGTTATAAACGGTGAAGTTCAATCAAAGATTAATGAATTAAAAGAAAAACTAGAAAATACACAAGATGAAAATAAAAAAACAAAAATCCAAGAACAAATAACTGAATTACAGCAACAAGTTGATAATGTTTATAGTTTAATAAATAATGAAAATCAAAATCAAGAAAATACAGAGAATAACACAGAGAATATAGTAGAAAATAATGTAGTAAATAATACAACTAATAAGAATCTTAATAATATTGCAAATCAAATTCAAGCGTTAGAAAACCAATTAGATACTTCACAAAATGCAGTACAACAACAAGAAATATTAAATCAAATAGACGTATTGGAACAAAAATATAATGAAATTTTACAACAAGAACAAAATAAGGGCTTACCAATTCAAGAAGTACAACCAAAAGAGATACAAACGAATGAAGATATTAGACCGATTCAAGAAGTACCACAAAAGGAAATTAGTAAACCAACTACTCAAGAAACTAAAACTAATTCGTCTGTAGAGGTCGAGAGCAACACACCAAAAGATGTAAAATCAAGTTCTAATATCGAAGTTGGTAAGAATAATCAAAATGTAGTAAATAAAGAAGTTAATAATGAAGTAAATCAAATAGAAGAAAGAAAAGTTATTAATAATGAAATTGCTGAAAATTTACAAGAACAATCTGCAAATGATTATAAAATCAAACAATTAGAAGTAATAAACAAAAGTAATCCTGCAGATGATAGTTACCATACTTGGATTAGAAGTACAGAAGACATAAAAACATTTGAAGAAGCTTTTTTTGAAGATGGAGAATATTCTGGTATGGATCCAGACTTTACAGAAAGTATGGCTAAAGAAAGTAAAAAGACCGGCAAAATAACTGTTTATAGTTCTTACCCTATAGAAAATGGTGTATTTGTTAGTCCTTCTCAAATGGAAGCACAACAATATGCAGGTGGAGATGCAAGTAAATTATATTCTAAAGAAGTAAATATAAATGATGTCGCTTGGATTGATGGTGCAGAAGGACAATATGCAAAAGTAGAAAGTACGCAACGTAGACAACAAACAACAAATAAAGGACAAGAAAAACAAATTCAAGGTTTAGAAAACTATTCAAGAAAAGAAATTAAAGACATTACAAGAGATTACATACAAGAAAAACTAGAAGAAAATAATCTATATGATGTTGAAATAAATGGCCTTGAAATAAACGGAAGCAGAAACAGAGGAACAGCAAAAGAAAACAGCGATTTAGATATTGTTGTTGAATATACCGGAGATATTAGAGAAGATGACTTATTTAATATTCTTAATGAAGATCCGATGTACATAGATGGCGTTCAAGTAGATATTAATCCAATTAATGAATATGACACTGGAACTCTAAAAGATTTTATGGAACGTTCAAATAAATATGATGAAGAAGTATTATCAAAATTAAATGAAAACTCAACACCTACTCAACAAGAATTAGATAAATTAGAAGATATAAGACTTAATAAAAGTGGAAGTGAATATGCTTCTGCTTTTTATAATTTAGAAAAAAAATATGGTAAATCAAATCTATACAAAGGCTTAAATGAGTATAAATCTACTGGTAAAGCAATTACTAATGAGCAAGTTGTTAAACAAGTTAGTGAGCAAGTTGAAGATGCTATAGCACCTATTCAAGAAACAGTTAAAGAATTAAAACAAACTCTTGAAGAAGTAAAACAAGCAGCAGAAGAAACTAGGACAATAACAGAGACAGATTTAGAAGATTTTTATAGATTTACACAAGAAACAGCTTCAAATGAAGCACCACTAGAAAATAATAATTTATATCAAGAAGATATTAATCAAGAGTATGGACCTATTTCAGAAGTAACAAGTCCATTAGAAAATAGAAACATTGATGAAGTAGGAAATAGAAGTGTAAAAGCATATCAATACGAACATCCAGAAGTAAGACCATATTTTCAACAAATGGCTAAATACATGCTTACAGACTTAAACAATTCTGTTAAAGGAGAAAAACATTTTAACTCTCAAGTATATTATGACACTAACGGAGAAGCAGGATGGATTGGAACTAAAAGGCAAACTACATCAGATATTGCCGATTTATTAGACAACTTTAATTATTCTTACGCCGATATTAGAAAAGGTTTAGAGGCTATCATCAAAGATAATGGAGCAGAAAATATCGCAGTTGCAAAAAAGATTGAATTTGTACTTGACGAGAGATTAAGAAATGGTTATACAGATGTTTATGGTTATGATATACCAGCTGACCAAAACTATATTAATATGTTAAAAGAACAAGAATGGAACAATTATTATAGTTCTATTCCATCAGAAAACGTTGCACCTTTTAATGAAAACATAGAAGATAGTGTAAATGTACAAACTAATGAAAACATGTCTAAAAAGCCACTAAAAGAACATTATGAGGCAATAGAACCTAATAAGGCTAGTGAAGATAAATACGAAGATACACCAATGATAAAAGTCAAACCAGATAAGGCTAAGTTTGAAAAGGCGATAATAGAGAGTAATGAGGAAATAAAAAATGAACTAGGTTACTATCCTAAAGATCCAACTAAGGAAAGTTCTTATGATTTAACAGATACATCAGAAAATAAAAGAGTAGCTGAAATATTAACAGAAGAACCTAAAAAGGTAAAGAAAGACCAAAGACTATGGGCAACAATGAAAGCTAATCTTTTTGATAAAGGAGCAGTTTTTGAAGATTTATCTATTAAAACTAAAAATAGAAATTTGATGGGCAAATGGGATTATACATTAACTTCTGAGGCAAGAGCACAAAATGTTATTGGTAACGGGCATAAGGAATATGACGCTAGTACTAAGTCAATGAAGCAAACAAGTAAATCATTAAATGATATTGTGGCAGAAGTTGAAAACACAGGATTAAAAAAAGAGTTCTACGACTATATGTATCATAAACATAATGTAGATAGAATGAATTTAGAATCAAAAGCAAAAGAAAAAATGATTGAATTAGAAAATGAATCAATAAATACAAATGATATAAATGTTAAAGATGAAATAAAAAAAGAAATAAAAAAATTATCTAAAATAGTTAATAAACCTGTATTTGGAGATAGTGTTACTTCCGAAGTATCACAAAAAATTGTTGAACAATATGAAAATGAAAATCCTATATTCATGGACTATGCACAAGACGTATATGATTATGTTAATGCAGATAGGCAAGAACTTGTTAAAGAAGGAGTTATTTCACAAGAGACAGCAGATTTATGGAATGAAATGTACCCACACTATGTACCTATTAGACGTGCAGACGTAAACGGAAATGCAATTAATGTTCCTTTAGATACTGGAAGAACAGGTGTAAATGCTCCAATTAAAAAGGCAACTGGTGGAAGTTCTGATATATTACCATTATTTGATACTATGGCTATGAGAACCTTACAAACATACAGAGCTATAGCAAAAAATAGTTTTGGTGTAGAACTTAAAAATACTTTAGGAACTACTATAGATAATCAACAAACTAACTTTGATGAAGTAATTGATAGTGTTGATAATCAAGAGAACTTGCTACAAGAAAATAACGGAAAGCCTACATTTACAGTATTTGAAAATGGAGAAAAAATAACGTATTCAATTACTCAAGATATGTACGACGCTTTAAAACCATTAAGTGAAAGTTCACTATTGAGCAAGACATTTAAACCATTTAATACAGCAAGTAATTTTCATAGAGGTTTATTAACAGAATACAATCCAGTGTTTATGATTACTAATGCAGTTAAAGATATTCAAGATGTATTAATTAACTCACAACATACAGCGAAGACTTATTCTAAATTACCGGAAGCATATACGCAAATATTAAGTAAAGGTTATTGGTATCAAGAATATGTAGCAAATGGTGGAGAACAAAATTCATACTTTGATAGTCAAGAAAATACATTTAAGACAGAAAATAAAGGAATAAAAAAATTATTAGATGTACCACCACTTAGCACAATTAGTAAAATGAATAACTTTATAGAAATGGCTCCAAGGCTTGCAGAATATATAGCAAGTAGAGAATCTGGAAGAAGCGTAGAAGTTTCAATGTTAGATGCTGCAAGAGTTACTACTAACTTTAAAGCAGGTGGAAATGTTACAAAGTGGGCTAATAGAAATGGTGCTACATTCTTAAACGCATCAGTACAAGGTGCTATGCAACAAGTAAGAAATGTTCGTGAAGCCAATATGAATGGTCTTAGAGGATGGGCAAACTTAGCAACAAAATTTGCTATGGCAGGTCTACCAGCAATATTATTAAATGGTTTAATGTGGGATGATGACGATGACTACGAAGAACTATCAGACTATGTTAAACAAAATTATTATATTGTATGGAAAAAAGATGATGGTACTTTTATAAGAATACCTAAAGGAAGAACAGTTGCAGTTATTCAAGAGGCTATACAACAAATAGAAAATGCTAAAACTGGAGATGATGAAGTAGACTTAAAATCATTTTTAGACTTAGTTTTAAATAATCTAGCACCTAACAATCCTATTGATAACAATATCTTATCTCCAATAACTCAAGTTATGAGCAATAAAACTTGGTATGGAGAAGATTTAGTACCTACCAGATTACAAGATGTACCAGCAAATGAACAATATGATGAAAGCACAGATACATTTAGTAGATGGTTAGGAGATAAATTAAATATAAGTCCTATAAAAATTAATTATGTATTAAATCAATATAGTGGTGGTGTAGGGGATGTTGTACTACCGATGATCACACCAAAAGCAACAAACAATGCCGACAGTTTAGGAGATTATTTATTAGCACCTTTCAAAGACAAATTTACTACTAATGCTACTATGAATAATAAAAATCCTGGAGAGTTGTTTGAAACAAGCGAAAAACTTACTACAAATGCTAAAAGTAGTAAAGCAACTGATGATGATGTTCTTAAAAATAAATTTATTAATTCAATTAAAACTGAGATGAATGAATTATATAAACAAAAACGAGAAATACAAAATAGCGATTTATCTAAAGGAGAAAAGTACGAACAAGTACTTGAAATTCAATCACAAATTAATGAACTATCTAAATATGGTTTAAATAATTATAAAGATGTAAATATATCTGGAAATTATGCAACTGTAGGAAATAGGCAATATAAATTAAATTCTAATGATGAGTGGGAAAAGATAACCGACAAACAAATTGCTAAACAAGAAGAAGTAAGTAATTCATTGAATATTAGTGCTAGTGAATATTGGAGTAATAAAGAAGAATACGATTATGCTTATGAAAATCCAGGAAAATATGCAATAGCAACAGCGATTGCCAATTATGAAACATATAAAACATATTCAAAAGATATTTACGAATTAAAAGCAGATAAAGATGAAGATGGAAAATCAATAAGTGGTAGCAGAAAAGAAAAGGTTATTAGTTATGTTAATGAATTAGACTTATCTATTCCACAAAAGGCTATGTTAATTAGACAAACTTATTCAAGTTTTGATGATTACAATGATGAAATAGTAAATTATGTTGCTAATTTAGATATTGATTATGATACTAAAAAGGCTATTTTAGAGGCTTTAGATATGAAAGTCTATGATGATGGAAGCGTAGGTTGGTAATATGAGTTTAAAACAAGATAGAACAGGTACAAGAACATCAGAGGATTTAAGACGAAGAATTAATATTAAAGGTATTGATGAAGCAGTAAAAGAAACTGATGAAAATAGTAAAATTGTAAAAGAAATGGAAAACAGGGTTAATGGAATAAGTGAAAGTTTAGACAACACTAGACGAAATTATATATCAACACAACAACAAACATTTACAGAAGAACAAAAAACAAGAGCAAGAAATAATATAGGAGCTGGAAACAGTTCCTTTTCTGGTTCTTATAATGATTTAAATAATGTTCCAGAACACTTAGTCCAAGATTCAGAATACGTTCATACAGATAATAATTTTAGTGATTTATATAAAGAAAATGTCAATAAAAACGCTAACAATAGGCAT
This sequence comes from uncultured Coprobacillus sp., assembly GCA_964389905.1. Classification (GTDB taxonomy): domain Bacteria; phylum Bacillota_I; class Bacilli_A; order ML615J-28; family CAG-698; genus CAG-698. Next base: position 3,731 of record CAYMGD010000019.1, on the reverse strand, counting down.
ACGCATAGTAATAAAGCATTGTTAGATAGTATAACAGCAGGAAAAATTGAAGAATGGGATTTAGCCAGTCAATCAGAATCATATTTTGCTTCATCTTATGCAGAAAGTGGAGTAAATGTTTTGAGGGGTAATATTGAAGTAAAAAACAATAGAGTTTGTTTTAATTTTGTTGGTACAAAATCAATTTCAGCAAATGTTACAACAACTTTATTTACCTTACCTAGTAATTTAAGACCGATAGAAACAAGGGATTTTGTTTGTCTTGGGCAAAGTTCCAACAATGATGGTTATATAGGTTATGGTTATATAACTAGTGATGGACTTTTACAAGTTAGATTTAATACGGCTATAACTTCATATATAAGGTTTTCGTTCGTATACGATATATATTAAGGAGAGTGATAGAAAATGATAGCGATTGATCCAGAAGATAAGAGAACAATTTATTTAACAAGAGGCGATGAAACAAGTGAGTTCTTTAGACTTGCTTTTTATTTTCCTATTTGGAACTACGAAACACAGCAAGAAGAAAAATATTTATTCCAATTAGATGATAAGATTTCATTTATTGTTAAAAAGAAAAAAGGATATACAGAAGATGATGTATTTAGAGTTGAAAAAACGTTAAGAGAAATGGGAGAAATAGAACCAACCTATTACCCAGAAATTCAATTAACAGCAGAAGAAACAAAACAATTTGACTTGCTAAATAAATCTCAAACATATTGGTACGATATTGTTTTAAATGATACTACAACAATATTAGGTTTTATGATTGATGATGACGATAAAAAAGGAGCAAGTAAAATTATAGTATTCCCTGAGGGAGAGGAAGGAGAGGAATAATGGCAGCAAATACATATTTAAGAGGCGTTCTTGGTTTTAAAGGAGAAAGAGGATATTCAGCATATGATATTGCGGTAAAATACGGTTTTAAAGGCACAGAACAAGATTGGTTAGCAACCATAGGAAAAGCAAGTATATTTGATACGAATAGAGTTTTATATACAACCACAACAGTAAATGAAACTACTTTTGATTTACCTAGTGCATATTTAGGAAGTGAACACAGTTCTATTAGTATTTTTGTTAATGGTATTTCAATAAATCAAAATGCTTATACAATAAATGAAGAAACAAAGAAAGTAACGTTAACAGTGCCATTAGAAAAGATAGGAACAGAAGTTGAAATTGTTTGTTCTACACTTAGTACAAATGCTTTACCAATAGTAGAAACGATAGATTCAAAATCAACAAACGAAACAACTCCAGGAACTAAAGCAGTATATGACTATGTAGGCACAGTTAAAAAAGATATTGAAGATTTACAAAGCGATGTAACAAATTTAGTTTCTGAGGGAGCAACTTTAGGAGCACAAGTATTAACAAAATTTGATAAGGCTAATATTCAAGTTGTAACTGGTTCTAAATCAAGTATTGCTGCAGGTGCAACAGAAATTGTTGATGTTAATTATCCGACTGATTTTACAAAAGCAAATACATTAATCATTGGCAAAATGGTTTCATCTAATAGTAATTACTACGATACAAGCGATACTACAGATACAGCGAGTGGGTTTCCGGTAATTAAACAAGTTGCATTAATAGATAGTGGTATAAGAATTTGGTTAAAAAATAATAGCTCATCAGAAGCAAGAACAGGTTATTTTAAAATAACACTATTAAAGGTTAGTTAGGAGTGATAAATTATGGCGAGTAAAGATTTAGTAAAAGGTTATTGTAAAGAAAGCAAATGCGAATATGATGTTTATACAAAAGAAAAAGTGGACGAACTATTAGCTGGTGTATCTTCGGGAATGGTAGGAGACCAATATAGTTCAAGTTCTACGTATTCTAAGGGAGACATGATAATTTATAATAATACTCTCTATATATGCAATACAAATATTACTACAGCAGAAGAATGGAATGCATCTCACTGGACTGAAACATCACTAAGTAATGAATTAAAAACCAAACAAGATTCTTTGACTTTCGATTTAACCCCAAAAAGTGGAAGCACTAATCCAGTAACAAGCGATGGAATTAGTTCATCAATTAATTCTATCAATACAACACTATCTGGCAAAATGAATAGTAATAGAATTGCAGTATTAACTGGTTCAGTTACAGGAACAGGTGGAGGTTCAGCAGATGTTAATTATCCATCTAATTTTACAAAAGATAATTGTATTGTTATAGGAGCAATGATTAATAATTATGGTGGTTCAAGTTATGCATTTGGTACCGGAATTAGCAGTGCTACAAACCCTAATGTAAGATTAAAAAATGATAAGATAGGAATTACTGTTTATACAGAATCAACAAGTGAAGTTACATATGGGTATAGAATAGCATTAATGAGAATCGACTGATGAGGTGCTAGATGGATAACAACACAATAATATTACTTCTTAGTTTTGTAGTTTCTATGATAGGAATAATTACACCAATTATCAAATTAAATACATCAATAACAAAGTTAAATGTAACCATGGAAAGCCTAAATGAAACAGTAATTAAAAACGAAAAAAGAAATGATGAACAAGATGAAAAAATAAATAATCACGAAATAAGAATACATGATTTAGAAAGAAAGTGAGGTATAGCAATGATTAAAATTGATAAAAACGGAAATATCGAACTAACCAGAGGCGATGTACTACCATTAAATATAACAGCCACAAATAAAGATGGAACGGATTACGAGTTCGAAACTGATGATGTAATCCGTTTTAAAATTATAGAAAAAAATAAATGTAATTGTGTAATAGTTCAAAAAGATGTGGTGGTAAATGAACCAACTACATCAATTCAATTAGATTTATCTTGTAGCGATACAAAAATAGGCAAATTAATTAATAAACCTGTTGATTATTGGTATGAAGTAGAATTAAATCCAGACACTAACCCTCAAACAATTATCGGCTATACCAAAGAAAGTGGAGGGAAGTTATTTACTCTATTACCAGAGGGAGGCGATAAGAAATGATTGAAGAAAGAATAAATGTTAAAGGAAATGTTGGGCTAGATACAGTAAAAATTTATCCTGTTACACAAGAAAAAAAAGTTGTTCCAACAACTGAAACTCAAGAAATACTACCGGATGATAAATTCTATGCACTATCTAAAATAATAGTCAATCCAATACCTGATGAATACATAATACCAACTGGAGAAATAGAGATAACTGAAAATGGCACAATTGATGTTGCAAATAAATCAAGTGCAAATGTAAATGTTAAGACTGAAATAGATGAATATATGGGTAACACAGCAACATATGTATATAATATGTTAACTTGCGGTCCTTGGATAAAAACGATAAAAAAATTAAAAGAACCTTTTATTATTGAAGGATCTATAGGCGATAGAATTTTTTGGGGATATACAGGAGAAACATTACCCAAACTAGACACAAGCAAAATTATAAGTATGGAAAATACATTTTATTCTTGTAAAGCATTAACTACTATTCCTGAACTAGACACAAGCAACGTAACAAATATGAGTAGTATGTTCTCAAATTGTGAAGCATTAACTACTATTCCTGAACTAGACACAAGCAACGTAACAAATATGAGTAGTATGTTCTCAAATTGTGAAGCATTAACTACTATTCCTGAACTAGACACAAGCAACGTAACAAATATGAGTAGTATGTTCTCAAATTGTAAAGCATTAACTACTATTCCTGAACTAGACACAAGCAACGTAACAAATATGAGTAG
>CAYMGD010000018.1:0-39508 GCA_964389905.1 uncultured Coprobacillus sp. | reverse complement strand
TGAACAATCTGGACATGTACATAAATTTGAAACTGAATACGTAATGCCAACATGTAATAAACCTGGAAGTGTAATAATTACATGTACTAATAGTGAAGATGAAAATTGTAAATATGGTGATGATGCTAATCATTCTAAAACAATAGTAATTCCTGCATTAGGACATATTTATATTACACATGAAAAAGAAGTTGCCGCGACATGCGTTACTGCTGGACAAGAAGCAGGAAGCATATGTGTACGTTGTGGTGAAAAAGTAAATGGAGCAATTATACCTCCAACATTAAATCATACATATGATGAATATGGACAATGTGAAATTTGTAGTGAATATAGAACAGATATCGAGGCAAAAATTGTAGATGTATCGTCTTTATCAGATATTGCTAATATTGATTGGAAAGGTCAAGAAAAAGGAAAAGATGCAATTATAGTTCGTTTAACTGGTGATATTACATGTACTCCAGAAGAATTTATATTAGCATTTGGTAGTGAAAATGCACCAAGTTGGGTATATGGTGATGGCACAGTTGGTGGAACTACAAGTTCATCTGCAAAAAATGCTACAACAATTTATGCAATTGATTTAGATTTGGATGGAAATACTTTAACTATTGATAATAATTCATCATCATATGGTATAGAAATATATGGTCATTTACAAATTCGAAATGGAACTCTTAACTTAAATGGATATTCTATGTATTACGGCTTACTTACTCCTGTTAATAAGTTTGGAACAATCACATTTAATAAAGTAATTGTTAATGCTGATTGTAACCCAGTAAATGTTGGATATGCAGAAAAGATAGAAATAAATGCTATAGATTCTACACTTAATTTGAAAGAAAAGTTCATATATAATAAAATAAGTAATCCTAAAATTATTGTAAAATATATGAATGATGAAGATAAAGTGGATGAATTAGCTCTTGATGATTATCAAAATGATTTTTTTTACAACTATAAAATTAAAAAAAATAATGATAAATATTATTTATATCAAGATTTAAAACGTTATAATCATAAAAATGAAGATTACACTGATAAGAATATGGGCGAAATCGCTTTGTATGTAAAAGATTATAAAGGAGTTTTGCATAAAATTAAGAACGATTATATTGAAACTTTTGGATATTATTATGACGATTATGATTGTTATAAAAATATGCTTAATAAAAATAATCTTAATACAAAGACTCTATATGAAAAATATGAAATAATAGACATAGATGGTAATACTATTGAATTTATTTCATATAATGAAGAATCATGGATAAATAACGATTATGATGTTTATAACTATGTTGAAAACACTGGCACTTCTAGTATTAAGTATGCTGGAAATGAGTAAATTAATAAACGAATAATCTAAAAAACAAGCTATTATTTATGCTATACAAAATATGTATAGAACGAATAATAGCTTTTATTATATTATGTATATAATAGGAAATACTCATATAAACATACCATAAAAAAACAAAAATTTTAAAATTTTCAAATTCAATCTTGACAAGATAGGGGGGGGATTTATAATATAGTATATTCGACAAGTTTCGATAAATTTGTGCAAATTATAGCATATTTTAAACGTAAATTTATATGTTTTTTAGAAAATAATTCTATTTTTAAAATTAATTCATATAATTATTATGTTTAATAACATTAAATTCTTTAATATGGAAGGAGACTGTTATAATGAAAGACAGCGAAAAAAAAGATTACAATTCAACTGATGAAACTTCTTTAAAAGAAATATTATCAAGAAAAGTATCAACTCTTGTTGGCGGACTTGTAGTTGGCGGAGTAGCATTATTACTTTTGCTTACTATATTAATTATTTGGTTAGCAAGTAAATAGTTTATATTTAATCGAAACTGTATAGAATTTTATACAAGTTTAACATGTATTATGAACTTTTAGGGTTTGAAATATTAAAAGTCTGATTTTCAGGCTTTTTTTATTGCAATTTAAATACGAAAGAGTTATAATATTCTTACAAGTATGAATTTCATATAAGTATGAAAAGTATAACTTGTAAGAAAGGATTAATATATGAGTGCAACTGATAAATATATATTTGGGATATGCAAAGTTGGTGAAAAGGGACAAATAGTAATCCCAAAGGAAGCTCGTGACGTTTTTGATATAAAACCTGGTGATTATTTAGTAATGCTTGGTGATAAGAAAAAAGGTATTGCTATTGTTAAAACGGAAATGTTTACTTCGGTAACAGAAGAGATATTTAAAAAAGGTGACAGTAATGACAGCAATTAAGCTTGTAAATCTTACGAAGGAGTATAAAGATTTAATAGCAGTAAATAATTTATCTTTAGAAATCGAAGAAAATACTTTATATGCTTTATTAGGGGTTAATGGTGCTGGTAAATCAACAACTATAAAGATGTTATCAACTTTAATTAGTCCAACTAGTGGAGAGGCTTATATTCATAATTTCAATATCAAAACTGAAAAAGAAGAAGTAAAGAAAATAATCAACGTTTCCCCACAAGAAACTGCCATCGGCGAAAACCTTAGTGTTTACGAAAACATAAAGTTAATCGCTGATATTTATGGAATAGAAAAAGAATATGTTGATGAAATAATCAAAAAGATGAAACTAGAAGATGTAAAGAACAAAAAAGCGAAAAAGTTATCTGGTGGTTATAAACGTAGATTAAGCATTGCTATGGCTATAGTTACAAATCCTAAAGTTCTATTTCTTGATGAACCTACTTTAGGCTTAGACGTTATTGCTAGAAGTGAACTATGGAAGTTTATAAAAGAAATCAAAAGTCATATGACAATTATTCTTACAACTCATTACTTAGAAGAAGTGGAAGAGTTAGCTGATAAAGTAGGGATAATGAGTAAAGGAAAGCTAATATGCGAAGGGACTATTCAAGAAATTATTTCACAAAATAATTACAAAAACTTTGAAGAGGCTTTTATTAGAATTGCAGGTGATAATAATGAATAAATCATTAATTCTAGCAAAACGTAACTTAAAAGAGATAATGAGAGATCCTTTAAGTTTAATATTTAATGTTTTTTTTCCTGTATTAATGCTTTTTGTCTTTGAACTGATTATAAACAGTATGGGCAAAGAAATAGTAGAATCTTCAACACCACAGTTTATGATTGAAAGATTAGCTCCTTCATTATGTGTTTTTAGCTTCTCTTTCTTAATGCTTTTCACAGCTTTATTAGTTGCTAAAGATAGGACATCATCGTTTCTTAACAGAATTAAATCTTCGCCACTTAAGAATTATAATTTTATCTTTGGTTATACTTTACCAATGATCCCTTTAGGATTAATGCAAATTATAATTTGTTACTCACTTTCTTTTATCTTTGGCTTAAAACTATCTTTTAATTTACTATTATCAATCCTTACAATGCTACCAATAATGGTAATGTATATCTTTTTAGGAACTCTTTTAGGTAGTTTACTGAACGAAAAAGCTGCTCCTGGTATTGCTTCAGTAATAATATCATTAGGTTCTGTTTTTGGCGGTATGTTTATGCCTCTAGACTTAATGAAAGATACTATAATATATGATATTTCATATGCTTTGCCATTTGCAAACTCTTTAAAGTTTACTAATGCAATAATTAATGCTAATTTTAAAGAAGCTTTAATACCTTTTATTATTACTATTAGTTATACAATAGTAATATCCGTAATAACAATTATTCTTTTTTCAAAGAAAAAATACTAATGAGGTGAAAAATGAAGTTATTATTTAAACAAAGATTCTTTTCGTGGCTTGATAGTTATGACATATATGATGTTTCAGGTAATGTTGTATATGTTATAAAAGGCAAAATATCATTTGGCCATTTATTAAAGATATATGATTCAAAAGGCAACGAGAAAGGATACATCCAAGAAAGAGTGTTTTCTTTCCTTCCAAAGTTTGAAATGTATGTAGATAATAAATATGTTGGATGTATAAAAAAGGAATTCACATTCTTTAAACCAAAATTTTATATTGATTACAAAGATTGGTCAGTAGAAGGCGACTGGACTGAATGGGATTATGAGATAAAGAACAGAAATAATCAAATAGTTGCGAAAGTGTCTAAAGAAATATTCAACTGGACTGATACTTATTCGATTGATATTGCTAATCCTGAAGATACTATTTTTGCATTGATGTTAGTCTTGGCAATAGATGCTGAAAAGTGTTCTCGAAATAACAATTAGAATTATTTATGCTTTACAAATACATATATAAAACACCTATTGGTTTTTCTGATCTTTTAATTGTTAGTGATGGCACTTATATAACCGAATTAAGTTTCATCAATTCAAAAATTTCTATAGAAAATGGTATAAATCTCTTACCTTTTAAAGAAGTAATTAGATGGTTAGATTTATATTTCAAAGGAGAAGTACCTGACTTTACTCCTAAGTATCGTATTTTGAATTCAACACCATTTAGAAAAGAAGTACTTGATATTGTGAGTACAATAGAGTATGGAAAAACAATGACTTATGGTGAGATTGCTTCAAGGTTTAAAACCCGCCATATGTCAGCTCAAGCAGTTGGTGGTGCTGTATCTAAAAATCCGATTGGAATAATTATCCCTTGCCATAGAGTTTTAGGAAAGAATCAAAAACTTGTGGGCTACGCAGGAGGATTAAACAATAAACTTGCTTTACTGCAATTAGAGAAAACAAAAAAGCTTCCTTAAGAAGCTAAATTATTTCACCAATTAAATCATAGTCATAAGTGGCTATGATTTTTACTTTAACATATGTACCTATTTTTAGGTCACCAGGAACATAGATATAACCATCAGCATCATCGGGAGCTTCAGCGTAACTACGAGTTTTAAACATTAAGACGCTTTCGTCAAACTCTTCAACTAAAACCTCTACAGTTTTGCCAATACGAGAATTATTGTATTCTAAAGCTATTTCATTTTGAATAGTAAGAAGTTCATTGTAGCGTTTATCCATTGTACGCTTCGAAACCTTGTTTTCCATAAAGTAACCTTTTGTGCCTTCTTCATCAGAATAAGTGAAGGCTCCCAAACGTTCAAATTTAATTTCTTTAATGAAATCTTTTAATTCGTTAAAATCTTTACTAGTTTCGCCTGGGAAACCAACTATAATAGTTGTTCTAATAATTGCATCAGGTATTTTTGTTCTTATTTTATAAATCAAATCTCTAATTAGTTCTTTGCTTCCTCTACGATTCATAGATTTCAAAAGTCTATTTGAAGCATGTTGGATAGGAATATCAAAATAATTTACTATAGCATCATAATGAGCAAAAACATCAATTAGTTCATCAGTTATTTCATCAGGATACATATAAAGAACTCTAATCGTTTTAAAAAGATTTAAATTAGCGATATCTGTAAGAAGTGTGGCAAGTGATTCATTTTTAGTATCACAAGGAATATCTATACCATATTTAGAAGTATCTTGTGAAATCAAAGTTAAATCTTTGATACCTTTAGAAGCTAAATATTTAGCTTCTAATAAAATACTTTCTTTATCACGACTGCGGTAAGACCCACGAATTATTGGTATCGCACAGTAACTACAAACGTTATCGCAACCATCACCGATGCGAAGGTAACAAGAAGTATTACCTGTAGATATAATACGATTAGTATATGATAGTTCATGGTGAAGAGAACTACTAGTTATTTTCATAAAGATATCATCTAGCTTATTATAACTGTTTAGGGGCACAAAATAATCTACTTCAGGAATTTCTTTTTTTAAATCATTTAGATAACGTTGAACTAAACAACCTATTACAATAATAATAAGATGAGGATTTTCTTTCTTGATATTGATTATATCCATAATCGTATCTAAAGATTCCTCTTTAGCTTTATCTATGAATCCACAAGTATTTATCGTTATTATATCAGCATCATCAGCAGTAGAAGTAATTTCAAGATTATATTTTGTACAAAGGCCAAGGAAAAGCTCAGAATCAACTAAGTTTTTAGCACAGCCTAAAGATATTAATGCAAGTTTCATAAGGTACCTCATATTTTTAAAATTAAATTGAATAAATAAAACATTTTAGTAAATAATAATATAGTAAAGAAATTTGTATATTAAAGATAACCAGTAGGATATAAGTTTATTTTGAGAATATACAAATGCTTTATTTTGAGAGTTAAAGACGTAGTTCTTTAGCTTTTTATTTTTGCTCTTACAGGCAAGTGGTCTGAAGCGATAATGTCAACCACATTAGCTTCTTCGATGGTTATATCTTTACTTGTAAGGATGTAGTCAATACGGATTTTAGGATTAATTGATGGGAAAGTTGGTGTAAAGATGTTTTCTAAAACATCATTTGTTAAGGCAAATAAAGGTTTTAGTATCTCATTATTAGGCTGCATATTAAGATCACCCATAATAACATAAGGACCTTTAATGGCCTTAATAACTTCTAAAAGAGTATTAACAGCATTACGAGCTTCGCTTTTAGCTAAACCTATGTGAGTTGATAAAACAGTTAAACCATTGATTTTAGCCTTGATGATGCATCTTGTTTCATAATAAACATCCTCATCCTTGACAAGAGGATCAGGTATTTTTATTACCTGAGGATCTTCAATTGGATATTTGGAAAGAATAGCATTTCCATAATTCCCTTTGGTAATACTAATAGCTTGACCAAAATAATAAAACATATTTAGTTTTTCAGCAAGAATCTTTGGTTGATTATCATAAGGAAGAGGGCTACCTTCACCAAATACTTCATTTAAAGAAACAATATCAGGATTAGTTTTTTCTATTGTTTTCGCAATTAAATCAAAATCAATTACTCTTTTTACGTAATCGCGGCAATGCTGAATATTAAAAGTCGTTAGTATCATTTTTGATCTCCTCATAAACTTAATATTTCTTATAAAACTATTTTAGTATACCACATATGATAAAAAAATTGAAGACTAAAAAATATTTTCATAATAATTACTACTTTTAAATATTATGTTATATAGAGGTGAGTAAAAAGTGAAAGTAGAAGATGTATTAGGTATAAAGGTTAGATACAATTATGAGGTTTCAGGGATATCTATTGATTCACGAAAAGTAAAGAAAAATGATATCTTTGTGTGCATTCAAGGCGAAAAATATGATGCTAATGATTTCATTGGTGAAGTACTCAACAAAAAAGTTAGAACAATAGTTACATCAGATGTTGATGTTTATATGAAACTTGTCCACGAAAAGATTAATATAATTCTATCCTATGATGTGAAAAAGGATTTGAGCACTTATGCGTGTAGATTCTATGAAGACATTTCTCAAAAAGTTTGTTTAGTTGGTGTTACAGGAACAAATGGCAAAACAACAGTTACGACTTTGTGTTATAAATATTATCGCTATTTAGGGCGTAATGTTGCTTTAATTGGAACTAATGGGATATATATTAATGATTATTTCTTTGAGTCCGAAAACACTACGCCAAATATTATTACAACTTATGAAATGATAAAAAAAGCAGTCAATATGGGTGTAAAACTAGTCATAATGGAAGTAAGTAGCCAAGGCATTAAAGAAGGCAGAGTTAATGGTTTAGCTTTTGATATCGCTTTATTTACAAATATTTCTCTTGACCATTTGGATTATCATAAAACCTTTGATGATTATTTTTATTCTAAAGTTATGTTCCTATCAAGAGCAAATAAAGTAATTGTCAATAAAGATAGTAATAAGTTTAACGATATCAATAGATTAATAGATAAAGAAATTATAACTTTTGGTAAAACTAATGCTAATTATACGATTAATGATATAGAGCTTGATATTGAACAAACAACCTTTGATTTACTTATCGACAAGCAAAACTTTCATATTCAGACTAGCATGTTAGGAGAATATAATATATATAATATTGCATCTTTTATTTGTATTGTTGATTTATTAGGATCATTTAATCAATATACCTTAAGTTTTTTACTCAAGAAAATAACTATTGAGGGAAGGTTTGAGGTAGTTAACTCTAACAGAGGAAAGTTTATTATCGACTTTGCTCATACTCCTGATGGCATTGAAAGCGTCTTAAAACTTTTAAGCAGCCTAAAAACAGGAAAAATAATAACTGTTATCGGTATGGGTGGAAATAGGGATAAAAGCAAGCGTGAAATCGTAGGCAGAATATTAAGTGAATATTCAGATATCATCATTCTAACTGAAGATAATTCGCGTAACGAAAAAGTAATGGATATTATTAATGATATCTTCAAAGGAATTGATAGTGAAAAACAAGCTGATGTCTTCATTTTACCAGATAGATGTGAAGCTATAAAGAAAGCTTATGAGCTTTCCCGAAGTCAAGATGTAATAGCCATACTTGGAAAAGGTAATGAAAAATATATAATTAAAGAAAATGAATATATTCCTTACAATGATAAAGAAGAAGTGTATAAACTAACAAATAGGTACCAAAATGACTGAAAATAGCACATTTACTTTCCTATGTTCTTTTTCTTTGGCTTTGTTTGTTATATATATCGGAATATTATTTCTTACAAAAGCTCATTTAGGTCAAGCAATCAGAAAGGCAGGACCACAAAGCCACAACATCAAAGCAGGAACACCTAACATCGGTGGAACTTTAATGATTATTGCTTTAATTATTACATATTTAATATTACTATTTGTAAAGAAAATAGATATTGATTATTCCTTGCTATTTATGCTTTTTATGCCTCTTATAGCCTATGGTACATTAGGTTTCTTAGATGACACATTAAAAGCTACTAAAAAAACTAATGATGGAATAAGTCCAAGAGGAAAATTATTCTTTCAAATCCTTTGGGCAGTTTTATACTTTATTATTTTTTTAGATTCATATGATACTAAAATAAATCTCTTTGGTTTAGTTATTGATTTAAAATGGTTATATGGAGTATTTATTTTATTTTTATTTGTTTCTTCGTCAAATGCTTTTAATTTATGTGATGGCTTAGATGGTTTATCTTCGGGAATGGCTATTATTATTTTATTAGGATTACTAATCATTTCAAAAGAAGTAAACTGTAGTTTGATGGTTAAACTATTTATAATAGCTTTACTAGGAGTAGTCTTTGCTTTTTGGCTTTTCAATCTTCATCCAGCAAAAATATTTATGGGTGATTCTGGATCTCTAGCAATAGGTGCAACGATTGCTAACCTTTGCATTATAATGAAAGTAGAAGCTTTAATTCTTATTTTTGGTTTAGTAATGATTATAGAAACACTTAGTGTAATAATTCAAGTAATATATTTTAAAATAACAAAAGGAAAAAGAGTTTTCTTGATGACACCTCTTCACCATCACTTTGAACTAAAGGGCATAAAAGAAGAAAAAATATCAATTATCTTTTGGATAATTCAGATGCTTTCGGTAATTATCGGTTTAATTATATATGAGTTACAAATGAGATAAGGGAGGAAATATGTACTTAATATTAGGTTTAGGCAAGTCAGGAGAAAGCGTAAAAAATTATTTTGAGGAAAATAATATATCTTATAAAACATATGATGATAAGAAAAACAAAACTAAGACACTAGAAAACATTGATTGCGTAGTCAAAAGTCCAGGAGTAGTAAATACACATCCTTTGGTGATGGAGGCACTAGAGAAGCATATACTGATTAAAACAGACTTAGAATTACTAGAAACATTTAAAAAGGATAAACAAACAATTGTTGTTACAGGAACAAACGGCAAAAGCACAACAGTAAGCTTACTAAAAGAAATTTTAAATGATTGGGCGTTATGTGGGAACATTGGTGAGCCTATTTTCAATCATTTAGATGATAATAAATTTATAATTGAAGCCTCAAGTTATATGGGAGAGTATTGCCAAGAGTTTAAAAGTAATATATCTTGTTTATTAAATGTTTTTCCTAACCATTTAGATCATCACAAAACCTTAGATAATTATATTAAAGCTAAAATGAATATAATAAAAAGTGCTAAAGATTATATTATTTATAATTATGATGATTTAATAGCGGATGAAATAAGAAAAATAAACATAAACAAAATATCTTTTAGTAAAAAATCCTATAGTGCTGATGTTTATTTACTAAATAATAATATATATTATAAAGAAAAGTTTATCCTTTCTTGTAAAGATTTATCGGCTTATTTAAAAGCATATATAGATGATGTTTTAGCATCAATTGCTATTATAATAGCTTTAGAAAAAATAGAAGAGAAAGAATATTCATTAGATAAAATATTTAGTTACAAAGGTTTACCTCATAGGTTAGAACTTTGTTACGATAATGATATAAAAATATATAATGATTCCAAATCAACAAACTTTTTAGCCTTAAATAAAGCAATTGAAGCATTATCTAATGAAAGTATTTTGCTTATATGTGGTGGAAGCCTTCGTAATGATAATTTAAAAGATATAAAAAAATATCACAATGTAATAAAAGTATATATTTATGGTGAAAATAGATTATACCTTCAAAAAAGGTTTCAAGAACTCAACATCGAAAATCAAATCTTCAAAAACTTAAAAGAAGTTATTGATAAAATAAAAAGAGAAAAAGAAACATTAAGTTTCACCACTATCCTCTTTTCCCCTGGAAGTCAAAGTTTTGACCAATACTTAAACTTCGAAGCAAGAGGAGAAGAATTTAAAAAGCTTTTGAAAAATATAATTTAAAAGCTTTTTTTTCATTTTTAGAATTTGAATAATAGTAAACTATATGCTATAATTTATATGTGTTTTAAACAAATATCGAAAGGAACATAAAAATGAAAATTAAAGAACTAATAATAGTTTTATTATTTGCATTATTAACTGGAATAGGATGCAGTAATAGTAATGAAACAAATAATAATAATGGTGAAACAAATAATAATAGTGGTGAAACAGATAATAATAGTGATGATGTGATTCTTCCTGAACATAATTATATTGATGGAATTTGTAGCATATGTGGAAAGAAAACACCATATACAATAGATGATGGTTATGCTTATTTTGGTGAATATCCTCAAACGCTTAAAAAACTAGATGTAGCAATTGTTAGTGATATACCTGATAGTGACGGATATTATTTTGGTAGTGATGGTGAAAGGTATGCTAAGATTGTTGCAAGTCCATACTATAACTCTTATTATTTTAACACAGCAATTACAGATGCATCAGGTTTACAATATAATATAAAATTACCTATTAATGGAGGTGAAACATACTATTTTAAAGTTGAACCGATTAAATGGAAAATTGAAGATGAAAATAATGGAACATATAAATTAATAAGCGAATATATATTAGATAAACATATATTTTTTTCTTCGTTTGATGATAGAACAATTGATGTGAAACGAATTTATTCCAATAATTATGAGTATTCAGATATAAGATCATGGTTGAATAATGAATTTCTAAATAAGGCTTTTTCCGAAGAATTACAAGAATATATAGATAATACAGAAGTGGATAATAGTGTCAAATCGTCAGGAAAAGATAATAACAAATTTGCTTGTGATAACACAATAGATAAAATATATTTACCAAGTTATAAAGATATTACAACATCACAGTATGGGTATGACGCTAATGGAGAAGCAAGTGATAGTTCAAGACGAAAAAAGCTGACAGATTATGCTCGAGCTATAGGATGCTATATGCATGAATCCAGTGAATATTATAATAATGGAACTTATTGGCTACGCTCACCACATAGCAAACAAAGTTATTGCACTTTGTATGTAGATTCAGCAGGATATATAAATAATAGTATAGTTTATTCCGAAGATAAAGGTGTTGCTCCTGCATTGACACTTACAATTAAATAGATGGATGATAAAAATGAAATCAAAGAAATTATTAATAGGATGTAAGTAAAATAATAAATGCCGACACGTAATTGAAAGTATTAACACATCGTTCATATACAGGGAAATATTGTTAAAGACATTGATGTTAATGATGGTACAGCTGGCGTTGTTCTTAAATTAACAATCACTATTGGGTAATTAGGTTCAGTAAAATGAGCCTTTTTTCTCTTTTTGAAAAACTTTAACATTCTCTGTTAATCATTTTGTTTTGTAAAATATAAATAAAAGTTGTAATAAAGTGCCTAAACGCCAAATGACGGAAAAATATTTCGCCAAATGACGGAAAAATATCTCAATATTCAGAAAAATACAAATATTAGAATGTGTTTGATAGAATTATAACTATTGTAATATTATCACTTACTACAAAATAGTTTTTTTCCTAACTTATATTTAATAAAAAAGAAACATTTTTTTAAAATTTGTTGATAATTCGTCACAAAAAGTATATAATAATTGTGACAAAAAAGAATATATCACAAATAGATTTTTTAATCATTTATTTGAAAATATATTTATTATTTGTAACAGATATTATTATACAAATGAAATAAACAATGTTTATAATGCTGTTTATTTATATAATAGTTATTAAAAAGTAGGATAATAGTGACTAAATGATAATAAGACCATATTTTAAAGTATTTCTTATACTTTAGACTATGGTCTTTTTTTCATAAAACAAAATAAAAAAATAGTAGATTATTTTGCTCTAATAGAGTATAATTTATGGAAAAGGAGTTTTAAGATGACAGGAAAAGAAACAATTAAAGTTATATTTGGAGGTTCATTTAATCCTCCGACTATTGCTCACTATGAGATAAGCAAAATAATAACTGAGAAATTTGAGATAAGTGATTTTGTATTTATGCCTACTGGTATTTCTTATGGTAAAAAGGCCTTAATTGCTGGCAATCATCGTTATAATATGCTTAAAATTTTGTGTTCATTAATTCCTAATTCTCGTGTTAGCACATTTGAACTTGAACAAGAAGAATATCATGGTACATATTATACTCTTGAACATTTTAAAGGATATTATTTTATTTTAGGGGCAGATAATTTAATTGAAATTAAAACTTGGAAGAATTTTCCGAAAGTTATTGAAACTAACAAATTTCTTGTTTTTAATCGCAATCATACTGATTTAAATAATGTCTTTAATGATAAAGATATTGCTCCTTATAAGAATAATTTTGAAGTGATAGATGTTATGGTAAGTAATGTCTCATCAACTCTTTATCGTAAGACTTTAGATGAAAAAATAGTATTACCTGAAATACATAAATATGTTATTGAAAATAAATTATACGAAGGAAGTGACAAAAATGAATAGAGTTTACAACTTTGCGGCAGGACCTGCTACTTTACCAGAAGAAGTCCTTAAAACAGCTCAAGAAGAAATGCTTGATTATCATGGCACAGGAATGTCAGTTATGGAAATGAGTCATCGCTCCGAAGTCTACCAAAAGATTATTTTTGAAGCTGAAGAGTCGTTAAGACAACTATTAAATATCCCTAGTAACTATAAAGTCTTATTCATGCAAGGTGGAGGTACTACACAATTTTCTTGTATTCCACTTCATTTACTTAAAAATGCTGGTGGATACATTCACACAGGACACTGGACAAAAAAAGCCATAGAAGAAGCTAAAAAGTATGGTAAAGTTATTGTTCTTGCAAGTGGTGAGGAAAGTAATTTCCAAACTATTCCTGATACAAGTAATCTTGATACTAGTGAAGTTGATTATGTTTATTATTGCGATAATAATACTATATATGGAACAAAACATAAAAAAGTTCCTAATGCAAATGGTAAACCTTTAGTATGTGATATGTCATCATGCCTTTTGTCAGAAGAAATTGATGTAACAAAGTATGGAATTATCTTTGCTGGTGCACAGAAAAACATTGGTCCAGCTGGTGTTACAATTGTTATTATTAGAGATGATTTAATAGATTCGTGTAATCCTTTAACACCAGTACTATTACGCTATAAAACTTTAGCTGATGCTAATAGTTTATATAATACTCCACCAGCTTATAATATTTATATATGTGGATTAGTATTTAAGTATTTACTTAAAAATGGTGGTCTTAAAGCTATGGAACAAAAGAACATTGCTAAAGCTAAACTATTATATGATTATTTAGATAGTTCTAATTTTTACCAAACTACCGTTGATAAAAACAATCGTTCATTAATGAATGTTTGCTTCTCAACTGGAGATAAAGAATTAGATTTAGAATTTGTAAGAAAAGCTAGTACTGAAGGACTAGTTAATCTTAAGGGACATAAAGTTTTAGGAGGTTTAAGAGCGAGTATTTACAATGCTATGCCAATAGAAGGAGTAGAAGCTCTAATTGAATTTATGAAGAAATTTGCGAGGGATAATTAATGTACAAAATAAATTATATAAATGAAATCAAAAGTGAAGCTAAACAGTTACTCGAAGAAAATTATATAGAAAGTTCACTAAACGAGTGTGATGCTGTTCTAATTCGTTCAACAAATATTCTTGACTTAGAAATGCCTAAAAATGTTTTATGTATTGGTAGAGCAGGAGTAGGAGTAAATACTATTCCTTTCAAGAAATATGGCAAGGAAGGAATTGTTGTCTTTAATACTCCTGGAGCTAATGCTAATGGAGTTAAAGAAATGACATTACTAGGCTTAATTCTTGCTGAGAGAGATATTTTAGGAAGTATCAATTGGGTAAAATCAATAGCCAACGATGAAGATATTGTTGAGAAAGTTGAAAAAGAAAAATATAAATATGCTGGTTATGAACTAAAGGGCAGATCTTTAGGAATTATCGGTCTAGGAGCAATTGGAGGATTAGTTGCCAATTCAGCAATTGACCTTGGTATGGAAGTATATGGCTATGATCCATATATCTCAATAAGCCATGCATGGGGCTTATCTAAAAAAATCAAAAGAGTTACTACTTTAGATAGCTTATTGCAAAAATCTGACATTATAACTATTCATACACCTTTAAAAGATGATACAAGAAACCTCATAAACGAAAAAACAATTGCGAAAATGAAAGATGGCGCAGTAGTAATTAATTTTGCTCGTGATGCCTTAGTTGTAGATGATGATATGATAAAAGCTTTAGAAACAGGAAAGATATCACGCTATATTACAGATTTCCCTAATCCTAAAACTGTCAAAATGAAGAATACGATTGTTATACCTCATTTAGGTGGTTCAACTCTAGAATCAGAAAATAATTGTGCTATAATGGTTGTTAGAGAAGTAATGGATTATGTAGAGAATGGTAATATCACAAATTCGGTAAATTATCCTGATGTTGATGCTGGTATTTGTCATACAAAACAGAGAATAACAATTAACCATCATAATGTTAGTGGTATGATTAATAAGTTTACTAGTGTTTTCAGTAAAAACGAAGTAAATATCGCAAGAATGTACAATAATAGTTTAGATGATTTAGCATATTCAGTTTTTGACTTGGATAATGAAATCACTGATGATGCTTTCAAAGAACTTGAAAGCATTCCTGAAGTATTACGTGTACGTGTAATTAAAGGTACATTATGAAAAATAAAACAATGAAAATAGGTATGCCTATTTTATTTGAGTATAATTCTTTAGAAGAAAATATTAATCTTGCTAAGAAACTAAAATTAGATTTTTTAGAATTAAATTTAAATTTTGGTTATTGCCGAGATGATTTAATACAGTCTAAAGACTTAAAGGCAAAACTAGAAGAAAATGATTTAGTTGTTACAGTTCACTTCTACGACGAAGCAGATTTTGCTAGCTACGATGAGATAACTGAAGGATATCTTAAATTATTAAAAAAATATCTTCCATATCTCAAAGAAATAAATTGTAAACTTGTTAATATTCATTTGAATAATGGTCCTATTGTAACTATTTCAGGCGTAAAAAACTATATGTACGAGAAAGAATACGATGAATACATCAAGAGACTAAAAACAAACTTACGAGAAGTAAAAAGGTTAGTTAATGAAATTGGTGCTGAAATGGTTTTAGAGAATGTAACTATTCCTAGGTTCATTGAAAAAACATATTTAGATTTAAAGAATGAGTTTTTCTTTAATTATGATATTGGTCATGACAATAATGATGGTGATAAGTTATATAATCTTTTAAAAGATAATGATATTACTTTTTTAGAATATCACATTCATGATGGAAATGGTAAGAAATGCCATTTAGCTCTTGGCGAAGGAACAATGGATATAAAGATGTATAAAGAAATGGCATCTAAAAGAGATAATGTTTATGCTCTTTTAGAAGTTAAATCAAAAGAAGATTTGGAAAAATCTGTTCCTTTGTTTAAGTCATATTAGGAGTTATTCATATGGAAAGAAATCTAACAACAGGTAGTGTATTAAAAAATATTTTGATTTTTTCACTGCCTTATTTATTATCTTACTTTCTCCAAACATTATATGGTATGGCAGATTTATTTATAGTTGGCCAGTACGAAGAAGTAGCTAGCACAACGGCTGTTTCAGTTGGCTCACAAGTTATGCATATGTTAACAGTTATAATTGTTGGTTTGGCAATGGGTACAACGGTAAACGTCGGAAAGGCAATTGGAGCTGAAGAGAAAGATAAAGCTATGAAGTATATTGGCAATACAATAACTCTATTTGTTTCTATTTCTCTTGCTTTGATGGCTTTATTATTATGTTTAGTAAAACCAATTGTTAGTATTATGTCAACACCAGAAGAAGCAGTTAAAGGAACTATTTCCTATTTGACAATTTGTTTTATTGGTATTCCTTTTATTACCGCCTATAACATTATTGCATCAATCTTTCGTGGCTTAGGTGATTCTAAAAGTCCTATGTGGTTTATCGCTATAGCGTGTGTTTGTAATATTATATTAGATTATGTATTCATTGGTTTATTTAAACTAGGTCCAACTGGAGCAGCTTTAGGAACAGTTATTTCTCAAGCTATCAGTGTTATTATTTCTTTAATTGTTATTTTGAATAAAAAAGGCAGTTTGAAATTAACAAAAGAAGCTTTTAAAATTGAAAAAAATAACTTAAGTGATATTTTAAAAGTCGGATTACCAATTGCTATTCAAGATGGACTAATTCAAATAGCTTTTATTGTTATCACAATAATAGCTAACAATAGGGGATTAGAAGATGCTGCTGCAGTTGGTATAGTCGAGAAGATAATAGGTTTTGTCTTCTTAGTACCATCATCAATGCTTTCCACTGTTTCAGCTTTAGGAGCCCAAAACATAGGGGCAGAAAAACCAGAAAGAGCAAAACAAACTTTGAAATACGCACTAATGATAACTATTATATATGGTTTAATAATTGCTATTACCGTGCAATTTTGTGCTGAAGGATTAGTTTCTCTTTTCACAGATAGTGAAAAAGAAAATGGTGAAATGGTAATAAAGTTAGGAGGACAATACTTAAAAGGATATATTTGGGATACAATATTTGCAGGTATTCATTTTAGCTTTAGTGGCTATTTCTGTGCCATCGGTAAATCAATTATCTCTTTTATTCACAATATCTCATCTATTGCCTTAGCACGTATTCCTTTAGTATATATAACTTCCATAAAGTTTTCAAAAACACTTTTCCCAATGGGACTTGCAACAGTAACTGGTTCACTACTCTCTTCAATCATTTGTATAACAGTTTATCTAATATTAAATCACAAAACTAAAGAGGTAAAAAATGCTAAAGCTTAAACCAGTAACTAAAGAAGAAAAAGAACTATTTTGGAATATTAATCAAAAATACTTATATGAAATGACAAAGTTTTATCCTGATGAAATAGATGATAAAGGAAATTATCATTATGGACATTTTGATGAATATTTTTTTGAACCAAACCGCAAAGCTTTTTTCATTCAAAATGATGATATAGTTATAGGATTTGTTATGCTAAATAATTATTCATATCTTAATCAAAAAGTTGATTATGTAATTGGTGAATTCACCATTTTCCCTTCATATAGAAGAAAACATTATGCCCTAGATGTTATAAATCTAATATTTAATGCTTATCAAGGAATATGGGAAATAAAATATAACGAAAAAAACCTCCCAGCAAAAAAATTATGGAATAAAGTTTGTAATAAGTACAACCCTAAAATATATCGCTTAAATGAATTTGAAACAGTTTTACAATTTAATAATTAAAGTTCGAGAAATCGGACTTTTTTATATAAAAATATTGAAAAGTCAATGAAATATAATTAAAAATATGTTGAAAAGTCAATGAAATATAATTGAAAATATATTGAAAAGTCAATGAAATAATGCTATAATAATATTGAAAAGTCAATGGGAGGCTGAAATGCTATTTAGAAAGATAACAAAAGTAATCAAAGAACATTTGCAATCAGATTCAAATAAAATTATGATTATAAATGGTGCCAGGCAAGTTGGAAAATCATATATCATACGTTACGTAGGTAGTGAACTTTTTCAAAATTATATTGAAATAGATCTTTTAGAAGATTCTTTAGGTGCTCGTAAATTTGAGAAGGTTTTAACAGTAACAGATTTCTATTTTCAAATAAGTATGATAGCTGGCGATAAAATGAAAGATAAAAGAAGTACTTTAGTTTTTCTTGATGAGATTCAAGAATATCCTCACCTTCTTTCACTATTAAAATTTTTAAAGAAAGATGATAAATTTACTTACATCGCTAGTGGCTCATTACTTGGTGTAACACTTGCAAAATCACCTTCAATTCCTATGGGAAGTATAACTGTAACACAAATGTATCCTTTAGACTTTGAAGAGTTTCTTTATGCTAATGGATTTAATGAGTATGCTTTAAGTGTAATAAAAGAAAAATTTAAGAACTTGGAAAGTTTAGATGAAAATACTCACAATCATATTTCTAACTTATTCAAAAAATATTTATTAATTGGTGGTCTTCCTGATGCAATTAATTCCTATTTAAAAGAATATAATATTGTTAATGTAAGAAAAATCCATAATGAAATTCATGAATACTATGCTTCTGATGCTTCGAAATATGATAAAGATAATAAACTAAAAATAAGTCGTATATATGATATGATTCCCTCAGTATTAGAAAATAAGAAGAAACGTATAGTTATAAAGAATATTGAAAATATTAAGGGTAAAACATATGCTAACTATCAAGATGAATTTGATTATCTAATTAACTCGGGCATAGCATTGGAAGTTAAAGCAATCTCTACACCTGTCTTTCCTTTAATAGAATCAAGTACTAAGAATTTATTGAAATTATACTTAAATGATGTTGGTATACTTACAAATATTCTTTATAAAAACAATATTAATGCAGTAATAGGCGATGAAAAAAGCATAAATCTAGGAACAGTTTATGAAAGTGTTGTTGCTAGTGAATTAAAGGCTCATAACAAAAATCTATATTATTATGATAATAGAAATAATGGTGAAGTGGATTTCTTAGTCGACGATTATGATAGTCTTTCAGTTGTTCCAATTGAAGTAAAATCAGGTAAAGATTATACAGTTCATAGTGCTTTAAATAAATTTGTTTCAAATAACGATTATAATGTAAAGAAGGCATATGTTTTATCTAATACAAGGGAAGTAAAAGTTGTTGGAAAAATAATATATTTACCAATATATTATGTAATGTTCTTATAACATTATAAAAAAATAAAAAGTATTGTATTAACAATATCTTTTTTTAAATAATATTAGTTTTTATTTACTTAAATATTAATTTGTGATTTGTTATCTGTACAAAACATAGTATGGTATGAAGTATAATAAAGATAATACCTAATAACTTTTTCATTAGACATTAAGCAACTCCACTTGTTTGATTGGATTCAAGAAATCGTTAGCATCCACATAAAGATTCTTAAGGATAGGAATGAGATCTATATATTCTTCTTCCTCATTTTTTTAATAATTCAAGGAAGAAAATCTCTTAAAAAATTGTAATATCAATATATAAATCAAAAATTTTTACGAAATCTATTGATAAATATGATAAATCCTATATAATATAAGTATAGGATAAGACATTACATTTTTACGGAGAATAATCAATGAATAAAATCAAAATTAGGTATTCGAAAAATCACTTAAATTCTTGGCAAAATTGGATAAGAAATCAGTTGGCAGAATTCGAGATGCTATCATGGAATTGACTTATCATCCACCTGTTGGAGACATTAAAACAATGCAAGGATATAGTGATGCTAGAAAACGTCTCAGAGTTGGTTCTTGGAAGTTATATACCGATACAAAAATGAAGAAACAGTTGAGATCATCTTTGTGATTGATATTGGAAATCGCGGAGATATATACAAATAAGGAGGTATCTTATATGTCAAATATTGTAATTGAAGCCGCACGCTTAATGGATGCTTTGCCTGAAGCAGACAAGGTGTTTGTTTACGAATTTATTAAGAAGCTGGTTTTAGCTTGGGATCCAGACTTTACAAAGGTAACTGCTGATGAGGCGAAAAGAATAGAAGACGCGGAAAACAGCGGCTATGTTGATGCAGATGACATTGATTGGGAGAGTATTGGAACCGATGAATAACGTAACCCATGCTATTGAAGCAAACGAAATTATCATTATATTTTGACAGAAGAAAAATCTCACAAAAATTTATGCTTGATTTTTAGACTAAATCATTGTATAATCTACATAACAACGTTGAAGAAGAGGAGTAATTAAACATCTAATTCGTAGAGAGTAGTTGAATGGTGAAAAAACTATATTAGGTTTTAGTGAAGGTAGCTTTGGAGTTGGTATTCTGAAAATTAGTAAGTTTATCCGTTTGTCGCGTTAAGATTAATTGAGAGTATAATTAAATACATTTAATAATTAATTGCATTTAATTATGAATTAAGGTGGTACCGCGGAAATTTCGTCCTTAAA
Source organism: uncultured Coprobacillus sp. (assembly GCA_964389905.1). Taxonomy (GTDB): domain Bacteria; phylum Bacillota_I; class Bacilli_A; order ML615J-28; family CAG-698; genus CAG-698. Next base: position 18,762 of record CAYMGD010000018.1, on the reverse strand, counting down.
GTTGATTTAAGGCTTTTTTTATTGGAGGTAATTATGAAATTAAAAGATTTATCAACAAAATATGATTTTAAGAGTGTTGAAGAGGGAAAGTATCGCACATGGGTTGAAAAGGGATATTTCACACCTGGTGATTTATCTAATAAAGCTTATTGTGTCGTTATTCCTCCACCAAATGTAACTGGAAAGTTACACTTAGGACATGTTTTAGATTGTACATTAGAAGATATAATTGTTAGACGTAAACGTATGCAGGGATATGATACTTTGTATCTTCCTGGTATGGATCATGCAAGTATTGCTACTCAAGCAAAGGTTGAGGCTAAACTTCGTTCTCAAGGTATTTCAAGATATGACTTGGGACGTGAAAAGTTTTTGGAAGTTGCTTGGGACTGGAAAGAAGAGTATGCAGGTTACATTAGAGATCAATGGGCAACACTAGGTTTAAGTGTTGACTACACTCGTGAACGCTTTACCTTAGATGAAGGATTAAACAAAGCTGTTAACACCGTATTTGTAAAGATGTATAACGAAGGTTTAATTTATCGTGGTGAAAAGATAATCAATTGGGATATCCAAAGTAAAACTGCAATATCAAATATTGAAGTTGAATATAAAGATATTGAAGGTGCATTCTATCATATGGTTTATAAGTTTGTTGATGGACCTATTAATGGCTTAGAAGGCTTAGAAATTGCCACAACGCGTCCTGAGACAATGTTTGCTGATATGGCTTTAATGGTTCATCCTAAAGATGAAAGATATAAAGATTTCATTGGTAAAGAAGTTTATATTCCACTAACAAATACTAAAATACCAGTTATAAGTGATGAATATGTAGATATGGAATTTGGTACTGGAGTAGTAAAAGTAACACCAGCTCATGATCCAAACGACTTTGAAGTAGGCTTAAGACATAATTTGGGTAGACCACTTTGTATGAATGATGATGGTACAATGAATGCTATGACAGGAAAATACGAAGGTATGGAAAGATTTGCTTGCCGAAAGATGCTTGTGGAAGACTTAAAAGAAAGTGGTTACTTAACAAAAGTAGAAAAAATGATTCATTCTGTTGGTCACAGTGAAAGAACAGGAGTAATTGTTGAACCAAGACTTTCAAAGCAATGGTTTGTAAAGATGGATAAACTAGCAAGTGATTTACTAGAAATGCAAAAAACAGAAAATAAGATTAATTTTGTTCCAGCACGTTTTGAAAAAATATTTGAAAATTGGCTAGAGAATATGCAAGATTGGTGTATTTCACGTCAGTTATGGTGGGGACATCAAATACCTGCATGGTATCGAGGAGAAGAAGTATATGTTGGTATGAGTGCTCCTGAAGGCGAAGGATGGGTTCGTGACGAAGATGCTCTTGATACATGGTTCTCAAGTGCTTTATGGCCATTCTCAACACTAGGTTGGCCAGACCAAACAAAAGACTTGGAAAAATTCTTCCCAACTGATTGCTTAGTTACAGGTTATGATATTATTTTCTTCTGGGTTGCTAGAATGGCCTTCCAATCTAAATATTTGCTTAAGACTAGACCATTTAAGGATGTTCTAATTCACGGCTTAATTCGTGATGAGTTAGGAAGAAAAGTTAGTAAATCACTAGGTAATGGTGTTGATATGTATGATGTTGTCAACAAATATGGTACAGATAGCTTAAGATACTTCATCACTACCTCAGGTGCTCCTGGACAAGATATTCGTTACTCAGAAGAAAAAATTGAAGCTGCTTGGAACTTTATCAACAAGATATGGAATATTTCAAGATTCATCGGTTTAAACTTCGAAAATAATAATTATCAAGGTGAAGAAATTGATGAAAACTATCTAACAGATGTTGATAAATGGATTCTTACAAGACTAAATGAAACTATTGAAAGTAGTGACCAAAACTTTGAAAAATATGATTTTGGTGAAGCAAGTAAAGCAATCTATAAATTTACATGGTTTGATTTTGCTTCTTGGTATCTAGAAATGACAAAAGTTACTTTTAGTGGAAATGACCAAAAAGCCAAAATCAACACTTGTGCTTGCTTAAAATACGTTTTAACAGCTATCTTAAAACTATTACATCCATTTATGCCTTTTGTTACTGAAGAAATATATCAAAAATATAATGAAGGAAGTATTGTAATATCTAAATGGCCTGAAGTAAATTCAAATTATAATTTTGCTAAAGCATCACGTATTGAAACAATCTTTGATATTATTACAGCGGTAAGAAACATTCGTGCTGAAAAGAATGTTGTTAATAGCAAGAAAATAGATTTATTATTAGAAGTTAAAAACAATGAAACACTTGAAATAATCAATCAAAGCTTACCATACTTAGAAAAATTCACAAATTATGAAAATATAACTGTTTCTTTAGATGAACTTTCAAAAGAAAAAGCGGTAACAAAAGTATATGATAATGTTATTGTTATATTACCATTAAAAGCTTTAGTAAATATTGAAGAAGAAAAGAAAAAACTTAATGCAAACAAAGAAAAACTTCTTGGCGAAATAATGCGTTGTGAGAAAATGCTTAACAATCCTAATTTCTTAAATAAAGCTCCTGAAAATAAGATTAATGAAGAAAAAGAAAAACTTGCTTCTTACCAAAAACAACTTGAGGAAACAATTAAATTATTAAATAATTTAAATGAATAAGCCATGGATAAATTTATTTCAATAGAACAAAAAATAAACAAACCAGAAATCAGATTTGAAGATATTATTGATAATAAATTATCATCTGACTTTCTAGCAAGTGATATTGATACGATGAAAGTAGTTAGGTTATCTTATATTACTGAATATCAAGACATAAGCCCAGTAATTTTAAAGTGCTTAGAAGAAGGAGATTACAAACGAATTCTGGAAATAGTTCATAAAATTAAAGGTGTGTCTTTATACATTGGTTCAAATGATTTGTATGAGTTAGCTTCTTATATTGTAACAAATATAAGAGCTAACCTTTATCCAAAGATTGAAGATGAAATAATATTATTAACTAAACTTAATGATCTCATTATCAAATGTTTAAAGGAGAGGATTTTATGAAAGGAATGCTTGTAATAAATGCTTTCCTTAATAACAACCGTTTTGATGTCCTTTATGATATGTTAATAGAAAGCTTTAAAGAAAAAGATGTTGCATTAGAAATTATACCAAATGATGATCTTCTAATGGCAACTAATGATTTAGATGAAATAATTAAACAATATGATTTTGCTATCTTTTGGGATAAAGATATAATGTTAGCTGAATATTTAGAAAATAAAGGGCTAAAAGTTTTCAACTCAAGTAAAGCTATTAGTTTATGCGATGATAAAGGGTTAACATTTTTAGCATTAAAGGATAAAGGCATAAAAATGCCTAAAACCATAATTGCTCCTTTTACTTTTCGTAATATTCCTTACAATAAATTTACCTTTATCGAAAATGTTATCAAAGAATTATCACTACCACTAGTCATAAAAATATCTCAAAGTTCATTCGGGGCAGGAGTGTATCTTGTTCACACCAAAGAAGAACTTTTGAGTAAGCTTAAAGAAATAGGTACCGAAAGAGTTATATTTCAAGAGTTCATTGCTTCAAGCTATGGTAGAGATGTTAGAGTAGAAGTGGTAGCAGGAAAAGTAATTGGAACAGTTATGCGAAGAAATGAAAAAGGTGATTTTCGCTCCAATGTCTTAGCAGGTGGTACAATGGTAAAATATGATGCTTCCCCAGAGTTTATTGAAATGGCTTCTAAAGCATCACAAGCATTAGGACTTGACTTTGGAGGAATAGACATCATGTTTGATACTTACAACAAACCTATCTTTTGTGAAGCAAATTCTAATTGTCACTTTCGAACTTTCTTCACAATAACTGGAATAAACTTAGCAAATTATATAAGAGATTATATTATTAATAAAATTAATTAATAAAATACCTTTTTTTACCTTTTTTGCATCTATATTATTATATTATATATGCAATGTATGAAGAGGTGAAAAATGTTTAAGAAAAGTAATATTGATATCATAATTGTTTTAATGAGTTTGTTGATTGGTGTTTTTATCGGTTACATGGTTGGCAACAATTTATCAAAAAAAGAGAATACTACTCCAGTAATTAGTGAAGCAACACTTGATTATGTTTATATTCTTCAGATAGCTCGTTTTGATAACCCTAGTGGTGCCAGCAACTACCAAAATATTTTATCCGAAAAAAACCTTTATTCGATAGTTGTTTATGATAAGATTTATTATTATGTATATGGAGCAATAAGTGCATCAGAAGAAGGTTTAAGTGAAATCAAAAATAAGTATATTATTTTAGGATACAATCCCATAGTAAAAAAAGAATTACTGATTGAACGAACTAATCTAATTATTGATAATGACTCATTATATACATTCTATTCAGAATGTATTAATAATTTATATGCAAGTTTAAAAAATGAAGATTATGAAATATCTGAAATCTATAATTTAAATCCAGTAAATATTGAATTATTTACGCAACTCACTATTCTAAAAACAATGAAGAATAGTGAACTTAGGCTAAAAGCACAAATGCAAGCTTACAAGCTAATAATAGAAAGTATGTAGACTCTGTAAAAGGAGTCTTTTTTACTGAACTTTCTCTTTTTGCAAAACTCTAACTTTTACTGTTAATCATTTTAACTAATGATTAATATATTTAATGAAAGAAGATTTTGAAATTAGTGATAATTTTTTTGTTATTAATTATGATGAAGAAGCGTTAGAGTATTTAAACTCAAATTGCACTAATGAATCATTATCTTTTGAAAAAAGTTTATAATTTAATAAAAGGGAAACCCAGTATTACCATTCAAGGAAGAATTTAATAAAAAGAATCGATAAAACAAAAGGATATTAGGAAATATTTTATAAATAAAGAAGAGCAAAAAAAGATTTATATTAATGAAAAAATCTTTTAAACTAGTATAAAAAAGATTAAAACCATACAAATATATAAATGGGTGATAAAATGTATCATAAGCTAAAAGACTATCCTCAGAACATTTTGCCAAGGGAAAGGCTTATGAAGTTCGGTGCTAGTGCTCTTGCTGATTACGAGCTTCTTGCAATTATTTTGCGAACAGGAACAAGAGAAATGACTGTTTTAGACTTAGCAAAATCTTTACTTGTTGAGTATCGAAATGTTGCAAATTTAAAGAATCTAACATTAGAAGAACTTAAACAAACTAAAGGAATAAAAAACGCTAAAGCAATTGAAATATTAGCAGCTGTCGAATTGGGTAAAAGAGTATGCGAATCAAAGAGAGAACTAATGGATGTCAAGAAACCAGAAGAACTCTATGAATATGTACGATATGATATGGAAAGCCTTCTTGTTGAAGAAGTAAGATGTGCATATCTAAATAATCGAGGTGGAGTTGTTGAAATAATAAAGCTAGGAATGGGATGTTCGGATAATACAACTGCTGATTTTAGAGAGATAATAAAGTGGGCCCTTAAATTATCCTCTTATAACATAATTATTATCCATAATCATCCATCTGGAGATCCTACTCCTAGTCATAATGATAAAACTTTCACAAATGCTTTATCTATATATGCTAAAGAAATGGGTGTTAATTTAATTGACCATCTAATAATAGGTAAGAATAAATTCTATTGCTTTGCGAGAAATCAAATATGTGAAGCAAAATCATAGTATATTTCTTAAAAAATATGAATATATTTTAAAGAGATATATGAGGTGAATTTAATGAATAAAACCCAAAAAGCATTAACATTTATGGATTGTTTTTGGTATAAACTTGTTATTGGAACGATATTACTTCTTACAATATGTTTATTAGACAAATGTGAAGTTTTGAAAATGGACTATTTAAGAGAAAAAATCAGTTATAACATAAATGCCCTAAAAGTCGTACAAAAGGTAAACGGTAAAGTGGATATAATTAACCTTGGAAGCGATAAAGAGATTGCAGTATCATCAGAAATCTTGCAATACGTGGAAGGCACTAATTGCATCGCTACAAGCTATCTCGAAGGAGTAAAGAATTATTCTGCTGGTGTAGTAACAAAGATAAAGAAAGAAGATAAATATGAAATAACAATACTAGGTTTAGATGATAAAACTTATGTGTACGGAAATCTTGATGAAATAGATATTCACATATATAGTTATGTGAAAACAAATGATATAATTGGTTCCTCAAATTCTTATTATACATTGGATATAGATGAAAAGAATTAAATTTACATATTCATTTCTTTTCTTTATTGTTTTAATGCTTTATATTTCTAAATATACAGAAATAATAGTTATCAGCTTATCAATTCTTCTTCATGAATTATTTCATATAATCGTTTCTTTTATCTTTGGAAATCGCAAAGTGAAACTTGAGATAACTATGTTTGGAGGAATATGTAATCTTGATATTAACAAATTATCTCAAAAGCAAAGAATATTAGTTTATCTTAGTGGAGTAATTGCTAATATATTTATTATAATAATCTTTTATTATTATAAAACAATATATAGCGATTTAATAATTAAGTATAATTTAATGCTGATAATTTTTTCACTTTTGCCAATTTATCCCTTAGATGGTTATCGAATACTTTTCGAAATATGTAACGGAAAAATAATAAGAAGTATTTCATATAGTTTTATTTATATAATTTTAATACTCGATATATATTTTAAAAGTATAGGAATACTTGTATTAATGATATATCTTTTTATGAAACAAAAAGACTTAACACGAGAAATAACATATAATAAGTTATATGCTATGACTTTAAAGCAATCAATAAATACTTGATAAAAAAATCATAAATGATATAATAAATATAGGTGATGAATTATGGAGAAAATTGTTGTGGCTGTTAATAATCAGAGAATTGATGTTATATATACTAATAAAAAAATGAAAACTCGTAGACTTAGAGTTAGTCAAGATGGAGTAGTCATGATAAGTGGATATAATATGAAAAGAGAAGAAATCATAAACTTTGTTTTAAAGAATTATAACTGGATTGAAAAGGTCACAAAAGAAGTAAATAACAAAAAACAAGCAATAAATTTTGAAAAAATAAAATCTCATGATGTTATTTGGGTTTTCGGCACATCTTACTTGTTAGAACCAAGTATAGATTATAGTTTCTCTAAGGGAATTATCACATATCCTCAAAAAATAACCAAAGAAAAAGCCTTTAATTATATTTGTAATGCTTCCTTAAAATACCTAGAAGAAAGAGTTCAATATTATTCTAATATATTTGATATACATCCTAAACTTACTTTTAAAGATATGAAAAGTAAATATGGATATTGTATGTACAAAGCAAATAGCATTGTTTTATCAAAGCGTTTAATACACTATAATAAACAAATAATTGATTATGTAATTGTTCACGAATATTGTCATTTTTTAGTTCCTAATCATAGTAAAGAATTTTATAAAGAAGTTGAGAAAGTGTTACCTAATTATAAAGCAATTATAAAAGAGTTGAAAGAGTTTAATTATTTGTGTAAGTATTAATGTTTCCGAAAGGAGATACATGTTAAAAAACAAAGAAGACTTTATTTTAGGCATTAATCATAGGAAAATTAATAGCCGAGCATCTACTTATGCTCAAATAATCCGAAACGAACGATTGCGAAGGCATATGACTTTAGAAGATGCTTCCAAAGACATTTGCAGTGTCAGTTACTTGTGTAAGCTAGAAAATTCTTTGATAAAAACAAACGAAACATTTGTAAGAAGTTTATGCGAAAGATTTAATTTGAATTATGATTCTATATCATCAGTTGAAATGGAAAATCTTGTTGAAGAAGTGGTTAAACTTGTTTTCCATAAAAAAGAAGATGATATCGAAGAATTATATCAAAAAAACTTAGACATTCCTTTTAACTCTGGAACACAAATTGTTAAATGTTTTTATTATTTATTAAAGAATAACTTCAAAGCTTTTGAAGATGAAATAAAACTACTAGATAATATTAAATACACCTTAACAGACGTTGAAAGTGTTGCTTTACTATATTTAATAATTCTCTATAATATGAATAAACACAACTATCTTGAAGCATATAATTATTTAAAACTAATAGATTTAGTTAAAATAAATAATAAGTATTTAAATTATATGATTATAGAAGCTAATATTGTAGTTTCTTATAATATAAATAATTATTGTCGATTAATCAATTCATATATGGAATATGATAAATATGATATGGTAGGATATCCACTAGGAAGAAAGTTTGTTTCGAAAATGATAAATAATGTTTTTATGAGTGATGAGTTTCCTAATGAAGTATTAGATGATGTTAATTCTTTAGATTTATCGATTGTTCCAAGTGACTCTAAACTAGACGTCATTTATTACATAATGATAATAAGAATGAAGAATGGGCAACTTGCTAATATCTTTCGAGAGATAATTGATAAAAATTATTATTATGATGCTCGTTTTATGGGCCTTCTTGCATATATATGTTATCAAGCTAATAAGAGGTCTTTATATAAAGAATTACTTTCAATAACTGAAAATTATGTTTTTGATGATGCAGATGTAATTCATCAAAAGTTTGTATATTTCATATTGCTATTTTCATCATCTAAAAATCGTGATGATGTTATTAAATATATGAAAGATCAGATAAATCCTTATTTAGATATTGAAATGAATCCTTTGTATAACAGAATATATAAGAAAATATATTTAGAGCATTTGGTTAGTACAAGTAAATATAAAGAATCATATTATTTCTTATCACAACATTTAAATTATTAATGGTACTTTGTGATGACAAAAGGATACGGGTTAGGTAGATTTTACAATCTGCCTTTTTAAGTTTAAAATGAATTGAAAAAAAATTCTTTCTATGCTATACTTTAATTATACGAGGAGAATGAAATGAATTACTTTGATAGGCTAGAAAAAGAATATTTAAATAAAAATATAACATCTCAAGAAATGATTAAAGAAGAAGCTCTTTTGGATAATGTTCCTATTTTAAAAGATAATACTTTAAAACTAATTTTGTTTTTGATAAAATTTATGAAAATCAAAGAAGTGCTAGAGATTGGGACAGCTGTTGGCTATTCATCAATTGCTATGGCCTTACATGGTTGTGAGATTGAAACAATTGAAATTAACAAAGAAATGTATGAAAAAGCTCTTTCTAACATTAATAGTAATAAGTTAGAAGATAAAATCAAAGTATTCAACGCTGATGCATTAGAATTGGACCTTAAATTGCTTAAAAATGAATATGATTTAATATTTATCGATGCTGCTAAAGCCCAGTACAAAAAGTTTTTTGAGCGTTTTTCACCATTATTAAAGTCTAATGGAATTATTGTAATTGATAATCTTTTATTTCATGGCTATGTTGATGAATATAGTTTAACTGAAGATGTTAGTGGGAGCAGAAACCTTCGAGGACTAGCTCGAAAAATTGATAATTTTAATAAATGGCTAATAACAAATGAAAAATATGATACAACTTTCCTTGAAATAGGAGATGGAGTTGCTTTATGCATAAAAAAATAATAATAACTGATTATGATGAGAATATTATAGGCTGTGATGGCTTTATTTTTAATAGTAAAGAATATTCAACTTTCCCAGGAAAAACTTATTCTGAGGAAGAATTATTGAATCTTATTACCAGCAACAAACTAACAAATTATAAATTATTACTAAATATTGATAAAATAATTGCTGAAGAAGAACTAGAGGATTTAAAGATATATATAGAAAAGACAGAAAAATATTTTGATTATGTCATATATAGTGATTATGCAATATATGAATATATTCAAGACAAAAATAAATTAATATATGATTCTAAAACTTTAGTTTGCAGCTATCAAGAGACTTTATCTTTAGATACTAAAACATTTTTATCTTTAGAATTATCTTATGAAGAAATTGCTGCAGTTTTAGAAAAAGTTCCTTATGATAAAGTTGCTTTGGATGTATTTGGTTTACACCAAATAATGTATTCTAAAAGACCTTTATTAACAATTTATAATGATTTAAAAGGACAATTATTAAAGGAAAATCATTTATATGATTTAAAAGAAGAGTTAAGAGAAGATAAATATAAAATAATTCAAAATCAAAATGGAACATTTATTTATACACCATTTTATTATGCTTTTATGAAAAAAATAAATCATTTTGATAAAGTATTTATGCTTCGTATTAATTCTATCGCTTTAACACCTGAAATAATAAATAAATTAATATTATTCTATAATAATATGGAAAATATAGAAGCAAATATTAAAAGTATAGAAACAAATATTAATAGTATAGAAGAACAAGTAAAATATCCTATTAAAGAAGGATTTTTAACTGAAAAATTATTCTTACTTAAGGATGAAAATGATGAATAAGAAAATTAAACCTGAGTTACTAGCTCCTGCAGGAAATCTGGAGAAGTTGAAAATTGCTTACCTTTATGGCGCTGATGCTGTTTATGCAGGGGGAAAGTACTTTAGCTTAAGGGCTAGAGCGAGCAACTTTACTCTTGAGGATATTAAAGAAGCAGCACGTTTTGCTTTAAATTTGAATAAAAAGTTTTATATAACAATGAATATAATTCCTCATAATACTGACTTAGAGGATTTAGAAAAGTATTTAAAGTATTTAGAAGAAGTTAATGTTACAGGAATAATTGTTAGTTCTTTATATATTGCTAGTATTGCTATGAAAGTTGCACCGAAGCTTGAAAAACACTTGAGTACTCAAGATTCTGTTCATAATAGCGAGGCAATAAAATATTATAAGAAAAAAGGTTTTTCCCGCGTTGTCCTAGCTAGAGAAACTACACTAGATGAAATCGCAGAAATAAAAAAGAAAACAGATGTTGAACTTGAAGTATTCATTCACGGTGGTATGTGTACATCTTTTTCAGGAAGATGTATGTTAAGTAATTATATGACCCAAAGAGATGCTAATCGAGGTGGATGTGCTCACTCTTGTAGATGGAATTATGATGTCTATGATGATAATAAAAAACTAACTAATTCTTTTCTTAATATTGGTTCTAAAGATTTGAATGCTGTACAGTATATAAATAAGCTTATGGAACTTGGTGTAGCAAGTCTAAAGATTGAAGGGCGAATGAAATCTTTATATTATATTGCAACAGTTGTTGGAACATATCGAAAGTTAATAGATGCTTTATATAAAGGCGATGCTGATTTAGATTTTTATACAAAAGAAATTCTTAAAGCTGAGAATAGAGAAACTGGAATAGGTTTCTTGAAGGGAATGGTAACTGTAAATGAGCAATTATATAATTCACCACTTGATAACCCTACAAAAGATTTTTTGGGTATTGTAAAAGAATATAAAGATGGCATTGTAACATTAGAACAAAGAAATTATTTTCAAGCAGGAATGATTGTGGAGTTCTTTGGCCCTAATATGCAAAACCAAGAATATAAGTTACCTAAAATTTGTAACGCAGATGGAGAAATCCTAGATGCTTGTAGGCATCCCTTGCAAATTGTTAAGTTCAAGTTACCGTTTGCAGTTTCTCCTAATGATATGATGAGAAAAAAATAAATTATTATTGTTAATTACATAAAAATGTGCTATAATTTTTTTATGGAAATATATTTAAAAGATATAATAAGGAGACTAATATGAATAGTAAACATCAATTGACCAAAGAAGGTTATGAGAAGATTTTAGAAAGGCATAAGTTTTTAGTTGACGTTGAACGTCCAAGAATAATTGAAGCCTTAAAAGATGCTCGTGCACAAGGTGACCTTTCTGAAAATGCTGAATATGATGCTGCTCGTGATGAACAAGCAAAAATCGAACAAGAAATAACAGATCTTGAAGAGATAATGCGTAACTCGACAATTATTGAAGATCGAGGACACGCCAATAATTTAGGAAAAGAAATTACCATTTACTTTGAAGATGAAAAAGATACAATGACATTTACCCTTGTCAGCAGCTTTTTAGAATCTGACCCACTAAAAGGAATCATTTCACGTGAATCACCTTTAGGAAAAGCTGTTATTGAAGCTCAAATCGGCGAAATGGTTTTAGTAAAACCAGATTTTGAACCTGAATATTATGCAAAAATAATAGATATTAAATCTAAATAGAAAAGGAGACTAACTATGAAATATATACCAAGTTTAGACAAAAATTTTGAACCATTAATTTTAAAATTACGTGCTTTTGAGGAAAAAGTTCAAAAAGCTAAAGAAGAAGATCCTTCTTCATGCAACCCTTTTGAAATTTGCTTAGAAAGACATTGCTCTTATAACTACATCCGTACTATAGAAATATTTAAAGATGGAACTGGTCATGATGAAGAAAATTATGACATCGTGGAAAGAATAATTAAGAGTATGTTATGGGTAGTTGGAGGCTTTAAATTCTACTTTAAAGGTTCTAAATATCTATATGAAAGATTCAAAAAAGATTATAGTCAAGATGGTGCTCGTAAGTTTGATGCTGATTTTATGGCTAATGTTTATGAACATGAGTTTGAAGTTGTTTATACTGAAAATATTCCAGCATTCCATGAAGAAATTATCAAGTTAAATTCTAATCTTGGTGGTTGTCGTATAGGCTTTGATGCTGGTGGCTCAGATAGAAAGGTTTCTGCTGTTGTTGATGGTAAAGTTATCTTCAGTAATGAAACAGTTTGGAATCCTAAAATCACAAGTGATCCACAATACCATTATGATGGAATCTTAGAATCTATGAAGCTTGCTGCTTCAAAGATGCCAAGAGTTGATGCTATTGGTATTTCAAGTGCTGGTATTTATGTTAATAATCGTATTATGGTAGCTTCTTTATTCTTAAAAGTTAACAAAGAAGATTTCGATAAGAAAGTTAAAAATATGTATATTGATGTTTGCCATGAATTTGGTGATATTCCATTTGTTGTTGCTAACGATGGAGATGTAACTGCTCTTGCAGGCGCAATGGATTTGAAAGATAATGAAGTTTTAGGTATCGCAATGGGTACAAGTGAAGCTACAGGATATGTAGATGAAAAAGGTAACCTTAAAGGCTGGCTTAATGAACTTGCTTTCGTACCTGTTGATGCAAATAAAGATTCAATGGTTGATGAGTGGAGCGGCGACTACGGTTGTGGTGTAAAATACTTCTCACAAGATTCGGTTATTAAGCTTGCTGAAATGGGCGGATTTAAGTTCGAAGAAGGTTTAACTCCAGCTCAAAAGCTAAAAGTTATTCAAGGCTTAGCAGCAAATGATGATAAGTTAGCTTTAGAAATTTACAACAATATTGGTACATATTTAGGATATACTTTAGCATATTATTCATATTTCTATAAAATCAAATATGTTCTTATCCTTGGTAGAGTAACGAGTGGTAAAGGTGGAGAAATCATCTTAGATGTAGCTCAAAAAGTATTACATGATGAATTCCCAGAATATAGTGCAATTAAGGTATTGATGCCAGATGAAAACAATCGTCGTGTTGGTCAGTCAATTGCCGCTGCAAGTTTGCCAGAAATCAAATAAAGTAAAATGGTGTAACCGCTTGGTTACACCTTATTTCTTTATTTCCAAATATAACTTAGTTAAGGCTCTTTTTTCAATCCTTGAAACGTAACTGCGAGAAATATTCATATATTTTGCAAGTTCCCTTTGGGTCATTGGCAAAGTATTATCTAAACCATATCGATATTTTATAATAGTATATTCTCTGTCACTTAAGATATTTAGGGCCTTTTTTATTTCGGAAATCATTTCTTCGTTTTCTAATTTAATATCAATTGGCATAGCAGGATCTTCAATTACATCAGATAAATGTATTTCGTTTCCTTCCTTATCTTCCCCAATTTTCGCATAAAGTTTAATAGTTTGTTTTTGATTCTTATTAGAACGCAAGTGCATTAATATTTCATTCTCAATACATCTTGAAGCGTATGTGGAAAGTTTGGCATTGCTATCAAAGTTATATGAATCAATGGCTTTGATTAATCCCATTGAACCAATAGAAAGTAAATCATCTTTATCCTCTTTCGTATTTTCGAATTTCTTTACGATATGAGCAACTAAACGGAGATTATGCTCAATTAAAATATTTCTAGCTTCCATATCTCCATTTTTAAATCTCTCAAGCTGAACTTTTTCCTCTTCAGGCGATAAAACCTCAGGAAAACTATTTGATGCAATACTTCCTAATAACGGAAGTATTAATAAACCAAGTAAATTAAAAATTTTCTCTCACTCCTATTTTTTTATAGACTTTTTTACATATTTTTAGTATAATTATAAAAGGTGATTTTATGAAACTGATTAATAGATTTATTCCTTATGACTGTTACAAAGATATTTATTGTATTGACTACAATAAATTATATTCAGAAGGAGTAAAAATTATATTATTTGATTTAGATAATACTATTCAAAAAAACACGGATAAAGTTCCTTCACCAGAAGCAATTGAACTAATTAATGAACTAAAACAAAAAGGTTTTAAAGTATTTATTTTATCAAATAATAGTTATGAAAGAATAAGTAGTACTTTAAAAATATTTGGAATTGAAGGATTTGCTAGAAGCAAAAAACCTTTAAAGAAAGGTTATAAAAAAGCTTTGAAAGTTTTGCAAGAACAAAATCTTATTCGAAGCAAAGAAGAAGTTGTTGCGATTGGTGATCAAGTATTAACTGATATTTTAGGGGCTAATAAAATGGGCTTAAAAAATATCCTTGTGAAACCAATCGAACTAAAAACCGAAAAGTGGTATACTAAACTAAATCGAAATACTGAAAAAATGATAATCAAAAAAATGAAGAAAAATTACAAAGAAAAATACGAAAAAATAATGAGTATATTAGGAGACTAACGTGGAAATTAAATGCCCTGGATGTGGAGTAGTAATTCAAACTATAGATAAAGAAAAACCTGGATATATAAATAAAGAAGTTTTGGAAAAACGTAAAGATGATTTCTTGTGTGAAAGATGCTTTAAACTAAAACATTATAATGAAATTACAAATGAAGAAGTAGAAATTGATTTTCCTAAAATCTTTGAAAATATTGCCAAAAGGAATAATTTGATTGTTGAAGTGATAGATTGCTTTGATTTATTAGGTTCAGTTATTACAAATATTAATAAACTATTTCCTAAAAGTGATATTTTAATTATTGCAAATAAATATGATTTGTTTTTACGTTCAAATAGACCAACTAAGATAAGAAGTTATCTTAAAAAATATTTAAAAAGTGAAGGAATTACTTTTTGTGATGTTGTAGTTACATCTTCACTAGAGGATAAAGCTTCTAAGCCTATTTATGATATTATCAAAAAGTATGCTTTGGGTAGAGACATATATTTTGTAGGTATCACAAATGTTGGGAAAAGCACTTTGCTTAATACTATTTCTAAAGTTAGTAATGAACTTTCTCTAACAACAAGTAATCAAGTTGGTACAACTCAAGATATAACGCAGTATGAAATGTTTGATTTGCTTTTAGGAGATACTCCAGGATATTATAATAAGAATCAAGCAACATATTATCTTGATAAGAAAAGTCTTAATTTAACTATCCCTAAAAAATATGTTAAACCTCGTATGTATCAGTTATATGATAATGATACTATTTTTATTAATGGTTATGGCTATATTACTTACAAGGGTGAGGAAAAGTGTGGGATAGGCTTTTATGTGGCAAATACTTTAATGCTTTATCGGACTAAGAATAATCCTGAAGAGTATTATGAAAAACATCAAAATGATTTATTAATTGTTCCAAACAAAAAAGAAAAAGAAAGATTAGGAAGACTAATCACTAAAGAAATACATATAGATGGTGGCGAAGAACTTGCCATATCTGGAGTTGGATTTATAACTTTTTCTCATGAATGTGATATTTCAATAACAATTTATGAGAAAATTGAAATTAAAAAAAGGATAAAACTAATATGATAGATGAACTATTTAAAAAATATGATACATTAATTTCTCAGGTTTATGCTAAACTTAAACGAAGTAACAATCCCCGCTTTGAAGCACGATACTACCATTCGCTAGGCGTTGCCAAAGCAGCAGTTGAACTAGCTATAAAAAATAATCTTAGTGATGAACTTATTGAGAAAGCTTTTGTTGCTGGTATTATTCATGATTACTGCAAATATGATAAGTTTGAGACATATCAAGAATATAATAAAAAGTATAATTTGGGTTTAGGATTAGATGAAAGATTTAAATCTATCTATCATAGTCTTTTAGCACCTTTAATAATAAAAGAGGAATTACAAATTACTGATGAAGTGATTTTATCAGCTGTAGAGTGTCATGCGATGGGTAAACCTAATATGAATGTCTTTGAAAAGATTATTTATGTTTCTGATTATATCGAAGAAACACGTATTGGGAAACACTATTTAGTGGCCCGTAAGATTGCATATAAAGATTTAGAAAATGGTGTGAAATGGATTTCTCGTAATGTACTGAAATATTTGATATTACGTAATGCTTATGTGCATCCTAAATCTATTGATACATATAATTATTATGCTGGTGAGGTGGATTAATGACATTATTAAAAGCGGCAGTTGAAGCGTTAAAAAATGTTAACGCTCGTGATATCAGAATATATGAAACGAAAGATAACAATCCTTTCTTTAGTTATACTGTTGTTGGAACGTCAATTGCGAGTAGACAAATGGAAGGTTTAGTTAGTCAAATGTATGATATCACTTCGAAAGAAGGCTTTTCTATTCGAGGTGTTGAAGGTCGTGGTGGAGCAGGATGGCTTTTGATTGATCTTAATGATGTCGTTGTGAATCTTTTCACGACAGAAGAAAGAGATAGATTTGAGATTGATAAGCTTTATGCAATGCTTCCTCAAATTGACATTAATAAATTATAAGCATAAAATGACATATTTTATCATTTTCTATAATAGAATATAGTGGGTGATAAAATGCTTTTAAGTGACTTACAGACAAAAGATGTCGTAAATTTAACAGATGGTAATAAAATTGGGAAAATAAAGGATATTGACATTGATATTGATAGTGGTGATGTCTTATCAATTAATGTTCTAACAGTTTCTAAACTTCGAAGTTTCTTTTCAGGTGAATCTATCATAGTTATTCCTTGGGAGAGAGTTGTAAAGTTTGGCGGAGAAGTTATTATAGTAAATTATAAAAACGAATAAGAGGTGTGCTTATGAATGTAATGTATGGTATTGATGTTGGCGGTACAACAATTAAAATAGGTAAATTTTCAGATAATACTCTTATAGACAAAATTTCTATTCCAACAAAACAAAATCCTAATCCTTATATTGTTATTAATGACATAATAAATGCAATTAATGAAAACTTAGGGAATGATAATTTAGAAGGAATAGGTATTGCTATTCCAGGACCAGTGAAAAATGGTATTGTTTTAGGGGCTCATAATATATTATGGAAAGAAGTAGAACTTGAAAAAATATTAAAAGAAACTTTTCCTAATATAAAAGTAAAAGTCTTAAATGATGCTAATGCTGCTTGCCTAGGTGAATGGTACTTTGGTTCAGGACAAAAACGACCTAATTTAGTTTTCATAACTTTAGGGACTGGTGTAGGAGGAGGAATTGTTATTGATGGTAAGCTTTTAGAAGGAAAAAACGGATCCACTGGAGAACTTGGACATATGGTTATATATCCATACGAGGGACGAAAGTGTACTTGTGGGTTAGAAGGTTGTTTAGAAACGTATGCTAGTGCCACAGGAATAACTTTTACAGGAAATATGATGAAAAAATCTAAACTAACAACCTTAAATAATTATAAAGAACTTACATCAGAAATAATATTTAATGAAGCTAAAAAAAGTGATAAAGTAGCCAAAGAAGTAGTTGATTATACTAGTTATCATTTAGCTGTAGGTATAGCCAGCATTTGCAATATATTAAATCCTGATATAGTGGTTTTAGGCGGAGGAGTTAGTGAAGCTGGAGAATATTTCCTTGAGAAAGTTAAGAAATATTTCAAAGAACGTGCATTTTATTCAATAAAAGATACCGATATTGTTTTAGCATCATTACATAACGATGCAGGTATATACGGTGCAATGACAATATTATTAGATATTAGGTAAATAACAATGAAAATAAATAGAATAATAACAAATTATCTCAGTTCTAATACTTATATTCTTGAATTTGATGATTTTTGTATAATAATTGATCCATCAGTTTCTTATCAAGAAGTAAAGCAAAAAATTAATAAGGAAATAAAAGCAGTTCTGATTACTCATGGTCATTATGATCATGTTGCTAAAATAAAAACATATTTTGATACTGCAATCTATATTCATCAAAATGCTATTGAAAAATTAAAAGATGCTAAAAAGAATTTATCTGTTTATATAGATTATAAGAATCCATTAGAAGTAATATTAGATAATCCTATACTTGTGGAAGAGGGAAAAACATATACTATTAATAACCAAGAATTTAGTGTTATGTATACGCCTGGACATAGTGATTGTTCTGTAACATATATCTTTGAAAGCAAATATATGTTTACTGGCGATTTTGTCTTTCAAGGGTCAATTGGAAGAACAAACTTTCCTACAGGAAATAACATTATAATGAAACAGTCAGTACAAAAAATCAAAACAATTGAAAAAGATTATTATATCTATCCTGGCCATGGCGAAATGACTACTTTAGAGAAAGAAAAACATAATAATCCCTATTTTTATTAAAACTTGAGTGAGTTCTCAAGTTTTTTTTGTTTTTAAACCTATTCTTG
>CAYMGD010000017.1:0-44077 GCA_964389905.1 uncultured Coprobacillus sp. | reverse complement strand
CACGATGTGGTGGTGTGAGAGGTCGGGAATAATTATTTATTCCCTCCTACTCGATAGTCATTATAAGGAAAACTGTCATAATGTTTTAATTGTAAATAATCTCAAATTGCGATATAATAAAATAAATTATAATAAAGAGGAGTACTATGCTGAAACTTAAAAACATAAAAAAAGATTATAAGACATCTTTTGAAGATGTTCATGCTTTGAAAGACATTTCATTAAACTTTAGGAAAAATGAATTTGTTTCAATTCTTGGACCAAGTGGTTGTGGGAAGACAACTTTACTAAATATTATAGGCGGATTAGATCACTATACTTCGGGTGATTTAATTATAAATGGGAAAAGTACTGAAGAATTTAAAGATCGTGATTGGGATAATTATCGTAATCATTCCATTGGTTTTGTATTTCAAAGTTATAATTTGATACCTCATCAAACTGTTTATGAAAATGTAGAACTTGCCTTAACTCTTTCAGGTGTATCAAAAGCTATTAGAAAGAAGAAGGTAAAAGAAGCTCTTGAAAAAGTTGGTTTAGCAGATAAAATGAATGTTAAGCCAAATCAATTATCAGGTGGGCAAATGCAAAGAGTGGCTATTGCTAGGGCTATCGTTAATAATCCAGAAATTCTTTTGGCTGACGAACCTACTGGTGCTTTAGATACTAAGACAAGTGTTCAAATACTTGATTTACTAAAAGAAATTGCTAAAGATAAACTTGTTATTATGGTTACTCATAATCCTGAACTAGCTAATGATTACTCGACAAGAATAATTTCTTTACTTGATGGACAAGTTGTTAATGATAGCAATCCATATGAAGGTGACGATAATAAAGAAGAAAACAAAGAGAATACTTTATCTGAAAATGAAATAAAGAAAAAGACTTCTATGTCTTTCTTCACTGCCCTCTCTCTAAGTTTGAAAAACTTGCTTACTAAAGTAGGTAGAACATCTCTTGTTGCTTTTGCGGGTTCAATTGGAATAATTGGTATAGCGACAATTCTTGCCATTTCATCTGGATTTAAGAATTATATTAAGAACGTTGAAGAAGATACTCTTTCAACGTATCCTATAACTATTTCAGAAACTGAAACAAGTATGTCATCCACTTTGGAAGCTTTTATGGGAACAAATAGTAATAATAATGTTCACGATGATGATAAAGTATATTCAAATGATATTTTCTCCAAGGTAATGTCATCAATGCTTGCTGGGACACATACTAATAATTTAGAAGAATTCAATAAGTATTTAAATGAAAACAGTTTAGATATTAATCAATATGTAAGTTCTATTGAAAGATCTTATGGTGCGATAATGAATATTTATTCTGCTGATACAAACGACATTTTACAAGTGAATCCTTCATCTGTTTTTGATTATGCAATGAAAAAAGCAGGTTTAGAAGGAATGAGTAATATGTTTACTACAAATATGGTTATTTGGTCAGAAATTCTAAATAACAGTGCTTTAGTTGAATCACAATATGATTTAGTAACAGGTAATTGGCCTCAAGAATACAATGAAGTAATTCTTGTTGTTGATAAGAATAATCAGATTCCTGATTACGCTTTATATGCTTTAGGATTAAAACCCAAAGAAGAATTAGTTGATTTGCTTAAAGCTATCACAAAAGGCGAAGATCCTTCAACAACTCAAACCTCATATACTTATGAAGAATTACTAGGTATGAACTTCAAACTTGTTTTAGAAACAGATATGTATCAAAAGACTAGTACTGGATATAAAGATATGTCAAATAACGAATCTTATATTAAAGAGTTAATTAATAGTTCTATTGACATAAAAATTGTAGGTATTGTTAAACCAAACGAAGAAGCTACTTCAAGATCAATTAGTGGAACAATTGGTTATACATCAAAGTTGGTTGACTATATTATTACTCAAACCAATAATTCGGAAATTGTAAAAGAACAAAAAGCAAATCCTGATATAGATGTTTTTAGTGGCTTGCCATTTACTTCTAACAGCTATTCTCTTGATGATATAATAACAATTGTAAAATTAATTCCTGATGAGACTCAACGTAATGCTATTCTTAATATGATAGAAGAGGCTCGAAATAACAACTATAGCGATGAAATAATACTTGCAATGTTAGAAGAAAATATTGATATGTTACTAGCTGCGGCAGGTGTTTCAGTAGAAACTTATGATAGCAATCTCACAAAATTAGGAGTATGTGATTTAAGTAAACCACAAACTATCAATATTTATCCTAAAGATTTTTCCTCAAAAGATGAAATTGTAAGAATAATTAATGAATATAATGAAAAAGTTAGAAGTGAAAATCGTGAAGATTTAGTTATCGAATATACTGATTACATTGGTATTTTAATGAGTTCTATTTCTGATGTTATAGATGCCATTTCATATGTTTTATTTGCTTTTGTAGCAATTTCGCTTGTTGTTTCATCAATTATGATTGGCATAATTACTTATATTTCTGTTCTTGAAAGAATAAAAGAAATAGGTGTTTTAAGAAGTGTTGGTGCTTCAAAACTAGATATATCTCGTGTATTTAACGCTGAAACAATAATTATTGGTTTCGTTTCAGGTGTATTAGGAATTTTGATAACATTGCTATTATTAATACCTATTAATTTAATAATAGGAGCACTTGCAAATATTCATAATGTTGCTAAACTTCCAGTGGCTGGTGCCTTTATACTGATTGGTATAAGTGTATTATTAAGCTTAATAGCAGGACTAATCCCAGCGATGATTGCGGCAAAGAAGAATCCTGTTGAGGCTTTAAGAAGCGAATAAAGTTTGATTCTCTGTAGATATTATCTCTATGATAATACCTATAGAGATTTTTTTTTATAAAAAATCTCCCATCAACATTATTTTAATAATATCGATAGGAGATAATAATAATTATTATTTGTTACTCTTCATCATAAACCACTTGAACATATTTTTTATAAAATGCAACTCCAATTTTAAGGAATTTTGATATTCCAATTCTTTTCATTTCAGTTGTGTATTGCATTCTGCTAATTTGTTCTAAAGTAGTATGGGCTGATTTTAAAAGGACTTCATCAATTATATTTTCATCGGTCATTTCCTTAATATTTTTTAATTCTATTATGATACCATACATAGAAATATCATTAGGAAGCAATTGAATATCAAAACGACCATATCCAGATTCTTTATTTGAATCAACTCGATAGATGTTATTTATAATAGCACATATCCCAAGCATAAAGCCATGATAAAAATTCTCATATGCGTAGTCAAAAGAACTAATTGTTTGTATTAACATTTTTTCAAGATTTTCTTTAAACATCTGCATATTACGAGTTAGGAGGGCTTGTTGGATATTAATAGCTGTTGATGGTGCAACTGTATTTGATAAAGCTGAAAGAATCTCTTTTTCGTAAACATAAAAAATTTCTTTATTTGGGATTGCAACATTATATATAGTTCTATCATCATAAGAAGTGTTTTTGTGAATAACTTTTAAATATCCTGTAGCAAGTAGAAAACTATAAATTGTTGATTGATTTCCTTTAATTTCTGGATAAACAACTGAAGTATCTATATATGAAGATATTGTTTGTCCTTGCATTAGTTTTCTTAAATTATCTGATGTTTCTAGGTCGGCTTCAGATACTATTTGGCGTATGATACTGCTATCACCAGTTGACTCTCCAAATGTCTTAGGACGACAATTTTCATCTAAATAGTTTAAAACAGACCAAGGGTTAAAAATATCAGCATTTCCAAATCGATATTCATCGTACCATTCACATATTTCATCATATTTATCAGTTTTTTCATAATATTTCATAATTTCTAATATTTCTTTTTTGGTAAAACCAAAGTATTCGCTATATCTTTCTTCAAGAATAGAATTAATTTTTATATTATTTAAACCACTAAAAATACTTTCTTTGGCTACACGCAAAAATCCAGTAAGAAAGCCAAATGCTAAGTTATTATTGTCTTTAAAGGCACCTGAAAATAGATTACGCATAAAATTGACTATTTCTTCGTAAAATCCTGCCACATATCCCTGTTGTATAGGAGTATCATATTCATCAATAATAATAACAACTTGATGATTATAGTGCTTCATTAACATAGCTGATAAATTTCTAAGTGAAGTAGCAAGTACAACTTCATCTATAGAATTATTTATAATATTAAGAAAGTATTTTTTGTCAAATTCATTGCAATTACTTCCAAGAAGTTCTATGTGCCTTTTATACTCTGTGGCAATGACATCGCCAATACTATAAAAAGTTTGAGACCATGTTGAAAATTTTACATCTTTAAAAGAAATATAAATAACAGGGTATCGACCTTGTTCTTTTCGATATTTTTCTCCACAAGTCCATATATTCATTTTCTTAAAATATCTTGACGTATCATCACTTGAAATTTCAAAAAAAGTTTTGAGCATTTACATATTTAATGTTTTACCAAAACGTCGTGGACGAGTGAAAAGAGTAATCTTTGCTCTTGTGTCAAGAAAATCTTTTATAAGAAGGGTTTTATCAACATAATAATAGTTATCGATTAAATTTTTAAAGTCAGATTCGCCAATAGGAAGAGGGAGTTTTTTATTAGTTTTTTTTAGAACTTTATCTTTGTTTTTTCTACCATCCTCAGGTTTTTCAGCGTTTTCAGGAATAAGCCAAACACCATTTTCTTTAATAGCCCTATCAACTTTTCCTGTTCGGCAAAGAAATGTTACTCTTCGCTCAGTTAATTTTCATTGTTTAGCTGCCATTTTGACATTCATATAAGTCATTATTTTACCTTCTATCAATACTATTTGTATATTTATGTTTATTATAATATATTTATAAGAGGATATCATGTTAAAAAGAACAATACGATTTTTGTTGACATTTTCTTTTAAATGTTATAAACTCATTATATATAATTTGAAAACGTTTTTTAAAAGAAGAAAAAGGTATAATATGATAAAAAGAACAACAGAAATACAAGACATTAGGCAACTTACAAAATCATTACCTTCTTTAAGATATGTTGATCCAGAGTATGTTTATTTAGCTGTTACAAACGCTCGATGTGCAAAAGGAGAAGTTTTTGTAAAAGAAAATGATTACGTTCGTATTGGGGATGTTATAGGAGTCAGATATGGCGCTTATTTTACGCAGAATATTCATTCAACAGTTAGTGGAACTGTATGTGGTATTGTGAAGAAATTTCATCGCTGTGGAAAAAGATTAGATTTTATTAAGATAAAAAATGATAAAAAAGATTTGTATGCTGAAACAATAAAGGAAAGAACTGATGATGAAATTGATAAACTATCAAAAGAAGATTTTACAAGAATAGTTAAAGACGCTAGTTTAGTAGGACTCGGAGGAAGTTCTTTTCCAACGTATATAAAATTTCAAACCGAAGAAAAAATTGATACAATTTTGATTAATGGGGTAGAATGTGAACCATATTTGTCAAGTGATCATCGATTAATGCTAGAAGTTCCTGACCAAATAATGAAAGGTATCGGATATGCTTTAAAGGCTTTTGGGGCAAAAAAAGCATATATTTGTATTAAGAAAAAACATCAAGACTTGTATGATGTGTTATCAGCTGTTAAAACAAGATATCCTCATCTTGATATAACAATTGCTAGAATTGGTAATTATTATCCTCAAGGATGGGAAATAAATATGATTGAAGATACTTTAGGTATCAAAGTTCCTGTTGGGACTTTGCCAGCTAAATATGGTATAATGAACTTCAATGTCTCAACAATAGTAGGTCTTTTTAAAGCTGTTAAATATAATATGCCAGTAATCAAAAGATATTTTACGGTAACTGGTGATGGTATAAAATACGCTCAAAACTTCCGTGTTCGAATTGGTACAAGTATAACTGAATTATTAGAGCAATGTGATGGCTATACCGAAGAAGGCGATAAACTATTTATTATGGGTGGACCAATGATGGGAGCTTCCTTAGTAAGCGATGATGCTGTTGTTACTAAGACCACAACATCTGTTATTATTTTAAATTATCAAAAGCGTAGTGAAGAGAATTGTGTTCGTTGTGCGTCTTGTGTATACTCGTGTCCAGTTTCTCTTTTACCAGTCAAGATAATGAATGCTGTGAAAGGAAAAGATATAGATGCCTTAAAAGCTCTAAATGTTAATAAATGTATAGAGTGTGGACTTTGTTCTTACTCATGTACATCACATATTCATGTAACTGAATATATTCGAAAAGCAAAAAGGATGGTTGGAAGATGAAAATAATACGTGAAACAAGTCCTTATATTCATAAAAAAGTATCTGTTGAGAGAATGATGTTAGATGTTTTGTTTAGTCTTTTACCACTTTGCATATTTGCAATTATTGTTAATGGCTTTAATAGTTTGTATATGATTCTCTTATCATCTATCATAATGGTCGGGGCGGAAATTATTTTTTGTAAAATAGTCAAACACAAAATAACAATAAACAATTTTTTAGCACCATTAATTAGTGGTATAATATTTGCCCTTTTACTACCAACAAAAACCAATATTTATATTATAATTATGGGAAGTATTTTTGGAATAGTAGTTGGAAAACTGCTATTTGGAGGTCTAGGTGCAAATATTTTTAATCCTGCTTGTCTTGGCCGTGTATTTGTTATGGTTGCTTTTGGCTCTAAAATCAACTATACGAATGATAAATATTATGATGTTGTTGCTGGTGGAACGCCACTTGTTGGAAATGGATATTCGTTAAGTGAAGTATTCTTTGGAACTATTCCTGGATCAATAGGAGAAGTTTGTAAGATACTAATTATATTAGGTGGTATTTATCTATTCATAAGGAATTCTGCTGACTTTAGAATAACCTTATCAATGATAATAACATTTTTTATACTAATGCTTGCTTATGGTATAACTAGTGAATCAAAAAATATTTTTTCTTTTAGTTTATACCAGCTTTTAACAGGAGGAGTTTTATTCGGAGCTTTCTTTATGGTTACCGATCCAGTCACAAGTCCCATAACTCGTCCAGGACGGATATGGTATGGTATAATTGTTGGCATAATTGCATCTTTTATTAGAATTTTTGGTGCTTATTCAGAAGGAGTTTGTTTTGCAATTCTTCTAGGAAATATGTGTGTACCAGCAATTGATTATTACAAGTGGAGTACTAATAAGTATAATTATAAACATATTATTGCTTGGATAACTGTTCTTATTATTTCATTTCTTATTATCGTATTTGGAGCTTAGGAGGACTAATGAAAAAATATATTAAAATCGCTTTAATTTTATTTATTTTCACCAGTTTAAGTGGCATCCTTGTTTCAAGTATTTATATGCTAACAAATGACATAAAAGAGCAAAACGAAAAGCAACAAAAAGAAGAACTTTTATCACTTATTTTTCCTAATACAGAGATTGTAACTTTGGATGAAAAAAGTAACTTTAATAATATATATATTGTTTCAAAAGAAGAAACTGATAGTTCCTCAAGTGAAACTATTGGATATATATATGATGTATCCGGGAAAAATAGTTTTGGGGAAATTTCCTTATTAGTAGGCATATCTATAAACGGCCAGTTAAAAGATATTCAAATCAACAAGAATGAACAATCTTACAGTAATGAAGTATCAAAGCATACTAAAAATGAGTATTATGAAGGTATAACTTTAGACGAAGTTGAAAACATTGATTGCCATTGTGGAGCCACAAAAGGAGCAACTTTAGTTAAAGAACTAATCAAACAGTGCTTTGAAGATTTCAATAAGAGGTAAAAAATGGAAGAAAAAACTTCAAAAAAACAAATTATTTTAAATGGAATAATCAAAGAAAATCCACTATTTATATCATTGTTAGGTACGTGTCCAGCTCTTGCCACAACCAAGAGTATTGAAAGTGCTTTGGGAATGGGCTTGCTCTTTATTATGGTATTAATAGGTTCAAATATTGTTATTTCATTAATAAGAAAATTAATTCCTAACGAAATAAAAATACCAGTATATATTGTTGTTATTGCAACTTTCGTTACTATTGTAAAAATGCTTTGTGAAGCGTTTCTTCCAGAATTATATAAAACATTAGGCGTGTTTATTTCTCTAATCGTAGTGAATTGTATTGTATTAGGCAGAGCGGAATTATTCGCTTCAAAACATAATCCCTTTGATTCATTTTTAGATGGCTTAGGAACAGGCATTGGATATACTATTGCTCTATTAACCATTGCTTTCATTCGCGAGTTACTTGGAACAGGTGGTTTTACTTTTGGAAAAGTTTTAACCTTCTTACCAGAGATAGAATTTCTACCTCTACAAAAATATGCTACTTCTATTTTTGTAATGCCAAGTGGAGCATTCTTGGTTTTAGGAATAGTTTTAGGAATTATAAACGTATGTAAAAAGACAAAGGAGGACAAATAAATGAATGCTATCATAACCTTCATATTAGCAATTTTAAATGGTATGTTGATGGATAATGTTATATTATCACGATTTTATGGTATTTGTCCCTTCTTAGGAGTTTCAAAGAAAACTTCTTCAGCAGTAGGTATGGGAATAGCAGTAGTTTTTGTCATTTTCCTCTCGACAATTATTACTTGGCCCATTTATCATTTTGTTTTAGTAAAAGCTGAAGTAGCATACTTAGATACGATAACTTTTATCCTTGTTATTGCTTCGTTAGTACAATTTATTGAAATGTTTATAAAAAAGTATATTCCATCTCTTTACAAATCTTTAGGAATTTATTTACCACTAATAACAACAAATTGTGCTGTTTTAGGAGTATGTTTAGGAAATACTGATCAAAACCTGAGCTTCTTTGAAAGCATCAGCAATGCTTTGGGAACATCATTAGGCTTTTTACTAGTTATTTTCTTATTCTCATGTATTCGTGAAAGATTAGAAACAAGCAATATACCAGAAGCTTTGAAAGGAGTACCGATTTCGCTAATCACAGCCTCAATTATGAGTTTAGCCTTTATTGGTTTAACAGGTATAATATGAGTAAATTAGGATATTTAATTATTTCAATACTAATAATTGTAGCTTTAATTATAATATTCTTTATAAGCTATATTCTAAATAAGAAAACTCCTAAGCCATTAGACGTAACAAAAACAGATCACTGTTTTAACTGTTCAAATACTATGTGTTCAAATCATATTAATGAAAAGGAGACAAAAAAATGTTAATTTTAAAAGCTTTTTTGATCTTAGGAATTTTAGGACTTATATTTGGACTTATCCTAGCAATTGCTGGAAAAGTATTTTATGTGAAAGAAGATAAAAGGGTAGAAGAAATTACTAAAATGTTACCAAATTATAATTGTGGAGCTTGTGGGAATGCAGGATGCAAAGATTTTGCTTCGAAAATCATTTCTGGTGAAGTGAAAAAGTTAAGCACATGCAAGCCTGGGAAAAAGGATGTTAATTTTGATAAAATAATAGAATATCTAAAAGAAGATGAAAATATAAAAATTGAAATTTGAGGATGGTAAATCAAATGAAAAAAAAGTATATCTTTATTATACTAATATTAGTTTCTTTGTTGGCAACTGTTTTAACGCAAATAGGATGTGATAATTCTTGTTATAAGAAAGGGACTATTTATGCCTTATCAACATACATTGATATTGAAATATATGCAAGCGATGAAATAGCATGCGAAGAGACATATACTTACGTTGAGAAAATATATAAAGATATTAACAAGTTAGCTGATTCTTATACGGAGTACGAAGGTATTAATAATATATATACTATTAACAATACAAATGAAGAAGTAATAATAGATACAAAGCTTTTTGATTTACTTAAATATGCCGTTTATTACCAAGAAACAACAAATGGATATTTTAATCCTTTTATGGGAGATTTAAATAATCTTTATAAAGATATAATAAATAAAGTCAATGATATATCAAATATAGAATTAGAAGAAAAAATAAAAATTGAATTAAATAAAACTAATAATACCAAATTAGTTTTTAATAAAGAAAAATTAAGCGTTAGAAGAATAGGTGAAGGAAAGATAGATTTAGGTGCAATAGCTAAAGGATATGCTACTCAGCTTGCTAAAGAGTATCTTTTAAAAAATGGCATCACAGAATACTTAATAAATGCTGGTGCTTCAAGCATTGCATTAGGTGAGAAAAATAATTCATCTTATTACAATGTGGGAATTAATAGCATCGATAATGTCATTTTAAAAGTAAAGAATCGTGATATAGGTACATCTTCAACATTAGAACAATTAATAACTTATAATGAAACGACTTATCATCATATAATAAATCCATATACTGGTAAACCAGAGAATTATTATGATATTGTTACTATTATAGGCAAAGATTCAATTCTTTTAGATGCTTTTAGTACCGCGATGATGTCAATGTCATTAGAGAAAATAAAAAGTTTCTCTGAAACAATGGAAATTAATGTAATATTATACAAAGATAATAAACTTCTTTATGCATCGAAAAAGGAGAATATCTATGGCTAAAAAATATATAAATGATATTCTTCTTATATTAGGAATTATTCTTTTCATAATTGTAATGATTATTATCTTTAAAACAGGAATAACAGGAGAAAACCTTCGAGCAGAAGTATGGCATAAAGATGAATTGATTGATGAAATTAACTTATCAAGTTTATTTCTAAAAGAAAAAAAAGAATATGATATTGAAGGACATATAATAATAGTCGAATACGAAAAAGACACAATCTGGGTTGCCCAGTCAGACTGCCCTAACCAAATATGTGTAAAAACGGGTAAATCTCATTCCCCAACTAAACCTATTATTTGTATGGAATATAATTTTCGAATTGTTTTAAAGAATAATACAAATACTTATGATTTAATTATTGGATAAAATGAAAACAAAAAAAATAATCACTTTAAGTATTTTATTAGCTATGGCAACAATTATTAATGTCTTTGATTCATGGCTAACTTTTTCAAGACTGCCATTTGTAAGATTAGGCTTTGCTAATATTGTGATTGTTATAATTCTTTATAATTATGACTTTAAGAGTGCTTTTTTAATCAACATTCTTAAAACAATTTTAAGTTCTTTAATTCGGGGAATTTTCCTTAATCAAATATTCTTTATGAGCCTTGCTGGTGCCATTTTATCAACAATTATGATGTCTATAATGATAAAAGTAAAAGCCTTTTCGGAAGTTGGAATTAGTTTATGTGGGGCAATAACTCACCTTTTAGCTCAGTTTGTTTGCCTTTTCTTTTACATTAATGCTAAAGAAGTATTATATTACTTTCCTTATGCAATGATTTCTTCAGTTATATCAGGCATTATTGTTGGAATAATTAGTTTACAATTAAATAAAAGAATAATTAACATAAAACGATGATTTTTCTATAATATATACATATTAATTCTTTTTATGACATATTTTAAAGCCTTTTTGGAAGGCTTTTTTTGTATGTTTTTGCGTATTTGAATACAATCTATAAATAATAGTGTAAAATTATGCCAAGGAAAGGTGATAATATGTTGAAAGCACAATTCTTTATTCAAAAAGCAGTTTTGTTCGTGCGCTTTAGTGGTGAGCTTGACCAAAAATCTGTTGAGAGAATAAGAGTAAGGGTTAGTGAATTAATAACCAATTATAATATTGAATATTTAGTTATCAATTGTCGTGATTTATCATTTATGGATAGTTCAGGTATAGGTTTTATAATAGGAAGATATAATCAACTAAAAGAAGTAAATGGAAAAATTATTATTTGTGAGATGAATGAACTAATTGCCAAAATAATAAGTATATCTGGTTTATCAAGAATTGTTGTTTTGAAGAAAACTGAAGAAGAAGCTAATATTTTTGTGGAGGGTATGTATGAAAAAGTTCATAAATTGCGAGTTTAATGCTGATTTAAAAAATGTAATTGTTTCACGGGGAATAATTGCCAGTTTCTTTATGGATGAAGATGTTAATATCAACATAATCAATGAAGTAAAAACAATTGTTAGTGAAGCTGTAACTAATGCAATAATTCATGGCTATAAAAATGGGGAAGGAATTGTTTCACTAAATATGGCATATGAAGATAAAGTCTTAAAAATTGAAGTGATTGATAAAGGCGTGGGAATCGAAAACATCGAGGAAGCACGTACCCCTCTTTTTAGCACTTGTACAGACACAGAAAGAGCTGGCCTGGGCTTCACAATAATGGATATTTTTTCGGATAACTTGGATATTTTCTCACAAGTAGATGAAGGAACAAAAATATCAATTACTAAATATATTGCCTAAAATGACAAAGGACGAATTATTTCTTAGTAATTTATATATTGTTGATGGAATAATAAATAAATTATATTATTCAAATTATCTTCACGATGATTTAAGACAAGTAGCGCTAATGGGACTATTTCGAGCAGCTAATAGTTTTGACGAGAAATATAATGTTAAATTTTCTACGTATGCAACATATTTTGTTTTAGGTGAAATCAAAAAAGAACTACGAAACAATAAATTAATTAAAACAGGAAAAAAAGTTACCAAAGTTATAAAGCTTTTAAAGGAGAATTATACTTTAAAAGAAATAAAGGAACAAACAAAGTTTGAGGATGATATTATTTATACAGGACTAATGTATAAGGAAAATATAAAAAGTACGGCTGAAGAATGTTTAGATATTGAAACTGATAATAATGATAAATTATTTACAGATATAAATATTGTTTTAAAAGGTGATTTATATGATGTAATAAAATACAAATATTACCAAAATTATACTCAAAAAGAAATAGGGAAAATAATGGGAATTAGTCAATCTAAAGTATCAAGACTAGAAAAAACAGCATTAATGTTACTTAAAAAATATTACTATTAAAATATGTTTAATAATCAAACTAATTAATGAATATACTTTAGTATGAAAAATATTAAAGATGCTTATAAAACTAATTTTAAAACTGTTTTAGATTATTATTCTTCATCAATTAATGGATTAGATAATGTAAAAGTAACAAGAAATAGAAGTAAGTATGGAATTAATAAAATAACTGATACAAAGCGAAAAGGACCAATTAGAGTTTTTTTAGAACAATATATGAATTTATTAGTTATTGTTTTGATTATTGCTTCACTACTTTCTTTATTTACAGGAGGAATAGAGAATACAATTGTGATTCTCGTTGTGATAACTCTTAATGCCATTCTTGGTACTTTTCAATACTTTAAGGCTGAAAAGAGTATTCAAAGTCTGAAAGCAATGACTAGTCTTGAATGTATTGTGAAAAGAGATGGAAAATCGCTTACCATTGATTCGAATGATGTAGTTTGTGGGGATGTTGTTTTAGTCAAAGGTGGAGATATTGTCCCAGCTGATATGCGCATTATCTCGTGTACAAATTTAGAGTGTGACGAAAGTATGCTTACTGGGGAAAGCACATCATCGGAGAAAAAAGAAAATGTCATTACTAGTGATGTTCCTATCGGAGAAAGAACTAATATTCTCTTTAGAGGTACAAAAATTATTGCTGGGAAAGCAACTGGAGTTGTATTTGCCACGGGAATAGATACTGAAATAGGACATATATCACAAATGATGCAAAAAATAAAAAAGAAGAAAAGTCCTTTGGAAAAAAATATCGATAAATTTAGTCGTGATTTAGCAATTATTATTCTTGCAATTTGTGTTATTGTCTTTTTTATGAGCATTTATCGTCATATTTCAATTCTTGATTCTTTAATGTTTTCAATAAGTTTAGCTGTGGCGGCCATTCCAGAAGCTCTTCAAACTATTGTTACTATTGTTCTAGCAATATCAACAGAAAAAATAGCCAAAGAAAAAGCTATTGTAAAAGATATTAAGGCTTTAGAAACATTAGGCAATATAAATGTTATTTGTACTGATAAAACTGGTACATTAACAATGAACAAAATGAAAGTTGATAGTTTTTATTACAATAATGAAATAATTGAAAGCAAAAATACTGAAAAACTTCAAGGAACAATATTTGAAAAAGCTTTAATTCTTTGCAATGATTATTTTGAGGAAAAAGATGCTTCAACAGTTAATACTGATGCAGCCATTATAAAATCATTTTCAATAAATCAAGTGAAGAAAACAAGAGAAATGTATCCTCGTATTTTTGAAATACCTTTTTCTTCCAAAAGAAAAATGGCTTTAACAATTAATAAAATTGATAATAAAAAATATGTTTTCGTAAAAGGAGCAAGTGAAGTTGTTTTAGAATTATGTAATATTAATACAAATGAAAGAAAATATATTGAAAATATAATTAATGATAGAAGTCAAAAAGGATATCGCGTTATAACGGTTGCTTATAAAGAGTTTGATACTAAAGCAGGAAATGATAAAAATTATGATAAAGCTCTCAATAATTTATCATTTTTAGGTTTAGTTTTTATCGTTGATCCGATAAAGATAGGCGCAAAAGAAACTATAGATGATTTTATTAAATATAATATTATACCAATAATGATAACTGGAGATAGCATTTTAACTGCTCTTAATATAGCTAAAGAAGTAGGAATCTATAAAACTGGTGATACATATTTATTGGGAAGTGAACTAGAAAAGTTATCTGATAGCGATCTAAAAAGTAAACTAAAAACAACAAAAGTTTATGCTCGAGTTTCACCTAGTGATAAAATTAGAATTGTTACTTTACTTCAAGAAGAAGGGTTTAGTGTGGCTTTTTTAGGCGATGGTGTCAACGATGCACCAGCCATAAAGAAAGCTGATGTTGGTGTTTCGATGGGCATAAGTGGAACTGAAGTATCAAAGGAAGCATCAGATGTAATTCTAATGGATGATAACTTAGGAACAGTAATGAAAGCTGTAAAAAGAGGAAGAAAAGTTTATCAAAATATTCAAAATGCAATTCTTTTCTTAATTGCTGGAAACATTGCTGGTATATTTATTGTTTTATACACTTCCTTATTAAACTTACCAATACCATTTGCTCCTGTCCATTTACTATTTATAAATTTAATAAATGACAGTTTACCAGCTATTGCAATCGGTATTGAGGAAAATATAAAAAGTGAAACAGAATTATTGCATCCTCGAATGAAAGATAGTCCATTATTATCATCTAAAGTTGTAAGAAGAATTGCCATAGAAGGATTTTTAATAGCTCTATATACAATGATTTCATATTATGTGGGTTTAAAAAATAATCTATATGTTTCTAGGACTATGGTTTTTGTTACTATAACAGTAGCAAGATTGTTTTATAGTTTTAATTGTCGTGATAGACGTTCTTTATTTACTTTCACCAAAACAAAAAATAAGATTAATAAGACACTTGTAATATCAATTGTTACGGGTTTAGTGCTAGTAAACGGCTTATTGTTTTTACCCTTTTTACATGAAATGTTTGACATAAGCACATTATCTTACAAGGAAATAATCATTTCGTATATTCTAGCATTTGCACCATATTTATCGATTCAAGGAATATTTATAATTCGTGATATAAAGAATAAAATTACTAAAAAAGAATTTTAAGGCTGACGCTTTAAAATTTTTTTGTATAAAATGGAATAATTAATATAATAATAAGATAAAGAGGTGATATTATGCAAGATTTTAATTTGCAAGAAAAACTAGATAAAATTAAAAGAAACGAACCTTCCAGACCAATTATAAAAAATGCTTTAAAAGCTTTTTTGGTTGGTGGATTAATCTGTGCAATAGCTGAAATAATATACAAATTATATAATATGAAATTTATATCTGAAATAGCTAATAATTATACAATTCTAACAATGATAGCCATAGCTTCACTCCTAACAGGTTTAGGAATCTATGATCGCGTAGGACAGTTTGCGGGGTGTGGGTCAATTGTACCGATAACAGGATTTGCCAATTCAATGACTTCCTCTACAATTGAAGCTAAAAGTGAAGGCTTGGTATTAGGAGTGTTAAATAATGTTTTTCGTTTAGCAGGAAGTGTAATAGCTGTTTCAATTATTTGTGGAGTTATTTCAGGTTTGCTTAGATATGTTGGAGGTTTAATTAGTGGGTAAAGTTGGTAAAAGCAGTTATATCTTTCATAATGTTTATATCAATAATTTTTCTTCTGTTGTTGGAAAAAAAGAACATGATGGACCTCTTGGCGAGTATTTTGATAAATACTATAATGATTTTTTACCAAATGGTGAAAAAAGTTTTGAAAAAGCTGAAATATTTTTATTAAAAGAAGCAATCAATTTATGTTTAGATAAAGCAAATATTAGCGAAAACGATGTAAATATATGCTTTTCAGGAGATTTAAATAATCAAATATCAGTTAGTAGTTATACTCTTCGTGATTACAA
This sequence comes from uncultured Coprobacillus sp., assembly GCA_964389905.1. Lineage (GTDB taxonomy): Bacteria > Bacillota_I > Bacilli_A > ML615J-28 > CAG-698 > CAG-698. The sequence goes on along the minus strand of CAYMGD010000017.1, from coordinate 27,762 downwards.
TATTCCATATGTGGGAATATTTGGGGCTTGTTCAACGGCAACTTTGGGAATTATAAATGCTTCATTTTATCTTGAGAATAATGGCTTATATGCTCTTTCTTGTACTTCAAGTCATAACTGTACAGCGGAAAGACAATTTCGCTATCCTAACGAATACGGTATGCAACGTTCTAACACTTATACATCAACCGTAACAGGGGCAAGTGCAGTTCTCTTAACTAATGAGAAGACAAATCTTATGATACGAAGAGCAACAATTGGAAAAGTTGTTGATGGAGCTTTTAGAGATAGCCAAGATATGGGAAGAGCTATGGCTCCAGCTTGTTATCATACTATTAAAAGACATTTACTTGATTTCAATTTAACAATAAACGATTATGATAAAATCTTTACTGGTGATTTATCGTATTATGGAAGTGCTCTTCTTGAAGACCTTTTTAGAGAAGACAATATCAATATCAAAGAAAAACACGAAGATTGTGGAAAAATGATATACGATAGGGAAAAACAAGATGTTCACTCTGGTGGCAGTGGTTGTGGGTGCATCGGAGTAGTCTTAAGTGGATATATTTTGAAGAAACTTTTAAATAAAGAATATAAAAAAGTCTTAGTTTGTGCAACAGGAGCGTTAATGAATCCAATGATGCTAGCTCAAAAAGAAAGTATCCCCGCAATATGTCATGCTATATCAATAGAGGTGATATAATGACGATTTTGTATGCTTTTATTTTGGGAGGCATAATTTGTGCTATTGCGCAAGTTATTATGGATAAATTCAAAATAATGCCTATTTATGTTACATGTTTACTTGTTGTAATTGGGGCATTGCTCGACTTTTATGGAATATATGATTACTTAATCGAATTTGCTCATATGGGTGCGATGATACCAATATCATCTTTTGGCCACGCTGTATGTCATGGCGTAGGAGAAGAAGTAGGTGCAATTGGTTTCATGGGCATATTCACAGGTATTTTCAAAAATGTTAACGTGGGAATTACAAGTGCGATATTCTTTGCATTTTTAATGTCCTTTGTTGCAAAACCTAAAGGCTAGAAAGGAGGAAAAATATGCCTAAATTAAGATGTAGTGTTCAAAAATGTATGTATAATCAAAGTAGATATTGTATGCGCAATAGAATCCATATTCAAGGAACACAAGCCATAAATGAGGATGAAACTCAATGCGGAACATTTAAACTTGGTATGGAAAAAGATTTAACAAACTTAAATACCGAATTTGCTTTTCTTGACGAAGCAAATGAACATTTAAGTATTAATTGTGATTGCGTAAAATGCAAATATAACGAAAATGATTTATGCCACAAAGAAAATGTCAAAATAAGTGGTATTACCGCTGATAGTAGACAAGATACAGTATGTGAATCATTTGAAAAAAAATAATTCTTTTTAGAGGCATTAAATTGCCTTTTTATTTTTTGAAAACGCCTCATTCTTGCTTTACATTTATAAGAAATTATGATAAAATAAGTTAATGTTTAAATTTTAATTAGGAGAAATTTACTAATGAGTAAAATTAAATTTTGTGCTTTAGGAGGATTAGGAGAGAACGGCAAAAACCTTTATGTTGTTGAAGTGGACGAAAGAATTTTTGTTTTAGATGCTGGCATTAAATATCCTAGTGTTGATTTGTTTGGTGTGGATGCTGTTATTCCTGATTTCGAATATTTACTTGCAAATAAAGAAAGGGTGTATGGGATATTTGTTTCTCACGCTCATGAAGAAAACTGTGGAGCTATTCCTGAACTTTTAAAAGCTTTACAAGTTCCTATTTATGGTTCACATTTTACAATTTCCGTTATTGAACAAATGTTAACTGAAAAAGGTATGAATGTAAGTGATTATAAACTATTTCGAATAAACGATGATAGAGAACTTAAGTTTGGAAATGTGAAAATGACATTTTTTTATACAACTCATAGTATTCCTGAAAGTCTGGGAATTTCAATTAATACTGAAGATGGATCAATTGTTTACATTCCTGATTTCACCTTAGGATTTACTAAAGATTATCATTATCAAACATCTTTTAATAAGTTAAGTGAAATATCAAAACACAAAGTACTTATGCTTTTGGCCGAGAGTATCGGAGTAAATAATATAGATCGTGCTAAAAATGACTATAATTTTAATCACACAATTACAGAAGCATTACAAGACAAGAATAGAGTTATATTTACGATGTTTTCATCTGACCTTAATCGTATTCAAAAAGTTGTTGATTTGTGTGTTAAAAATCATCGTAAAGTTGCTATTGTGGGGCGCAAAGTACAAAGAATTGTTAATGTGGCAATGAATGTAGAATACTTAAAAATACCTAACGATAATCTTGTTAATTTACGCTTTTTAGACGAAAATGTAACAAATGAAGATGAAGACTTAGCAGTTATTATCACTGGCTTACGTCATGAACCATTCTTTATGTTACAAAGAATGATGACTAATCAAGATAAACTAATAAAAATTAGCAAAAACGATACAATAGTAACTATTTGCCCACCAGTTCTAGGAACAGAAAAACTTGCGACACGTGCTCTTGATAGATTAAGTAAGATAGGTTCAAAAGTGATAAATATGCCTCGTAACTATTTACGAAGCTCACATGCTGATAGTGAAGATTTAAAAATGATTTATCAAATTCTTAAACCACAATACATTGTTCCTGTTAGTGGAGAGTATCGTCACCAATATATGCACAAGAAAATTGCTCTTGATGCAGGATATTCAGAAGATAAGGTTTTAGTTATCGACAATGGAAAACAAATAACTTTTGAAAAAGGTATTCCTCAAAAGAAACTTGAGAAAATACCAGTATCAGATGTTTTAGTTGATGGATTAGTTGTAGGCGATATTAATGAATTCGTTTTAAAGGACCGTGAACAATTATCGGAACAAGGTGTTTTATTTGTTGTTACAAATATTGATTCAAGACATAATCGAATTATATCAGGTCCTTCAGTTTTCGGTAAAGGATTTCGTTCAATGGTTGATTTCCAAGAAGTGCTTTCAACATTATCAAATGCAACCTTTAATGTAATAATTAATATATTTAAAAATAGAGAAGTAATTGATTGGAATGAACTTAAAAACATTATACGTGATGTTTGTAGTAAAGAGGTAAGAAGTCTTACTAAAAAGACACCTATAATTATTCCTGTAATTATTGATATAAATGGAGAAGATTTATGAAATATTTAAAAAGTTATGAAATAAGACAAATGTGGCTTGATTTTTGGAAATCAAAAGGTCATGAAGTTTTTCCTAGTGCATCATTAATACCTGTAAATGATCCGACACTTTTATGGATAAATGCTGGCGTTGCGCCATTAAAGAAATATTTTGATGGAAGAGAAGTTCCAACTAATCGCCGTATATGTAATGCCCAAAAAGCAATAAGAACAAATGACATCGATAATGTTGGTAAAACTGCTCGTCATCACACTTTCTTTGAAATGTTAGGTAATTTTTCTATTGGTGATTATTTTCGAAAAGAAGCATTGCCATGGGCAATAGAAGTATTAACAAGTGATAAATGGTTTGGTTTTGATATCAATAAATTATACTTTACAATATATCCTGATGATAAAGAATCTTACAATCTATGGGTAAAATTAGGTGTTGATCCTTCGCATATTATTCCTTTAGAGGATAACTTTTGGGAGATTGGTGATGGACCATGTGGCCCTGACAGTGAGATATTCTACGATAGAGGAGAAAAATATGATCCTCAAAACCTGGGAATTAAACTTTTGAAAGAAGACATTGAAAACGATCGTTATATCGAAATATGGAATATAGTATTCAGTCAATTTAACGCTGAAAGTAATTTGAAGAGAAATGAATACAAAGAGTTACCAAGCAAAAACATTGATACAGGTATGGGACTTGAACGTATGGCTTGTATTATTCAAGGGGCTGAAACAAATTACGAAACAGATTTATTTATGCCTTTAATTAATAAATTAGAAGAAATGACAGGTATAAAATATGAAGGCCAAATGGCATTTAAAGTTATTGCTGATCATATTCGTAGTGTTACATTTGCTTTAAGTGATGGTGCAAATCTTTCAAACGAAGGTAGAGGATATGTTCTTCGTCGAATCTTAAGAAGAGCAACTCGCTATGGTAAAGTTTTAGGAATGAATAAACCATTCATGTATAATTTAGTTGATATTGTCTCTGAAATAATGAATCCTTTCTATCCTTATTTAGAGAATACTAAAGAAATGGTTAAAAAGGTTATAAAAACAGAAGAAGAAAAATTCTTACAAACATTAGAAATAGGCGAGAAAAAACTAATTGATTATATTTCTAATTCTTCAAATAAAAAAATAGTTTCTAAAGATTTTGCATTCTTACTATATGATACATTTGGTTTCCCAATTGAATTAACTTTAGAAGTTGCAATGGAAAAAGGTGCTAGTGTTGATTTAGAAGGCTTTAAAGAAGAACTTCTAAAACAAAAGCAAATATCAAAAGGGGCAAGAAATAATCAAGAGTCAATGAACTCACAAAACGAAGAAATGCTTAAGTTTAAAGACGAGACAGTTTTTATTGGCTATGATAATTTAAAATGTAATAGTAAAATAATTGCACTATTTGCAAACGATAAAAAAGTAAACGAAGGAAGTGGACTTTTAACAGTTGTTTTCGACCAAACAGTCTTTTACGCTACAAGTGGAGGACAAACAGGTGATTCTGGAAAAGTAAAATATTTAGACAAAGAATTTTCGGTTTTAGAATCATTTAAACTTCCAAATAATCAATATGCAGTTAAAATTGATACTAAAGATGAAATTATAAAGATAAATCAAGAAGTATCTTTAGAAGTTGATGAAAACATTAGATTGCAAATTTCTAGAAATCATTCAGCAACCCATCTATTAAACGAAAGTTTGAGAAAAGTTTTGGGCAGTCACGTTAAACAACAAGGTTCAAGTGTGACATTTGATCAACTACGTTTTGATTTCAATAATTATACTTTACCAACCGATGAAGAGTTATTAAACGTTGAGAAAATAGTCAATGAAGAAATAGATAAAAAAGCAGAAACTAATATTATTTCATTACCACTTGCTGAGGCTCAAAAATTAGGCGTGCAAGCTTTGTTTGGTGAAAAATATGGTGAAATTGTAAGAGTTGTAACTATTGGATTTTCAAAGGAATTATGTGGTGGAACACATATAAAGAATACCCAAGATATTAACAAGTTAGCTATTTTAGGTGTGGAAAGCAAAGGCTCGGGAATATTTAGAATTGAATGTGTAACTGGTGATATAGAATCTATCAAAGCAAAAATTGCTGATTATGTTTCACAATTAAAGAAAGATATAAGTGAACTTCGAACTAAAACTCAATCAATTTTAGAAGAAGCTCAAAAACTAAATATAAAAATTAATTATATAGAAATTGAACCGACTATAAATAACGGTAGTTATGCCACAATTTTAGCATATCGCAAAGAACTAAATGATTTGCGGGAACAAGTTAAAGAACTAGATAAAGACCTAAACAAGCAAAAACGTGAAAAGAATACTTTAAGTGTTGATGACTATCTTCCATTTGCTTTTAAGATTAATAACAAAAACATTTTGATTTTCAAAACATCAGATGTTGAAGTAAATGTTTTAAAAGATTTAGTAGATCGTCTTTCAGATAAACTTGATGATAGTTTGATCTTCGCTTGCAATATAATAAACGAAAAAATAGTTTTCATTTGTAAGAGTAAGATAAAAGAACTTAAGGCAGGAGAACTAGTTCGAAGCGCAGCAAAAGTTACTCAAGGTGGAGGCGGAGGCAGAGATGACTTTGCTCAAGCTGGCGGAAAAGACATAACAAAAGTTGATGAAGCATTAGCTTTAGTAAAAGAACAAATTGAAGGTACTTTATGAGAGTAATTGGACTTGACCTTGGAAATCGTACTGTTGGAATAGCTTTAAGTGATTATTTAGGAATAATTGCAAACCCTATTGGAACTTTTCGCTTTGATGAACAAGACTTAGATGCCGCTTTAAAAGAAGTTACGAGAGTTATTAAAGAAAATCAAGTGGAAAAAATTGTTTTAGGTTTTCCTAAAAATATGAATGGAACAATTGGTCCTCAAGCTGAATATTGCTTAAAGTTTAAAGTTATGCTTGAAGAAACTACTAATTTAGAAGTTATAATGATAGATGAGAGATTAACATCAAAACAAGCTGATGTTATAATGTTATCGGCTGATATGAGTCGAAATAAAAGAAAGAAGAACGTTGATAAACTTGCTGCAACGATTATTCTTCAAACATATTTAGATACAAAAAGATAAAGGAGAAACCAAAAATGGAAAAAAAAGAAAATCAAATCATTTTTACTGATGAAAGCGGAAAAGAAATAGTTTGTGAAGTACTATTTACTTATGAGTCACCAGAATTCAAAAAGAACTATGTATTCTTTACTGATCCTAGCACTGAAGATGAAGAAGGAAAAGTTGAAGTTGGTGTTGCATCATACACTGAAAAAGATGGTGGCGTTGGCGAATTATTCCCAGTTGAAGATGATGCTGAATGGGATATGCTTGCGGAAGTATTTGAAGCTTTTGCAAGTGAAGAAGAGTGTGATTGTGATTGTGAATGCGATTGTGATTGCGAAGATGAGTGTGATGATGATTGTGATTGCTGCTGTGGACATCACCACTGTGATTGTGATGAAGAATAAAAGGCTTAATGCCTTTTTTTTCTTGCTATTTTGGTAAATTATATATATAATATATTTGTCAATATAATATATTTATCAGAGGTGATTTAAATGAAAATAATTGATATGCATTGTGACACAATCCTTCGTTTGATGGATAATGATTTAGAAACACTTTATGAAAATAAAGGACATTTAGATATTAAAAGAATGAAAAAGTCAGGATATTATCTTCAATGTTTTGCGATGTTTGTTAATCTTCATAAACATGAAAATGCTTTAGAAAGAGGCCTAGAAATGATTGATAAATACTATCAAGAATTAGAAAAAAATTCAGACTATATTAGACCAGTATTCACATATAATGATATTGAAGAAAACATTGCAAATGGCATAATGTCGAGTATGTTAACAATTGAAGAAGGGGCAGTAACAAAAGGTAATCTATCATATTTACGCATTTTATATTTACTTGGCGTAAGAATGATAACATTAACTTGGAATTACGAAAATGGAATTGGCTTTCCTAATTATATGAAACGTGAAGGGCAAGAACCAGACAAAACGCAGCCTAATACAACTGATGGCTTAACACCACAAGGGATTGAGTTAGTAAAAGAAATGGAAAGGCTTGGAATAATAATAGATGTATCACATCTATCAGATAAAGGATTTTATGATGTTTACGAAAATACTACAAAACCATTTGTGGCAAGTCATTCCAATTCAAGGAGCTGTTGCAAGGCAGTTCGCAATATGACTGACGATATGATAATAAAACTTGCTAGTCGTGGTGGGGTAATGGGATTAAACTACTGTTCAAGTTTTGTTAATGATGATGGTGATTATGCATATGTTAAAGATATGATAAAGCATATTAAATATGTTAAAGATTTAGTAGGAATTGATTACATAGGCTTAGGTTCAGATTTTGATGGAATAGGCGATAATATAGAAATGAATAGTTGTGATAAATTATACTTATTACATGATGAAATGCTTAAAAATGGTTTTACTGAAGAAGAAATTGAAAAAGTCTTTTACAAGAATACTTTAAGAGTATTCAAAGAAATTTTAAAATGAGGTAATTATGAAAAAAGTTGTAAAGATATTATTAATTCTTACCATTGTCATTAGTTTTCTTTTTACAGTTTCTTGTCAAGAAAAAGAAAACCAAACTATTGAACTTGATAAAACTTCATATGAATTATATGAAGGCGATATAATAGTTATAGAGCCTATAGTTAAAGATTTACCTAATGTAACATTTATTTTTGAAGCATCAAATGATAATGTTTTGATAAATAATAACGAAATCAAAGCGGTAAAAGAAGGAAAAGCAGAAGTTACTATTTATGTGAAAAACAGCGATATTGAGCCTTTAAAGGTTACTATTAATGTTATAAAGAAAATAGTTTTTGCTACATCAATTGAAACTGTAGAAAATATAACTTTAAATAAAGGTGAAACATACCAAATAGAAGCTTTAGTTTTGCCAAGTGAAGCTAACCAGAAAATAGAATATGTTGTTTTAGATAAAGATATTTTGAGTATAACAAGTTCAGGTTTAATAACAGGTATAAAAGCAGGTGAAACAGAAGTACTTCTTCAAACTAGCGATGGCAGCAATGTTTCTATAAATATAAAAGTTTTAGTTATAGAATTAGCTACAAGTATCGAATTTGAGAAAAATGATATAACTTTAGAAGTAGGTAGTTCATACCAAATCCAAGCTAAAGCTTTACCTCTTACAGCGTCTCAAGAACTTTCTTTCGAAAAAGATAGTAGTGATTTCATCGAAATATCAGATGAAGGATTCATTACAACAAAAAAAGCAGGAAAAACTGTAGTGTTTATCAAAACAAAAGATGGAAGTAATATTATGAAAAGCATTAACGTTACGACAGTTGACACAACAAAACCAGTATTAGAACTTCAGGAAGGATATACATTAAATGAAAAAATAGAAATTGGCAAAGAATTTAATCCTTTAATAGGCATAATAGCTAATGATATTGCTGATGGAGATATAACTAGTAAAATAATATGTAATGGTGAAGTAAATGTTAATAAATATGGTTCTTACATATTAGAATATACAGTTGAAGATACATCAGGAAATAAAGCAAGCCTTAAGCGAGTAATAGATATTGTTTGGCCATACAGCGTACAATTTATCGGCCATGCTGGAAGCTATTATGGTTTAATGAATTCCGAAGAAGCAATTTTATATGCTGTGCAAGTTCTTAAATACCAAGCTGTAGAAGTGGATCTAAAACAAACTAAAGATGGCATTTTTGTCTTATCGCATGATGATGACTTTAATGGCTTCAATATTGCCTCAACAAACTATAGCGATTTAATGAATGTAACCAAAACAGCTTCACGTAAAGCAGGTATACCAGGACAAAATGGCAGTGTAACCAAGGATACTTACACTACAACTATTTGCACTCTTGAAAGATTTCTTGAAATATGTCATGAATACAATGTTAAAGCTGTTATAGAACTAAAGTATTCTAATGGTATTAATAATAATGATCAATCGCGTATGAAAGATTTAATGCAAGTTATAAGAAATAAAGGAATGCTAGAAAATGTTATCTTTCTTGCCTCTCAATATAATTGCTTAATATGGACTAGAGAAAATGGTTATGAGGATATAGAATGCCAATATTTAGTAAATTCATGCGAGAGTGAAACAATATTACAAAGATGTATTAATTATAATTTAGATGTTAGTATCAATACTACAGGTAATTACTCTAATAGCGATGAATGGCTTGCAAGATACAAAGAAAATGATTTAAAAGTTTCCACATATACTTATACTCAATATGTTGATTACGATGTAGTTCAAAAGTGGATTGACAAAGGCGTTGACTATATGACTTGTGATTGGCACATAATGTCAAAACTAACTCTACCAATTGATGAAGAAAGGGAAACTTATATAGTAACATTTAAAGATTACGATGGTAATATTTTAAAAGAAGCTAAAGTTGAAGAAGGTAGAACAGCTGCTGCGCCTCAAGTTCCCAATAGAAACGGTTATGCTTTTATTGGATGGGATAAATCTATATCTAATGTAAAAGATAGTTTTGAAGTAACTGCGCAATATGAAATAATTAATTATACAATTACTTATGTTGACAATTTAACAATAATCAGTGAAAGTAAATGGCCAAGCAAAGAAGATTTTGTTAATGAATTTTATAATGATTTATTAATGTGGTTTAAAGAAAATGGCAGTAATATTGAAGGGATAACCTTAAATAATGAAACATTTACTTTAACAAAAAATGGTGTAACAGTTTCTTTTAAAACAGTAGAAGATATACTTTGTATTGATATATACGATTTTGAAAAAACAATTTCTAATTATATATATAAACCAGTAGTTAGAAATAGTGATGATAGTGCTATAATTGAAGCATCAGAAAACTATTTCTTAAATAGCGAAAAATATCTAGAAAAGTATCGAGACTTAGATAGATGGTTTATAAACTGCATAAACACCAGTTATTCTAGTTATGATAAAACATATAAACCAACAGCAAGTGGTAAAATCCAAATTATGTTTAGGTTTCACCAATGGGCGAAAGGAACAAATATTGCTGCCTTTAATGTGCTTCCAAAGCGTTATGAAGTAGAAAAAAGCGATATTTCAGTCACTTTGCCAAAAGAAAAATTAACTTATACTTTTTTAGATGAATTCATTTTACCAGAAGCTAGTTCAGAATATGAATTTTTAGGATGGTATACTGATAAAGAAGGTACAGGCGAAAAAGTCGAAAGAATAGCCCAAGGGACTACAGGTAATATTATTTTATATGCCAAATGGGAGATATAAAAAAATAATCCAGCATAGAATTAATCTATGTTGGATTTTATTTTATGGCAATATCGAAAGAAGTATTGCTAAGTTATCATATACTTTTCCACTTTCTTCATCGCTTTCAAACAAAGAAAGATGGTGTTTTGGTTGTGTGATTGGAAGCTGACATAAAAGCTCAGAATTAAGTTTCTCAGCTACTTCATTTCCTCCACCTTCACCAAAAATATGTTCTTTGTTACCATTTACAGGATTTACAAAATATGACATATTTTCAATAACTCCAATTACTTGATGGTTTAATTGCTGTGAAGTATAACCTGCTTTTATTGCTACGTGACTTGCTGACTTATGGGGAGTAGTAACAATTAAAGCTTTTGCGGTAGGAACAATTGTTCGTAAATCTAAAGCAATATCACCTGTTCCTGGTGGACAGTCAACAATCATAAAGTCAATATTTTTATTCCATATTACTTCGTAGAAGAAGTTCTGAATCATCGAGTTAAGCATTGCTCCACGCCATATTACGGGTTTATCTTTTTCCGCAAAGAATTCAGTTGATATAATTTCCATACCAAAAGCTTCCAAAGGAACAATTTTACCATTTTCATCAACTTTTGGATAAGCATGTTCCATTTCTAGAATATGAGGAATACTAGAACCATAGATATCGGCATCAATAATTCCTACCTTTTTACCCATTCTTGTTAAGGCATAGGCAATGTTAGCACTAACAGTTGATTTCCCAACACCACCTTTTCCAGACTCTACAAGAATAAATTTAACATCTCTTTTCACAATACTTTCAATTATTCTCTTTTCTTCAAAAGTTATTTTGATACCTGTAAAGCCTAAATCTAATTTTACAATTCTTGCTAGTTCTCGCTTGACAGCTTTTTCTTCGGCTCCTCCGCACTTTGTAAGAACAATGATAAGAATAACTAAATCACTTTCTTCATCTATTCCAATGTGCTTGATTCCTTTTGTTTCCTCGAGTGTTTTGCCGATGGCAGGATCAATAACACTTTTTATTTTTTCACGAATATCATTAATAGTTAATTTTGACATATTTTATCTTCCTTTACTTTTTGATTGGTAATTTATATTCTTCAAGATATAAATCATAATTTTCAGTGATTATTCCATATAATTTGGTTGCATTTATTTCTATTTTACATAAATCAGATAATTCTTTTTTGGGGGAAAGAAGAATTTCATTTTTGGTTTCTTCATCTAAGGTTTTAATTAATCTATTACCTTTATTATTAAATCCTAATAACCTTAAATAATAATTCTTTTGATTAAATTCTAAATCAATTTCTAAAATAATATTTAGAATAGTTCGTTTAATATAATTACTTTTATATCTTTTTGTTTCGCACTTAGCAATTAGTTCATCAATAGTATTAGCTTTTTCAAGTTCAGTTTTTAAGCGATTCTCAAAACCCTCTTTAATACCTAAATACTTAAAATTACTATTAAGGGCTTTATATTTAAGAATTTGTAATAAATTTTTTTTAGCTTTGTTTAAATCAATTAAGTTTTCTTTAAACGGCAAGAAAGGCGTTATATTCTTTCCTTCACATAGCATTTGTCTAAGACTTGTAGCACTTGAGATATTTCCTGTTGTTTCAGTATCATAATAATTATTATTGATACGTTTAATTAAATGAATATTAATGCTTCTGATAGAAGTATTTATTTTATTGATAACTTTAATATATTGAATTGCTAAAGTATTATTTGGCATACTATAATTTTCTATTAGTTCTAAATCATTTGTTTCCTCAAGCAAAGCTTTATTACAAGCTGTACTATAAGCAAAACCTTGGTCAAGATATTTTTTTATATTACTATTAAAAGAAGGTTTTCCCGAAAGAAAAACAAGTTCGTTTAGTTTATTTATGTTATCAAGCTCAACACCAAAGGCAATATCAGTAACATTAAATTTATTTAAAATATTAATCATATTATACGCAAAATAATCAGCACTGCAGTTGTAACTTGTAAACGGAGCTTCAAGAACTAAATCAATTCCTAGTTCTAACAAGTATTTCGTTTTATCAAATTTGTTTATAACCGAAATCTCACCACGAGAAGTAAAGTTTGTGCTAATAACACATATAGTATAGTTAGGCTTTATTTCTTCTATTGCTTTTTTGATGAAATAAGCATGACCATTATGCAAGGGATTAACTTCTAGTATTAAACCTAATATTTTCATTGGATTATTCCTTTTCTTGACTTTTGTTTAATTATATCACAAATAAAAAAAATATAAAGAACTATTTACTTATTTTAATGTAACTTTTTAATATATATTAATAATAAAAGAAAAATATTATTTTCGTTAATTGCTTTTTACAAGTTTTAGGAGTATAATTAATAAGTTATGCGAGGATTCTAATATATGAAAAAAATCACCAAAGTTTTAGTTATACTATTTATATCATTTTTACTAATTTCATGTGATACTAATGCATCATTTAATGACATTTTAGATAAAGCAGAAAATAATATTATCGAAAACATAAATGATAATCAAAACCTTATTAAGGTAATTGATGAATATAATATTTATTATCAAAGCAGTCATCCTGAAGTGATATCTAGTAATGGTATAGTCACTCCTCAAGAAGAAGATGTTTATTGCACTTTAACAATTATAATTGATAGTAATGGAAAAGAATATTCTCGTACAATTAATGTAAAAGTTAAAGGAACAGGAATAGATAATTCATTACAAAATGCTATTAATGATGGCTTGAGAGAATTTGAAGATTTATTTAATCTTTATGATAGCAGTAACTATACTGCTGAAGATTACCTTAAATTGCTAGAAATCTTTGAGGAAGGTAAAAAAAGCATTGCTAGAGCAACTGATAAAGCTTATGTACCTTTAATTATTGAAGAATACATAATGTATCTTGAAGACGTTGAAACAAGTGATAATATTCAAGATATATTAATAGAAATTGAAGAAGATTTATATGATATATTAATACTTGATGGTCAAACTATTTCCAAGAATATTAAATTAAAGAAATATTCACTTTATGATTCTTTAATTGAATGGAAAAGTTCCAATGAAAATATTATTTCATCTACTGGTGTAGTTGGCTCTAATGTTTCAAAAACACAAGTTTCTTTATCATATAATGTAATAATAGATGGTAATACTTACGAAGGTTTAACAATTAATCTATATGTAAAAACATTTTTTGAGTTGTCATCTTATTATAATGATATTGATATGTCACTTCGTGGAGACGAACTAAAACTTGCCCTACGTGAACTAATTACATCATCTCATCGCACTATAATAACTTATGGTGGATTACGTTACAAATTGCCTCTTACTGATGGCGATCCAAATAACAGTAATAATATAATTTTATTATATTCAAGGCAAAGTATTTCCAGTAAATGGGATAATGGCAACAGTTGGAACCGCGAACACGTTTGGCCTCAAAGTTTAGGATGGTTTAAGGAAGATGGTGCTGGTTCAGATATTCATCACATTAGACCAACAAGCAATAGTGCTAATAGTTCAAGAGGAAATAAACGTTATGGTGAAGTACTAAATCGTGAAAATTATAAAAAGACTTTAAGTGGTAATATATTATTTGGATATTCAAATAGTGAATTATTTGAGCCACTTGATGAAATAAAAGGAGATATTGCTCGTATTTTGTTCTATTTACTAGTAAGATATGCTGAAGCAGATAATTATGAAATAACAGTTGTTGCGAGCAGTATGGAAATGCTACTTAAATGGAATGAGCAAGATCCAGTTGATGATTATGAAAGACAAAGAAATCAAAAAGCCTATGAATTACAAGGTAATTGCAATCCTTTTATCGATAATTCAGAGTTTGCAGAGATGATATTTGGTGAGAAGGAAAACGAAGAAAGCCCAGAAATAACAAGATATGTTATGGGTTATGGTATGACACCAAAAGAAGTAGTATTATATTAAAGGCATATTTGTGCCTTTTTAAAATGAGGTTATTATAAATGTTAACAGTATTAATCATCTTTTCTATAATTATTATATTAATGATTACATCAATAATTTTCTTTCCTAGTATCAAAATCGGAAAAATTGAGTTTCAGTCATATTGGGTAATAACTTTAATAGGCGCTATTGTTTTAATAGCATTTAAATTAGTGCCTATAAAAACAGTTATTAATGAACTTTCTCAAGACTCAAGTATTAATCCGTTAAAGATTCTTACACTGTTTATATCAATGACTATTTTATCGGTTTATTTAGATGAATTAGGTTTCTTTAAGTATTTAGCTGTAAAAGCTATTCAAAAAGCAAAATGTAAGCAAATATCAATATTTTTATCACTTTATCTTGTTACTTCTATTCTAACAATTTTCACTTCTAATGATATTATTATACTAACATTAACACCATTTATTTGTTATTTTTGTAAACATACAAAGATAAATCCTATTCCTTATTTAGTTAGTGAATTTGTTAGTGCTAATACTTGGAGTATGATGCTTATAATTGGTAATCCTACAAATATATATTTAGGTACCTTAAGTAATATTGATTTTGTATCTTATATGCAAACAATGTTTGTGCCTACAATTGCTGGAGGAATTGTTTCTTTTAGCTTAATAATGTTATTATTCAGAAAATCTTTAAGGAAACCAATGGAAGTATTTGAAACAGAAGAAGTGAGAATAAAAGATAAGTTTATGCTTTGTATTGGTTTAGTTCATTTGATTTTATGTACAATTCTCTTAGCAATTTCTTCTTATGTTGGTTTTGAAATGTGGAGTATTACCTTTTTCTTTGCTTTATCACTTCTTGTAATAACAATTATTTATAGTATTTTGAAAGGTAAAGATAAACATATAATTATTAATATTTTAAAAAGGGCTCCATGGACACTTATACCATTTGTGCTTGCAATGTTTGTAATTGTCCTTGCATTAGCAAATGTGGGATTACCAAAAATGATTTCTGAAAATTTGTTTACTAGTAATCCTGTTTTAGGATATGGGCTATTATCGTTTGTTTCAGCAAATATAATGAATAATATTCCAATGTCTGTTTTCTTTGGAAACACGATTATGAATTTATCAAGTAATGCTAATTATTTAAAGATAACATATAGCGTTATAATAGGTTCTAATATTGGTGCTTATTTAACGCCAATAGGAGCATTAGCGGGAATAATGTGGATGACTATTCTTAAAAAGAATGATGTTAATTTCTCTTTTATTAAATTTATAAAATATGGAGTAATAATTTCTGTTCCAACAATTCTTGCTTCACTTTTGGTTTTAATGATAATATAAAAATCCATCCGTTATGGGTGGATTATTTATAATATTTGGCAGCAATTTTTGCCGCAAGTTTACAATTATTATATACTAAAGCAATATTTGAGTTTAAACTATTTCCTTGAGTAATTTCTTTTATTTTTGCAAGTAAGTATGGAGTAGTTTTGTTTCCTGTGATGTGTAGTTTATCCATTTCTGTGATGGCTGTTTTAATTGCATCATTGATGATTGCTTCATCCATTGAGTATTCTGCTGGGATTGGATTAGTAATAAGAACACCTCCATTAATATTTAAATCCCATTTAGTTTTTAAAAGTTCGGCAATTTCATCGGGAGTATTTAAAGTATGGTTAACTTTAAAATCACTTGAAGAAGTATAGAAGGCAGGAAGAGTTTCAGTTTGATAACCTATTACTTCAACTCTCTTTGTTTCAAGGTATTCTAAAGTTAAACCTAAATCTAGAATTGATTTTGCACCTGCACAAACTACAGCAATATTTGTTTCAGAAAGTTCATCTAGATCACTAGAAATATCAAATGTTGTTGGGGCACCACGATGAACTCCTCCAATTCCACCTGTTGCGAAAATCTTAATTCCAACCATTGAAGCTATTTTCGAAGTCGCTGAAACTGTTGTTGCTCCAGTAAGACCTTTGCTTACGATGTAAGGAATATCTCTTGTTGAAGTTTTATGAGCTTCCTTGCCATTTTTACCAAGGAACTCAATTTCTTCTAAAGACAAACCTACTGTTATTACACCTTTTATGATAGCTATTGTAGCAGGAACAGCACCATTTTCTGAAATAACTTTTTCTGCAGTTAGAGCCGTTTGCACATTTTCAGGGTAAGGCATTCCATGAGAAATAATTGTTGATTCAAGGGCTACAACAGGTTGATTATTTTCTAAAGCTTTTTTGACCTTTTCATTGATTTTTATTTTATTTAACATTTAATTTCACCTCATATATATTATATACGAAAACACAGAAAAACACAATAAGATAAATTTTTGCAAAGAAAAATTTCTATCCAAAAATTTCTATCCAAAAATAATATTGAAAATAAAACAAAATAAAGGTATAATTATATTAAAGAATTTAAATGAAAATAAATGAGGTGTTATGATGAATAAAAACTTACCTATAGGTGTATTTGATTCGGGAATTGGAGGCTTAACAGTTTTATATAAACTTATTGAAATGTTTCCTAATGAAGATTTTGTATATGTTGGTGATACATTACATTTACCTTATGGAACGAAAAACAAAGAAGAACTAAAAGGATTAGTTAGTGATGTGGCAAATTACCTTGCTAATATTCCAGTAAAAGCTATTGTTATAGCTTGTAACACAGCAACAACATGTAGTAAACACTTATATGATACATATGATTTTCCAATTGTTGGTGTAATTGAACCAACTGCAAAATATGCTTTATCAAAAGGTACAAATATATTAGTCTTAGCAACAAATGTTACAATTGATTCAATGGCATACCAAAATATATTTGCTGAATTAGATGCTTCACCAAATAAATATTTTGTGAAATGTAGTCCTTTTGTCGATGCAATTGAGTCTGGCGAAGTCGATACTCCTTTTTCTCACAAGTTAGTGAGAGACACTTTAAAAGATTATTTAGATAAACAAATAGATGTTATCGTTTGTGGCTGTACACATTTTGGTCTATACAGTAAAGAATTCAAAGAATTATTCCCAAATGCTGAAATAGTTGAATGTGCTTATCCAACAGGAAAAGAACTTTATAAAGAGTTAAATGAAAAAGACCTTTTACGTGATGAACATAAAGGTAAAACAACTATTAATCTTACTTTGAAAGAAAATAATTTTGAAGAAAAGATTGCATGGTTTGATAAACCATATGAATACATAAAAGAAATAAAACTTAAGTGAGGCTAATATGTTTCTATTTAAGAAAGAAAAAAAAGAAGCAATCAATGTTGAACCAATTGGAATATTAGATGGTGGATTAGAAGGAATATGCATTTTTTCAGAACTTGCTAAAAAATATCCTTTCCAACAATTTATTTATATTAATGATTTAGCTAATTATCCTTATAATGGAAAAGATACTGAAGAAATTCAAGAACTAATAAAAAAACATATTGATATTTTGTGTCAATATGGTGTTAAAGAAATTATTTGTGTCTCACCATACTTATTGTATTTAGCAAACGATTATTTTGAATCATTGGATATAAAAATAATATCATTAACAAATAATCTAATTGAATATGTTAATAATAAGTTTGAACATAAAAATATATCATTTCTTGCTAGAGCAGATGTACTAAAAGCAAATGTTTTCCAAAAAGATTTAAAATATAATTATCTTTATAACATTCCATCAGATGAATTAGAAAACCTTATATATAATAAACAAGTGAAAACTGCAAAATCATTTGAAACAGTAAGAAATGTTTGTAAGAATGCCATGAATAAACAAATCGATGCTTTTATTTACATTGATAGTATTTTAAAAGTATTAGACATTGAATTTAAAGAATATATTAATGCACAAGAAATGGTAAATTTATGTGATATAGCCATAATGAAAAACAAAGATAAAATTAATACTAAGAAAATTAAAATAAATAATATTATTATCTCAAACATCAATAAAGATGAATTCGCAAAAAGAACTTATTTTATTGATACAAAATATAATTATATTAAAGATAATACAGCAATTGAAAAAAATATTCAAGCTGGTGAAGATAATGGAAGCAATCAAGAAGCTAATTGAGATTATAAACAATAGCGAAAATATTGTTTTCTTTGGCGGAGCAGGTGTTAGTGTCGAAAGTAATATCCCTGATTTTCGTAGCGCCAAGGGATTATATCACGAGAAGACCGAAATACCAGTTGAGGTGATTTTATCTCACTCATTCTTTGTAAAGTATCCTCAAAAGTTTTATGATTTTTATAAGAAAAAAATGATTTACACTGAAGCTAAACCTAATAACTGCCATTTAGCTTTAGCAGAACTAGAAAAAATGGGAAAGCTAAAAGCCGTTGTTACGCAAAATATCGATAACTTGCATACTTTAGCTGGAAGCAAAAATGTTCTTGAACTTCATGGCTCTGTATACCGTAATAGATGCACAAAGTGTGGGAAGAAGTTTGATATTGACTACATTTTACAGGCCGAAGGTGTTCCATACTGTAATCATTGTAATGGCATCATAAAACCTGACGTTGTTTTGTACGAAGAGGAACTTGATTATATAACATTAACTAAATCAATTGATTACATTTCTCAAGCAGATACATTAATTATAGGTGGAACATCATTAACAGTTTATCCTGCTGCTGGTTTAATTAATTATTTTAATGGAAAGAATTTAATTATAATCAATAAATCATCTTCAGAATATGATAAAAATGCTACTTTATATATCAATGATAATATAAGTGAAGTTTTTGAAAAAGTTATGAAAGGAATACAAAATGGGAAAAATTAATTTAGTACTATATGAACCTGAAATACCACAAAACACAGGGAACATAATGAGAACATGTGTCGCAACAAACACTGTTTTACATTTGATTGAGCCATTAGGTTTTAAACTTGGTGAAAAAGAAATAAAGCGATCAGGGGCAAATTACATAAAAGATTGTGAATATTATCTTTATAAAAACTATGATGAGTTTTTAGAAAAGAATAAGGGTAAGATGTATTATTTGAGTAGATATGGTGTTCATTCTATTCATGAATTAGATGTATCTAATTCTGATGAAGATTACTATTTCGTATTAGGAAAAGAGTCAACAGGAATACCTAAAGAAATACTTCATAATAACATTGATAATTGTATAAGACTTCCAATGACTGATAAAGTTAGAGCTTTAAATGTAAGCAATGTTGCAGCAATTATTGTTTATGAAGCTTTAAGACAACAAGATTTTCCAGGATTATCAGAGTTTGAACCAGAGAAATTTAAAGGCAAGAATTACCTTTTAGAGGAATAATTAATATTTAAAAACTTCCATATACTATATATATGGAGGTGTAAATATGAATGGTAAAAATGATAAATCATTTTCAAACTTTAATAATGGTTACAAAACAGTTCCTAATTTTAAGTACTACAATGAATTAGGAGAAGAGTATGCTGAAGAACTTGATGAGCATTTATCAAAGAATCAAACAAAAACTCATAATAGAGTTCGTAAAGGTAAGAAAAAGAATATATAATATCTAGGTCATCTCTAGATATTTTTTGTAGTTAACATATCTTTGTAATTGTATAAATAGCATTAATTACGTCTCAATATATAATATTTTTTAAAAATTTAATGTCAATATATAATAATTTTTAAAAATTTAATTGACAAACTAATACTGTGGTATTATAATATGAATTAAGTTATCAATAGTATTATATTGGAGGAAATTAATGGAAAAAGAAATAATTATTTATCATGGCTCACAAAAGATTGTTGAAGTGCCAAAATATGGTAAAGGTAAAGACTATAATGATTATGGTCAAGGTTTTTATTGTACTGAAAGTAAAGAATTAGCAAAAGAATGGGCTTGTTCTATAAAGAATAATGGCTATTCAAATGAATATCTTTTGAATATTGAAGGACTTAATGTTATGCACCTTACGAAAGGTGAATTTAATATTCTTAATTGGCTCGCAATTCTTCTTAAGTATAGAAAGTTTGATATCACGTCTCCTATAGCTTATAATGCAAGAGAATATATTATTTCACACTTTATGCCAGATATGACAAATGTAGATGTAATAATTGGATATCGAGCTGATGATTCTTATTTCTCGTTTGCTGAAGACTTTATAAACAATACAATCTCTTTAAGAGACTTAAGTATTGCTATGCAGCTAGGAACACTTGGAGAACAAGTTGTACTAATTTCTAAAAAATCTTTTGAAAAAATTAAATTTACCGAATATGAAAATGTTGATTATAATGAATACTATTATAAAAGAATTGAGAGAGATCATAAAGCTAGAAATGCTTATATGAATAGAAAAAAGAATCTTAAGCAACTTATGGATGATATTTTTATACTAGATATTATAAGGGAGGATATGAAAAATGATGACCCACGTTTACGATTCACTATATCTGAGTAGAGTGTCTCGGGCTATTGGAAATATGCTTCATGATGCTGTTGTTGAATATGGTATAGATGGTAAAGATTTCCTTCAACAATTTATCCAATCTAAAGTTGCAGAAGAAATAGAAGATGGGAACCCTAAATATATAGCAGGCAGAAGCGGATTAGAACTTTTTTTAGAAGTGATGGAAAAAAATAAAGACATTGAACATAATATTGACTTGATAGAAAGTTATGACCGAAGTGATGTATATTGGGTGGGGTGGGTATTAACACATTATCAGTGGTATTCTGGTCACACTTTTAAAGATATAATTAATGCAATACAATATGATGAACTTTTAAGTCTTTATAATACACTTCATGAAGCAGATGTTCATAAAAGTTATGAGGTGTTTGATGCGTATTTTGAAAGTTGCGAAAGTAAATTAAAAAATATACGAAGAAAGTGTGGCTTGACGCAAGAAGAACTTGCAAACAAAGCAGCTGTTTCATTAAATACAATTCGTGCTTATGAAAGAAAAAGTAAGGATTTAAATAAAGCAAGTTTTGAAATTGTAATGAGGCTTGCAAAAACATTAAAATGTAATGTTTCAGAATTATTTGATTGATATAGAATTAAATCTAATTATTTTAAAAAAAAATCTAACACTCTCTGTTAATATATAATGATAATAAATTATTTACGGCTTGTATTTTATTATAGAAGTGATAAAATGATATTAAATAAAAGTTATAATTGGAGAATGCTTATGACAAGAAAAGAACTTAAAAGAGAATATAGAAACAAAAAAAAGAGTTTAAAAAAAGAATATCGTAAAAATAAGTCATTATTAATAGAAGAATATGTGGAAAAAATAAATAGTGATGACTTTGATGATAACAAGAAAGGGATAATAGAAGTACCATTTCGTTTTGTTTTAGAAGAAATTGGAAATGCGGTTTCACATGGCTTGGGCTCTCTTTTCTCTATTTTAGCCTTTATTTTAATGCTTTTATCTTCTGATACTAGTATTAAAGTTTTAGCAAGTATTATGTATTTCTTTGGCCTTTTTATGATGTTTACGATGAGTACTTTATATCATTCATTTGCATATGGAAGTAAGGTTAAAAGGTTATTTCGCCGTTTTGATTATTCAGCAATCTATCTTTTGATCGGTGCAACTTTTGCTCCTATTTTGCTAATTTTAGTTGGTGGTAAACTAGGATTGATATTCTTTATAATTCAATGGTTAATTATAATTACTGGTATAACGATGATTGCT
Organism: uncultured Coprobacillus sp.; assembly: GCA_964389905.1. Classification (GTDB taxonomy): domain Bacteria; phylum Bacillota_I; class Bacilli_A; order ML615J-28; family CAG-698; genus CAG-698. The sequence goes on along the minus strand of CAYMGD010000017.1, from coordinate 5,560 downwards.
GTTTTTGGCCCTGGAAAACTTAAATGGCTTCATATGCCACTTTATATAATACTAGGTTGGAGCGGTTTATTATTGATTCCTTATATGCTTAAATTCAACTTCAATTTCTTTTTGTTTATTGTAGGTGGTGGAGTAATCTACACTTTAGGAATTATTCCTTTTACAATTGATAAAAAGGTTATGCACTTTTTATGGCATATTTTTGTATTTTTAGGTGCAGCAGTACAGTGGTTAGGTATATATTTGTATTTATATTAAATTAGTGTTTAATAAGTATTTTAAGTTTGTGAAAATAGTAATTGAAAAAAGGCTCGTAAAGTTGTATAATATGTTAGTAACTAATAAATATATTAATTAAATGATATTTTTGAAAGGAACAAATATGAAGAAATTTTTTGGAGAATTTAAAAAGTTTATTACTCGTGGCAATGTAATGGATATGGCAGTTGGTACTATTATCGGTTCTGCTTTTACAGCAATCGTAACTGCTCTTTCAAATGGCATTTTGAAACCTGTTATTAACTGGATACTATCACTTTGTTTAAGAGGTGATGCTGATGCATTATCACACACTTATACAGTTTTAGTTGGCGTATATAAAGATGTTGAAACGGATGGTGTAACTGAAAAAGTTTTAGACACTGCTAATTCAATATATATTGATTGGGGTGCTTTTATAAGTGCTATTATCAATTTCTTATTGATTGCTCTTGTTTTATTTATCATTATTAAAACTTTTAATAAAGTTAAAGAAATGAATGATAATACAGTTGCCAAACTTAAGGCTAAGAAAAAACTAAAACCAGCTGAACAAAAAGCTCTTGAAGAAGCTCTACGCAAAGAGGAAGAAGAAGCCAAACAAAAAGCTCTTGAAGAAGAACGTTTAGCTAGTATCCCTTCAACAAATGATCTATTGCAAGAAATTTTAAATGAACTTAAAAAGGACAAATAGATGTTAGAAGTTAATTCTAAAGCTATAAATTTTGTCTTACCAGATGAAAAAGGTGAATTGCATGAACTAAAGGATTATTTTGGGAAGAAAATAATTCTTTATTTTTATCCTAAAGACAATACAAGTGGTTGTACAACTCAAGCGATACTATATAAAGAATTGTATGAGGAGATAAAGAACAATAATGGAGTTGTGATTGGAATTTCCAAAGATTCCGAAAAATCTCATCAAAAATTTATTGATAAATATGATTTGCCATTTGTTTTGCTTGCTGATACATCGCTTGATGTAATCAAAGCATATGATGTGTGGCACGAAAAGAAGTTATATGGCAAATCTTATATGGGCGTTGTTAGAACTACATATGTAATAGATGAAAAGGGAATTATTGTTAGTGCTAAAGCAAATGTAAATCCTAAGGAAGATGCGATAAATAGTTTGTGTACTATAAAGAGTTATAAATAGAGAATAATTTAAAATAAAATATAATATTAATGGAGGCTATGATGAATACATCAATGAAAAATTTAAAAGGTGCATGTCTTTTTGGTCAATCAGGAGGACCTACATCTGTTATTAACGCAAGTGCTGCTGGAGTATTTTTAGAAGCATTAAATCAAGAATCAATTACTGCTGTATATGGAGCAGAACATGGAATTAGAGGAATTCTTGAAGAAAAATTATTTGATATGTCTAAAGAAGATGTCAAAGAATTAGAATTATTAAAGAATACACCTTCTTCAGCTTTAGGTTCTGTAAGATACAAACTAAAACCATTAGAAGTTGATGATACTGATTATAAGAGATTATTAGAAGTGTTTAAAAAATATAACATTCGTTATTTCTTCTATAATGGTGGAAATGATTCTATGGATACTTGCAATAAAATTAGTAAATTTATGCAAAGTAATGGTTATGAATGTAATGTGATTGGTGTTCCAAAAACAATCGATAATGATTTATATGGAACAGACCACTGCCCAGGTTATGGTAGTGTAGCTAGATATGTTGCAACATCAGTTATGGAAGTTTATCTTGATACACATGTATATGATACTGGTTTAATTTGTATTATTGAAGCAATGGGACGTAATGCTGGTTGGATTACTGCCGCAAGTAGTTTAGCGTCTTGCAAAGGCTATGGACCTGATTTAATTTATCTTCCTGAAGAAGTATTTGATGTAGATGAATTTATCGAAGATGTTAGAAAAGTTGCTAAAGAGAAGAACAACAAAGTTATTGTTGTTGTTAGTGAAGGTATCAAAGACAAGAACGGAAAATATATTTCTGAATATACATCATCAGGAAGCAAAGATTCATTTGGCCATGCTCAATTAGGTGGTACTGCAACTATTCTTGCTAGTATGGTTAGTGAAAAATTAGGCGTTAAAGTTAGACCAATCGAATTTAGCTTATTACAAAGATGTGGTGCTCACATTGGCTCTGGAAGAGACATTGAAGAAGCATTTAATGCTGGTAAGATGGCTGTAAAATATGCTGTAAGTGGTGAAACAGATAAGATGGTAATCTTTGAACGTGCTAACACAAAAGAATATAAGATTGAATATAAACTTGTTGATTTAGCATTAGCAGCTAACACTGAAAAGAAAGTTCCTGCGGAATGGATTCTTCCAAACCACAAAGGCTTATCACAAGAATTCTATGATTACGCACTACCTTTAATTCAAGGTAATCCAAATAATGCTTTAGAAGACAATTTACCAAGATTTGCTAAACTAAAGAAAGTTTATGCAAAATAGAATGGCTCTATAAAAAACTTATTCGATTTCGAGTAAGTTTTTTTGCTTTGTAAAGAATTATTAACAAGTGAAAAAAATCGTGTCAATATAAAATGAAAGCGTTGACATAAAAAAAGACATTTGGTATAATTAAATTATGTGAAACTTGTACTTTAAGATAGTTACAATAATTAGATTATAATATGAGTATCTTATTGAACTCTCTTAAAAATGTGAGTTTTCTGTAATGAAAACATATAATAAAATAATAGGAGGTGTTATGTATGACAAAAACTTATTTAATTAATATGGTGATTATCTTTGAGTATTTGAAGTAATTAGTTTTGAAAGGAGTGAAGAAGAATGAAAAAGATATTTGTTGTTTTTATGAGTTTAATGTTTATAATGTGTTTAGGTGGATGTTATGTACAAAAAGATAATTTTTTTACTTTAAATGATATTTTACTAGATGTGAATAATATTAATGACATGGCCATTCCAATGAGATGTATTGATTTATATTTCATAAGTAAAAATAATTATTTTGATATATATGAATGCAAGCAAAAGAAAGAAAATAAAATTATTGCTGGTTACATTGATATAAAAATATTAGAGGGTTTAGATGAACTGTCAGAAACGACGATTTCCCCTTTGGATAATAATTATAGAATATCGGGAATTGATAACTATTTGAAACTATATCAAGATGCTTTAATGAGTGGTAATATTAATGAAAAAGATAATCCCATAGAATATAAATATGTTTCAATGGATGATTTGCCACTTATAGATGATAACAAAAGATTAATTTTAGTATTAGAAGAAAGAAACATAAATGCTGAAAATATTAAAACTAATGAAAGTATCGAATTTAAAATATATAATAATGTTGAAGGACATATTTCATTTAACGTGTTTTATATTAATGAATGTGAACCTAAAGAAAATAGTTTTGAGCATTTTCTATTTACAGATATAAATGTAAAAAAATATTACATAGAAGATGTAATGCAATTTCATAGTTTGACGATTTACGAAAATAAATATGTAAAAGAGTATACGAATGGAATTTTAAGCCATACAAATAATGAAGAATATTATCAACAAATAAAAAAAATTATAACATCAGAAGAAAAAAATCTAATTGAAAATATAATATTTGAATATGATTATTTAGAGATGATGAAAATTTTAAATGGAGAATAAGTATAGTTATGAAGAATTTAAAAAAATTGGCTATCATAATTTTTATATTTAGTTTTATGATGCTTTTTATACCAATATCTGTTTCTGCACATACTTCGAATTTAGGCATTGTTGGTTACAATGATATTACTTATGATGATTGTGAAAAAGATGATTATGTAAGTTCGTCGGATATTGGTGACGGATATAATGAAAAATGGTATGAATTATTGTGGGGAAACATAAATGAATCCACATTTAATTATACTGTTATGTATCATATTGACAATGATATTGACACAGTATATTACCAATTTCAGGAAAATGGATATGTTCAGCCTAATACAACGTGGGCTACAGGTGTAGGAATTACAAGTGGGAATGATGCTAAAACAAAATTTGAAAATAGTATGTTGAAATGGAATAATGTATTTTATTACAAATTAAATGATGAAGGATTTTATGAAAAACATAAACTTATTAATCTTGTTAATTACGATTCTTTAGAAGAAAATGACACGATTACACCACATATCTTGATATATCCATATTATTCAAACGGCGATTTCACAGCTGCAACATCTTGGAATTATTCATCAGAAGTTAAAAATGACACTCAAACTTCTAATGGAATTGTTCATAGACATTTTACTCAATTTATAATGCAAGTAAATACATATTTTTTAAGTGCAAGTACTGCATTACAAAACAGAACTGGAGCTCATGAATTAGGACATGTTTTAGGATTATTTGATATAGATACAATAGAAAACCCTAATCAAAGTTCTATGTATCATCATGAAGAAATTTTGATGGGATACTCTAAAAATAGTTACGACCATACTAGACAAACTGATATTACTTATAAAGATATTGCTGGTGTTGCCATAACTAGAGGTTTTCATACTGATAGTGACCATCTATGGCTATATGATGAAGATAATCCCAAGAATGGCAAATATAAATTAATTTGTTCATTGTGCAATTGTGTTAAGTATGTAGATGATTTATCATTGTATAATTATTATGAATATGAACAATGTGGACATAACGAAAGCAACTTGCCTCGCTTAGTTGATGACAATATGATTCCAGTGGCTAGTTATGGAAATACTGATTATTATAAATGTAAATATTGTAGATATGTTGCCCCATTTACTTCACGAATTACTCAAAATTATGTTTACTGCGGTGAGCATAATAATTTAAAACACATATTAGAAAATAACAGTAATTTAAATTACAAAATTAGTGAAAATCACAATTTAATCATTGATTTAGGAGGTAATAATTATAAATGTAGTGATTGTGATTATAGAATTATTAATACATTTGAAGAATATAGTTTAAGCAATTATTCTTCTACAATTAATAAAATGGTAAATTTAAGTGGCAATGAAACTAAATATTATAAAATTAATTTAAATTATAACAAATATTATGAATTTATGGTAGATGGTTCAAATGACATTGATTTGAAATTACTTAATGAAAACTTTAATGAGATATCAGTTAATGACTTGAATGATTCTAACACCATAGAACATATTATTAGCCAGCTTCCAATAGGAACTTATTATTTAGAATTGAAAAATAATAGTACTTTAACAAATTCAACATCTATTAAAATCATATCAAGAAATGCATCTTATGTAAGTCTAGGAGATAGTGACATTTTAAT
>CAYMGD010000016.1:0-44918 GCA_964389905.1 uncultured Coprobacillus sp. | reverse complement strand
CAGTTGGTAGAGCAGAGGACTGAAAATCCTCGTGTCGGCGGTTCAATTCCGTCCCGAGCCACCATTAAGAAATTCAATCTTGGTACTATAAAAGTGTCAAGATTTTTATTTTTCTAACTTTAAGTCTTATTTAAAATTTATATATTAATATTCGTTACATAAATTGCATTATTATTAATAATTATGTATAATAAATATAAAAAAGCAAAATAAACAAAAAAGTGGAGGGTTAAATATGCAGTGTGCAGTTATTACTGGAGCATCAAGTGGAATGGGAAAAGAATTTGTAAAGAAAATTGACAAATACTATCAACTAGATAGAATTTATGTAATTGCTAGAAGAAAAAATAAACTAGAAGAATTAAAGCAATATACAAAGGCAGAAATTACACCTTTGGATTTAGACTTAACGAAAAAAGAAAGTTTCTTAATTTATGAAGAAAAACTAAAAGAAGATAAACCAAATATTAAATTATTAATAAATTGTGCTGGCTTTGGAAAATTTGAGAAATTTACATCATCAGAATTATCAATAAATAGAAATATGGTTGAACTAAATTGTAATGCATTACAAATAATTACATATCTAACAATTCCGTATATGAAAGAAGACTCGAGAATTGTTAATCTTGCATCGATGAGTTCAATTCAACCAGTTCCATATATTAACCTATATGGTGCCACAAAAGCATTCGTTTTAAGCTTTTCAAGAGCATTAAATGTAGAACTTAAGAAACAAAAAATACATGTCATAGCTATTACTCCTTATTGGGTAAAAACTGAATTTTTTGATGTAGCTAATCCACAAAAAACAATTAAGAATTTTGATATTGTTTATACACCAGAGTTTATAATTACAAAAAGTTTTAAGGAAATAATCAAAAAGAAACCCAAAGATGTAATATGTCCTGGAAAATATGCAAAATTACAATATTTCCTTGTAAAGATATTACCTCATAAGCTTGTTATGAAGATTTGGCTTAATAAACAAAACTTAAACAGAAAATAAATGAGTGCATTATTTATGTACTTTTTTTTGTAAAAAAAGGATAAAAAGCAAAAATTAGCAAAAAGTTAACATTTATAGAGGCTTTGACTATTTATTATTTTTCATAAATAGTGTATAATTTATATATAAAATCAAAAAAGGAATACTTAAATGAAGACATTAGATGAATTTTTAGAAAAAATTAATAAAAGTGAAATTAAAAGCCGTAAATATTACACATATGGATATCAAGAAGAATATGCAAAAACAGAAAATATCTCATATGGATATGTTCCATTCTTAAATAATTTTGGTTTTTCAGAGGTAGAAGAAATAATACCAGTAACAAATCCCAACAACCGCTGTGGAATAAAAAAAGAAAGCATAGAATACATAGTAGTACACGATACAGCAAATGGCGCTCCAACTGCGACTGCTAAAGCACATAGTAATTGGCTTATGAGTATGGCAAACGATACGACCAGCAAAACTATTGTTTCGTGGCATTATACTGTTGATGATAATGGTTATATTCATCATATACCAATTGATGAAGTAGCATATCATGCAGGTGATGGAGCAAAAGTAAAATTAGATTTTATTGAAACAAATATACCTTACTTTGAGAATATAAAAGTAGATATATCAAGTGATGGTTACTTTGTCATTAATAATCAAAAAACTACAATTTCATCGGAAAGAGATGAAAATGGTTTTATTATAAGAAAACTACCATATCTAGGAGTAAACACGAGAAAATCAGATCATAATACCATACTATTAAGTAATACATACTATAATAAAAGTTTTGATACAATTGCTAATAGAGGTGGTAACTTAAATAGTATAGGTATTGAAACATGTGTTAATTATGGCCATGATTATATAACAACAATGCGTATAACCGCATATTTAGTCGCAAAACTATTAGCAGAGTTAGATCTTGGAATAGATAGGGTAAAACAACATAATTCATTTAGTGGAAAAGATTGTCCTAAAACAATAAGAGAAGCAAATATGTGGGAGGAGTTTATAGAGTTAATAGAACTAAATCTATTTTGTATGAAGGAATTAAAAGATAAAAAAATATTATTTAATTCAAACACCCCAGAATATTTAGATAACACAGGAAAAATAATTAAATATCAAGAAGGGATGATAGTAGAGTATCAAATGACTATTGATGATAAAGTATATAATTTCAAATCAAAACTTGGAGGTAATAGATTTTAATGAAAAAAATTATATTAATAATACTATGTACGTTTTTTGTTTTAATAACAAATGCATGTGGGGAAAATAAAGATTTCACCATATCATTTGAAAATAAAATAACTGTTGGAGAAACTAGTAAATTAAATATAACAGGAACAGAGGCAAGTAATCTAGTTTTCTCATCAAGCGACAATGATGTTATTTCAGTTAATGATGAAGGAATGATTGAAGCCAAAAGTAAAGGTACAGCAGTAATTAAAGCTGTATTAAAAAAAGATGAAAAAGTAGTTCGAGAAATAGCAATTGAAGTTTTAGAAAAAGAAAAAATATCATTTACAGTTTCAAGTCAAATTGTTGAAGTAGGAAAATCAATAAGTTTTTCTGTAAACGTAGTTCCTGAAAGTGCCAAAGAATCATTAGAAATATCAGTAAGCCCTGAAGGAATAATTCAACTAACTGGAGAAACAATTACTGGTCTAACTGAAGGAAAGGCAGTTATTACTGCTATAACAACCGCTTCAAAAGAAGAAATAACAATTGAAGTAGTGAAGCCAGAACCAATTTTAGAATTAGAAAAAACAGAAGCCAAAATTATTGAAAGCAAAGAAACAACAATAAGTTTTGAAAGTGCAAATGGCGAAGTGACAGCATATTCAAATGATAATAACATAGCAACTGCTAGAATAGAAGATAATAAAATACTAATTAATGCAATAAGTGCAGGAGAAACAATTATTGAAGTGAAAGTTATTGGTAAAACTACAATAACTAAAAATATAAGAGTTACAGTTTTAGAAAACAAAATATCTGATTTCACCATAAATACATCATATGCAAAAAAAGATATATATTCAGAAATAGATATAAACTATGATAGAAATTATGATGTTATATTCTCATATGAATATGACAAAACAAAAATAGCCATAGAAAACGAAAAAATAAAAGGATTAGTTTTGGGAGAAACAGAATTAAAAGTCAAAGAAGAAAAAAGTGGAATAGTTAAAACTGTTAACATTATGGTATATGAGTATTCTATCGAAGCAATTTCTGAATATGTGTTATCTCTTTATGATGGAATAACTATTGATAAAGATATAGAACTAATCGATGAATATTACGATTCAGGTATAAAAATTGATTTTTCAATGACTGATACAACATACTTATCAAATAAAGGTATTTTTAAGCAACCAGTTATAGACCAAACATTGGACATTATAATTTCATATATTTTTGAAGACGAAGAATTCTTGGAATTTGTTACTGTAACTTTAAAAGGATGGGGAACGCCTTTTGATGTTGCTTTCCAATACGCTGATGAAAAAGTGCCAGAGCAGACTAGAAGAAGATTGGATTTGCCAGATAAATGTTATGAGGTAGACGCTAAATATGTATGGTATGCTGATGGTGAAGAACTTGTTGATGGTTACTACAGTTTTGAAAGAAATGAAGAAGAAGATTATTATATAAAACTAAAATGTGTCATAGAGATAGGCAATGAAACTAAAACAAGAGAATATACTGTGAGATGTATAATGTTAGACAGTATGGAAAAAGTTGAAAAAGTATTTCTTAAGTTAAAAGAATTATATGAAAATGACAGCATTTATGGTGATATAGAATTACCAACTGAAGATGATAAATATATTGTTGATATAACTTGGAAATCATATAACCCATATGTTATAACAGATGAAGGAAAGGTAACTAAACCATTCAAAGATATAGATGTTGAATTTATGTTGACAGTAGTTATGGGAGAATATGAAAAAAGAGAAATAATATCTAGTACTATAAAAGGTGAAAACAAGACAGAAATGTGGGAAAAAGTAGAATTGTTCTTAAATACAATACATAAGGATCAAATTGAAACACATAGATTTTATTTGTATGGATATGAAGCGGGATACGAAACAGTTTTATCACTAAATATAGGATACTTACCATTCTATTCAATGGAAGATTTAAAAATAACTGAGGATATATTACCAGATAATAGCCCATTAAAACCAAATGCAAAACGTACATTAACGAAATATATAACCCTACATAATACAGGAATGGCTCATCCTTCCGCAACAGCCCAAGGTTTAAATGAATATATTCATACTACAGATAGAGAAGCTTCATGGCATTTCTCAGTAGACGACAAAGAAGCATTCCAAGAACTAAAACTAGATGAAAAAGGATGGCATGCTGGAGATAGTTCCCATAGTTATGGAGATATTTATTACAATGAAACATATAAAAAATGGAGTATAGGTGGAGGAAATAATAATAGTATAGGCATTGAGATGTGTGTGTATTCTGGAGTTGATTTCAATATGGTTATGCGAAACACAGCAAAACTTACAGCAAGTCTTTTAGTCAAATACAATTTAACGCCATCTGATGTTCGCCAACATTACGATTTTGCTGGAAAAGATTGTCCTCAAGTACTAAGACAAGCAGGTAGATGGAGTGAGATGCTCGAACTAATTAGTTTAGAATATTACGCACTAACAGAATTACAAGGCGTAACATTCAAATTTACATCACTAACCCCAGAATATTTAGATAACACAGGAAAAATAATCAATAATCCTGATACAGAACCAACAGTAAAATATCAAGTTGAAGTGACTTACAAAAACGAAACAAAAACATTCGTTTATTCATCAGTATTATCAAAGAAAAAATAAAGTGAAAGGAGAATAAAGTGAAAGGAAAACAAGCAACCAATAAAATATTTGTATTTATATTTTTCTTAATAGCAATCTTTACTATTTCATGTACGGAAACACCAAATGAGTACAAAATAAACATTCTAACAGATGTTCCAAGTAGTATGATAGTTGGCGAAGAAGTTGAAATAACTTATGAAATTACTAATAATGGTACATGTAAAGTATCAAAAGAAAGCGAAAATATTTCTCTTGAAGATGATAAAAATAAAATAATTATTAACGCTTTAAGCGTTGGAGAAGCAAAAGTAATAATTGTATGTAATGAAGATGAAACAATAACAAAAGAAATAGTTATAACTATTAATGATAAAGAAGAAGATAACAAAGAACCAGAAGATGATAACCCTCAAGAAATAGTTTTTGAAGTAGTGGTTCCCGAAATACGAGTTGGTGAAAAACAACAAATTAATCTAATATATGAAGGAGAGCTAGAATTTGAATTAACTACTGATAGTGATATTATTGAAATAGATGGTTTTATAATCAAAGGGTTAAAACAAGGTACAGCCACACTAAAAATTACAGAAAAGAATTCGAAAAAAGAAAAGATAGTATCAGTTGTTGTAAATGAAGATGTCTTTGAAAAACTATTTACATATGCATTTGAAAAACTTGGAACAGCAGGATACTTTTGTGCAGATTTACCTACAAGTAATCCAGATTATGATTGTAAATACGAATGGAGCACAAACAGAGAAGATTTATTTGATGCCGAAGAAGGTTTATTAGAATTAGTTGATGAAAATATAGTTGTTGAAGTAACTTGTAAGGCAACATATAACAACCAAACACAGGAACAAACACAAAAATATACAATTTTAAACTATGATTTTGGAGACATAAAAGATCAATTTGAAAGTCAATTTAAAAACAAAAAGATATTTAAATCAATGGACTTAAAATGTGATTATGATAATGCAAAAGTAGAATGGTATTCAAGTAACGAAGAAATATTCTCTAATCTTGGAGAATTAACAAAACCGTTAGACGATAGTACAATAACTATCTATTATAAAATTATAATCAATGGTCAAGAAGAAAACTTACAAATAAAGTTAAGCGTAGATGGTAAAACAATTAACGATATAATAGATGATATTGATAAGTGGCTTGATGATAATGTTTGTACAACAGGATACATTAATGAAGATAGTATTTTACCAAATTATGTTAATGAATATGATGTTGTTCTAGAATGGTTAGATACTGATGGCCAAAAATTAAATATAGCCAAATATGTCGGTAATCCTATATTTTCATCAGGAATAAATGTTAATATAAAAGTTAAATTTAAAAACAGAGAAAAAACATTAACAAAGTATTACAAATTAGAAAGTAAAGAATATACTGACAAATGGGATTTGATTAAATTATTTACTGATACAATTGCAAACAGCAGTGTAACGACGTATAGTTATACACTAGTCAATTGGCAAGGTAAAGAAAATGGATACATACCATTTTATGACACAAGTGAATCAGTTGTAATTCAAGATATACTTGAATATACATACGGAAAGCAAAGAACAAATACTTTGAAAACATCAACTGAATACATTGTTGTTCATGATACAGGAAATGCAAGCAGTGGAGCAAATGCTGCAATGCATAATAGTTATATTAAAAATCTAAATAGTAATCCTGACTCAAAATATATTTCATGGCATTATACTGTTGGTGATGATGGAATATACCAACATTTACCACTTGATGAAGTAGCATACCATGCAGGAGATGGATCACATGTATATGGTGATACATATTATAATACTGACTATGGTGCATGGAGCATCGGTGGAGGCAACAGAAATGGTGTTGGAATTGAATCATGTATAAACAAGGGTGTTGATTACACAGTAGTAATGCGTAAACTAGCTAAACTAGTTGCAGAGTTATTAATTAAATATGAATTAGGAATAGACAGAGTAAAACAACACAATCATTTTTCAGGTAAAAATTGTCCTCAAGTAATGCGTGAAAACAATCGATGGGAAGAATTTTTATATTTAGTAAAATTAGAATACTTTGCTAAAAACAATTTGAAAGATGTAACATTTAAGTGGACATCAAACTCATCACTTTTAGATAACACTGGAAGAGTAACTGAATATAACAAAGTTGGCGAAAAGGTAAGCTATCAAGTGGAAGTGACATATGATGGCGTGACAAAAACATATAATTATGAAAGCATAATAAAGGAAAGATAATATGAAATGTCCAAAGTGCCAAAAAGAAAACTTAGATGATAATGTTTATTGCATGTACTGTGGAGAAAAAATGAATTCTCCTCAAGAGGGAAAAGAATGCCCTTATTGTCATGAGCAAATACCTGAAGATTCAAAGTTTTGTAGCTTTTGTGGGAAAGGACTAGAAGATAAAGTTTATTGTCCTAAATGTGGTGAAGAAAATAATAATGATGGAAAATTCTGCAAAAATTGTCATTGTTTGTTGAAAAAAGAAGATTTCAATATAGGAAATGAAGTTATTCAAAATAAGGTAGAAGGAAAGTATGATGACTCATCATTAGCTCTAAGTATTGCAGCTCTTGCTTTAATAATAATAGCTTGTTTTATACCAATAATTTCAAACGTAGCAGCTATAATACTAGGAATCATTGCCATTATACAAGCTACAAAAAGCAATAATTCTCCCAAGGCTAATGCTGCAAAAATTATATCAATAATTGCTATTGTCATAAACTCTCTATACCTAATTGCATCAATTTATGCCTATGTATCACCAGAAGAAAATAATGATAATTTTGAAACCGCATGCCAAATATTTAAAAGTTACATTTCCTCAATTGTTTCTTTTATAAAACGTTAAAAATAAAACATAAGAGACTTTTTGGTTTCTTATGTTTTTTCATATATTGATATATTCAGTATTAAGAATAATACTATGTCTATCAAACGTTATTATGTTATCTTTTGCAAGTTTACCTAACTCCCTAGATAAACTTGGACGAGGAATACAAAGGTAATTTGCAAGGATTTCCTTGGACTTAAATTTAAAAACATTATCTTTATGTTCTTTATAATGAGATATTAAAAGGAACATTATTCTATCTCTAATACTTCCTTGAGATAAAACTTTAACCTTTTCCTGAACTTTCACAGAAGCATTAGAGTGCATTTTTAGATAATTAAGCAAAAAAAACTTATCAGTAAGAGCTAATAAAAGGTTCTCTTTAGAAAAAACATATACTTTAGTTTGCTTTAACGCAATAGCTGTTCCAAAATAATATGTATCATTAGAGAAAACAAGAAACAAACCAAAGGCTCCATTTGGACCAACGTTATTTATTTCATATTCATTATTTAAGTAAGTATTAGTCTTTATAGAAATTAATCCCTCTTCAACAAAACCAACTTCATTACAAAGGTCTCCCTCATTAAATATAACTTCATTACGTTTATACGTAACTACTTTATACAAACTTTTATCAATGTTAGTATTATCAAAAATAATATGCATAAAAACTCCCAAATAAACATTTTGTAACATATGTTACAATAATAATATTATAACTTTAGTATAATATATTGTCAATAAATAAAAGGAGAAAAACAATGAAGAAAATATTAAGTTTTATATTTATACTAATAGCAATGTTAGTTTTAGTCGGATGTGAAGAAGAGGAAACAACAAAATACAAAGTATTGCTTCCTTCAGGAACACCTCTTATGGCAATTGGAGATCTTTTAGATGATGAAAACTTTGATTTTACAATAGTAAATGGTCAAGACCCATTAATGGAAGGATTCACTAAAGCAGAATATGATATGATTATTGCACCATTGAACTTAGGAACAAAATTATATATTGCTAATAAATCAGTTTATAAAATGAAAGCAATAATAACTACTAATAATACATATATAATTTCAAAAGAACCAATTAATTCAATCGAAGATATAAATGATAAAAAAGTATTAGGATTTGGAAACGGAAGCACTCCATCTCTTGCCTTAAATGCTGCAATAGACTACAAAAAATTAAATGTTAGCGTTGAATATCGTTCAAGTGCTAGTGATGTTGCTTTAGAATACACAAGTGAAAATACTGAATTTGATTACTTCTTATCAGCAGAACCAAATATAACAACACTTAAGAACAAAACCCAAAAAGAAATATTTACTTTAAGTTTAGCAGATGTATTAAAAGACGAAGTTAGTGTTTTAATTCAAGCATGCCTATTTATAAATCCTAATAGCAATGTATCAGAAAAAGCAATAGAAAAGATTGAAAATAATATAAATAAAATGAACGAAAAACCAGCAGAATATGCTGCAAGTGTTGAAACGAAGAATAATTTCTTTGCTAATTTAGGTAAAGAAGTAATCGAAGAAGCGATACCTAATTGTAATATTACATATCTAAGCAGTAAAGAACATCAAAAAGAAATTAGTGAATATTATGCTCTTTTAAACAAATTCCAAGCAGCGGTGCTCAATGGGGCAACACCTGATGAAGACTTCTTCATCTAAAATTAATATTCTTTTCTTCGCTTTAGGAATCGCTACAATACTAATAATATGGGAAGTTCTAAACAAAACAGGAAATGATTTTGTTGTACCAAGTATTTCGAGTGTATTAAAAGACACTGTAAAACTACTAACAGATGGAAAATCATTGCTGCTTATAGGTAAAACAATAATAAAATTGCTGCTTGTAGTATTTATATCGTTTGTGATATCTTTTGTATTGGCAATTCTTTCGTATAAAAGCAACAAATTTAAAAATTACATATCCCCTGTTATATCATTAATTAGAACCATTCCCGTCGCAACTTTTGTTGTAATTCTATTAATATTAATAGGTTCAAAAAAATCACCAATAATAATAACATTATTTGTATTAATTCCTATCATATACGAAGCATTATTAAATAGTTTTCAAACCATCGATAAAGACATCGTTGAGGAAACAAAATTAATATCAAATATAAACTTGCGAATAATACTAATTATATATCTTCCTATAAAAATAAAAAATATCTTATCAACTCTATTATCATCATTCGGTTTAGGACTAAAAGTTCTTATTATGAGTGAAGTAATAACCCAAAGTTCAAATACAATTGGCGGAATAATTGCTAATGAAAAGGGTTCATTTTTCAATATGACAAGAGTATTTTCTTGGACACTAATATTAATAATTATGATTATGATAATTGAATTATTAATAAGAATATGTGAAAAGAAAATAGGAGATAAAATAATATAAAATCACAGTACAGAACTTTTGTACTGTTTTTTTAATAATGGTAAAAATAATTCAATAATCTTTTAAATTCAAAGAAAATCAAAATAAATCTTTCTATTTTAAAATAACTATGGTAAAATTAAAGAAAGGGAGATGGAATATAATGGATATTTCTAAAACAAAATTTAAAGAATACAGTAAATGTTTATCCTTTTATAATCTTGATAAGATATATTATAATCATAAACTTGATGATGAGAAATATCAAGATGTTATAGAAATATTAAGTAGAATGTTCGACGAAGAAGGGGAAGATCTAATTTTTAAAAAGGATGAAAAAGTTGAAGCTATGCTTCCATATTACGAAGAAACTGAAAAACAAGCCGTGGAAGAAGCAAAAAGAACTTTTGGAAAAGAATTTGTTTATCATAAAAACAATAAAGAACAAGTAATGATATCATATAAAAACATTAATGGGTTTAATCTATATACATATTTAGATGCTTATTTCGAAGATGATGAAATATACATAATCGAAGTAAAGGCAACAACAAGTCGAAAGTTTTTGGAACTGAAAGCTGGAAAAGGGAAAGCAGCAAAACCATTATTCGAGAAAAACAAAAACATAATTTCAGTGCGAAAAAATTTAAAAGAAGAAGATATAAAAAATATAAATAAATTATATGATAAATATGATGACACGGGTAAATACTTTTATGATTTAGCTATTACAAAATTTATCTTTGACAAGTATAAGAATAATAAAAAAGTTCATTATTATCTAGCAATTTTAAACAAAGATTATATTAAAGATATTACAAGTAATGAAGAAAAGTTAATTTGTTTTGTTGATGCAAATGAAATACTCAATAATTATACAGATATTCTAAACAAAGATTATAATCTTATATGTGAGACAATTAATCAAAAAAAGCTTGACAAAATGTCATATGAAAAAGCATGTACTGATTGTACATATAAAAAAATATGTTTTCCAAAATTAACTGAAAAAAATGCGATAACAACATTATTTAATTCACGAAACATAGGAGGAAAAACATTAAAAGAGATAATTAATAACGGTATTTATAACATAAAAGATATTCCTATAGATTTACTAACAAATGAAAATCAAAGAATACAAAGAAATTGTATTGATAGCCATCAGGAATATATAGACAAAATCACGATAAGAAATCTAATTGATAACATCAAGTATCCCGTATATCATTTAGATTTTGAATCTTTCTCTTCACCAATACCTCGTTTCTTTGGGGAAAAGCCATACACACAATCAGTTTTCCAATTTTCGATTCATTGTGAAAAGGAAAAAGGGAAATGTGATATGAAAAAAGATAATTATTATTTCTTGCCATATGACTTTAAAGATCATCGAAAAGAATTAGTTCAAGAAATGATAAAAATAATAGATTTGTCAAAAGGCGGAACAGTTTTAGTTTATAATAAAAGCTTTGAGTATAATCGTATCAAAGAACTTTCTGAAATATTTCCTCAATATAAAAACGAACTTATGGAAATAAATAATCATATGTTTGATTTATATGATGTTATTAGAGGAAGCGGGCAAGGACATATCAACTATTACCACGAAAATATGCAAGGGAGTTTATCTATAAAAAAAGTTCTTCCACAGTTTTCTCAATTATCATATAAAGAACTAGATGTTCAAAATGGTAATGAAGCAGTAATTAGTTATGTGAAATTAAAAGAATATGAAAGCGAAAATGTCCAAGATAATATGCAAAACATAGAGATTTCTGAAATACGGAAAGAATTAATTGAATATTGTGGATTAGATACATATTCAATGTTTGTAATTTTAAATGTTCTTAGAGGGAGGATACAATAATGAACGAAAAAGAACAAAATCAAATTCAAGATAATGAACAAAATCAATCTTTGGAAAAAGAATCAAAATTAAAAAAGATTTGGGAGAAAATCAAGAAAGTACTTATCAAAATCAGAGATTTTTGTATTAAGATAAAAGATAAGATTGTTGAATATTTTTCATCACGAAAAAAACCAACTAATATTGATACAATTATTACTAATAGTGATTTAAAATTTAGTCTTGAAAAAATAGTAAATAGTTCACAAAACTTTAAATCAGAAGATATAATAAAAGTTATAAGCAAAGAAAAAATTGATTATTTAAAAGCCTTAAACACAATTTACTCAAGTAAATATGCTAAAGATTATGAAGTATTAGGCTATTTGTTATCTAATCTCAACGAAGAGACAATTAGTGAAAGATTAGATGAAGATGAGAAAGTTATTGTTTATATGTATGCTATACTTTATGCTGAAAAAGTCAAAAGTAAAGAAAAAGTTAAAATGTATTATGAAAAAGTCAAAGAATATTCAGATAATAAATTATATTCGTTTGTAAAACTAACCAAGAAAATGTCTTTTGATGAAGAAACATCAACAGTGGAAAACATAAAGAAATTTGCTAAAGAATATGAGAAGTATTTCAAAAATATAGAGGAGTTATCTCAAATAGAACTATCATTAACAAAGTACTTATATCGAACATTAGGACATGCAAAGGTTAAACTTCTTAATAAAATTCACCAAGAAAACGAAAGTAAGTATAACAATTTACAAAAAGAAGATTTGTTGTGCTTAAAGAATTATCTTGTTAAAGGATATATACATGCTCATATGTTTAAACAAGCTAATGAAATAATAATTGATATTCTTCAAAGTGATAAGGAAAACTACAGCGCTGAAGAAGCAAAAATGTTTATTGAAGCAAAATGCACTACAATTGGTGAATTCATAAATAAAAGAGATATAAACGAAAATGAGTCATTTGCCAATTTACAAACAAAAGCAAATGAAACGAAGAATGATACATATTTATATGGCATAAGCAATATAATTGAAGAATTTACAATACAAAAGAAAGAACAAAAAGAAACAAGAATGAGAAATATTCGCGAACTTGTTGCAGGCGGAACTTGTGGATTTGCTGTTATCCTTTTAATAATAGGTATGTTATTGGATAGTACAGTTTTCAACGTTTTAATAATTATATTTATGATTATTCATATGTTATCAACGTTAATAAGATATGATTTAATAACATATATAAAGAATAATACTAAGGATTTTATCATCAGTACAGTTATTAAAGTTGTTACTGGAACTGTTATAATTATTCTTGCTTTTGTATTGCCAAATGTTATAAAAAGTATAATAGATAGTTTGTTCTAAAAATTTTTAAAAATATTTTTAGAAAAAAAGGATAGTTAATTGTTATATATAGTGAAGGGCTAAAACTACTCTTCACTTTTATAATTTTACACTTCTATTATATAAAAATGTTTTACCTTAAAATCAATTTGTTGCTAAAGGAAGTAAAATGAAGAAAAAAGAATTTAAGAAAAAAATATTAAAGACTATTTGGTCAATAACAATTGAACACGATGAATTAATTAAAACAAGTGATTCAATTGAAAGGGGTAAAGAAAAACTAGTATTACAAAATAACAAATTAAAGTATAACTAGTCAACGGAAAAATACGGAAAGAAATATTAATAACGTCATTTAAGAACCGAGGAATAAAAAGAATTAAAGTTTTATTTGAAAGATTTATTAAAATAATAGAAGAAAAAATTATTTTTAAAGCACTCTTAAAGGGTGTTTTTATTATTTAAAGAAAACAAAGTTGAAAATTCTAGACTGAAATATTTAAATATGCTATAATTAAACAAAAAACAATAAAATATTATGGAAGGAGTTTATATATGAAAAAAGTATTAACCATCATTTGCTTGCTTTTAGCAATATCATTATTTGGATGTGGTACAAGTAATGAATCTATTGTTGATGAAGCAATAAAGCAGTTAGAAAGCGGCATTAAGGATGAAGTAACAAGTGATTTCGAACTTGCAATAAATGTTGCGATAGGAGATAAACTTGTAAAAGTTGAATGGACAAGCGATAACGAAGCCATAACAACCGAAGGAAAAGTAACAAGAACAAACGAAGATGTTATGGTTAGCCTTAAAGCCGTTCTATCATATAAAGATGTAACAAAAGTCAAAGAATTTAAAGTAATTGTTTTGAAAGAAGAAAATAATTATGACTTAATAATAAGTGAAGCTTTAAAAATAATTAATTTTCCTTTAGAAACTAAAGAAAATATATCTTTCCCTCAAGAAGTAGTAGTGGAAGATAAAAAAGTATCTATTTCATATGAATCAAGTAATGAAGATGTGCTTTCTAATGAAGGTACCGTAAGCCAAACAGATGAAGAAATAGATGTTGAAGTAAAAATTATTTTCACAGTAGAAGAATATAAAAAAACAATAACTCAAACAATTAAAGTGTTAAAAACGGAAAAAAATGCAAAAAAAATATTAGAAGAGGCATATAATCAAATTAGTATTCCTTCTTTGCTAACATCAACGTACATTCTTCCTCAAGAAATTACAGTTGGAAATGAAGTAGTTAATGTAGAATACAAATCAGATAGCGAAGTGCTTTTAGGAAATGTAATAGTAATGCCTGAAGACGAAGATGTTGTTTTTGATTTTGTTATCACACTTCTTTTAGATGAAGAAAAATTAGAAAAACAAATTAATAATATATCTATAAAATCATTTAAATCAGTTGTAACTGAAACGATAACTGAACTAAATATTCCTTCATCAACAAACAAAAATCTTGTTTTAGTTGATAAAAAAGGTGATATTAGTTTTCAATGGTCAACAAGTAATAAATATGTCCTAACAGATCAAGGAGTAATTAGTTTTGTTGAGAAGGATACAAACATAACATTATCACTTATGTGCGTTCTAGAAGATGATTACGTAATGTACTTTTATAGTGATTTCTTTGAAATAACTGTAAAACCATATGATGCTTTAGATAGAATTGAAAAAGTATACGATAAAATATCATTACCAACAAGTACACAAAACAATCTTAGTTTAGCAAATGAATATGATTATGATGTTATTGGAGAGTGGGAATCATCAAATCCTGAAGTAATATCAAATACTGGTTTTGTAATTCCTCAAAAAAGTGATACAATGGTTACACTTTCTTTAAAATTAAAATATGAAAATGAAGAAAAAGAATATACTTTTGATATATTAGTGACTAAAGTAGACATGACAGAATGTGATGAATATTACGGCAAACATAATTTAGTTGATAGAGCAGCTGCTTTAGATACAGCTAAAATGGATAATTTAGAGTACAAAGATGGTAAAGTCGTACTAAAAGAAGATGCTTTAGAAGGCACATATACTTCTAAAATCTTCAAAGTTCGTAACTTTACATCAGTTGTAGGTTCATACTCATGCATAACTGATACTAAAGCGACAGCAGAGCTTGAGATTAGAGTACGCGTAAATGGCGTTTGGAGTAAGTATTTTTCATATGGAAAATATGGTTTAGGTTTAACAAATATATATTATGATGATAGTGATAGCGTTGCTGAGCTATCAACAGATGAAATATTTGTTTTAAACGATAAAGAAGCTGACGCTGTGCAATACAGGTTTACAATGAGAAAAACGAGCAGAGAGGCAAATTCGCCACAATTATCGCTTGTTGCTTTAGCTTTAAATATATCTAACTATGTTTACCCAGTTGATACAACAAATTTACCTTCTGAAAAAGATATAGATGTTCCAAAACTATATCAACATGATGTTCCTTCAATTGGTTCAGTTATTTGTAGTGCCACTACTACAACAATGCTTCTAAAATGGAAAGGATTTGACTTCACTGATAAAGGTTATACATATGAACATGAATTTATGGCTAAGATGGTTGCTGATACAGGACATAACAATCCAACATATGGTAACTGGTCATACAATATGATAACTGCAGGAGCTTTCGGAGTTGATGCATACGTGGCAAGAATGTATTCTTGGGAAGAAGTAAAATGGCATTTGAATAATGTTGGTCCTCTTGGAGCAAACGTTCGAGGACAATTTGGCAGTTATAGCACAAATGGCCATTTGATTGTTGTAAGAGGATATAAAGAAACAGCTACAGGCACAATTGTAATATGCAATGACCCTAATATTAAAGGTGTGTATTACGAAGTGACTTTAACAACATTTATGAACTGTTGGAAAAAAATTGCTTATATTGTTGAATAATAGATGAGATTACGGTTCTATATGAACTGTAATCTTATTTTTTAATTGTTTTTTTGGTAAATATATGATAAGATAAATACAAAGAAAGGAACAAAAGGTATAAAAATATGAATGTTACTTTTACAAAACACAATTTAATTAGTCGTGCTGAGGATATGAAAAATTATGAACTACATAATTTAGAATACAAAGATGGAAAAATAGTAGTCAAAGAAGGATATCAAGAAGGATATATTTTATCACCAATATTTGAAACCAATAAATTTATCAAACTTACTGGTTCTTGGTGTGTTGAAACTTTAGATGATTCGTACACTGAAATGATGATGAGTGTTAAACAAAACAATAAAATGAGCAAATTTTTCTCCTACGGAAAGTGGAGCTTAGGAGGAGAAAACTTATATTACAATCAAGATGATGAAATAGCTCATATGAGCGTTGATGAAATCATTATGAATGATAACAAGTTAGGCGATGGATTGCAATATAAATTAGTATTAAATGGAAAAGCAAAAGCTTCTTTAGTTTGCATAGCTTTAAAATTAGATAATTATAAATATGAAGTTGATGCAAGATACTTACCATCAATAGTTGACTATGATGTTCCTAAGTTAAATCAAAATATGGTACCTGTAATTGGTCATGAAATGTGCAGTGCCACTACAACAACTATGCTTTTAAAATTCAAAGGAATGAATTTTTCAGATAAAGATAGTGAATTTGAACATCGTTATGTTGCATCTTTAGTAGCTGATAATGGACATAAAGCTCCAACATTTGGTAACTGGGTGTTCAATACTGCTGTTATGGGTGCTTTTGGATATAAAGGTTATGTTGCCAGAATGTATTCGTGGGAAGAACTAAAGAGACATCTAGCGAAAGTTGGGCCAGTCGGTGCTAGTATTGCTGGAGATACTAAACTATATAAAACAGGGGGCCATTTATTGGTTGTTCGAGGATACAAAGAAGTTGATGGTCAAACATATGTTTTATGCAACGATCCAAACATCAATAGCCGCTTTGGAGAGAACTTATTTGTATACTACGAATATCCATTAGAAGTATTTACTTCGTTTTGGCGTGGCGTAGCATATGTCATCGAATAATGTTGAATATGTTACAATAGACTTTGAAACAGCAAATGCTAACTTGACTAGTGCTTGTAGTGTAGGTCTTGTTGGGGCAAAAAACGGGAAAATAGTATTTGAAAAATATTATTTAATCAATCCAAAGGAGCCATTTTTTAGCCAAAACATAGCTATTCATGGAATAACACCAAGTGACGTCGAAAACGAAAAAACTTTTCCCGAATTATGGGATGAAATATATGACCTTATCGATGGAAATATTGTATTTGCCCATTCAGCATCTTTTGATATGAACGTGCTAAAAAGTTTAATCGAAAAATACAATTTAAAATATCCTAATATAAAAATAGGATGTACCTTAAGAGTATCACGAATAGCTTTTAAAGGAACATTAACATCTTTTAAACTATCTAATATATCTAATTATCTAGAAATAGAACATCAACACCACAATGCTATTAGTGATGCCTCAATATGTTATTACATACTAGAAAGATGTAAAAGAATGTATCAAACATATGATGTGAAAGATTTATTTGAAGAATTAGGATTATGCTTTGGTGTGCTTAACCAAAAGACTTATCGCAATTGTTATCTTAAATTAAAGGAAGAAAAACCTGTTTCTAATCTTTTGTCAGGTAAAATCTTTTCGTTCACAGGAAAACCTTCTAAGATGACTAAAAATGAGTTTAAGAAGCTAATTACAAGTAAAGGTGGATTATATTCAAAAGAAATAACAAGAGTAATAAATACTTTCGTTATTTTTCCCAATCCATCTAAAAAACATTTAGAAGCACTTAAGAAAATACAAGAAAAAAAGCATATTGATGTGTATACAGAAGAGGAGATTTTTAAAATCATAAATGATTAGTAAATATAAAATAGCCAAAGAACAAACTTTAGAAAAGTATTTAAGTTCAAGACATTTATCTAACAAAAATATATATAAACTATGCTTAGTAAATGCTATATCAAATAAAAATAAGTATCTAACAAAAGAAGACATATTACATCCTAATGAAGAAATATATATAAACTATAGCCTTCTTGAAACATCTGAATATGTATATAACTCTAATGATAAAGTAGCTATAAATATACTATATGAAGACTCTGAAATAATAGCTGTTGATAAGACATTTAATGCATTAATTCATTCAGACGGAACGTGTTCTCAAACAATAATGAATTACCTAAATCACTATTTATATCAAAAAGGTGATGATAGCTTAGTAAGGCCATTACATCGTATTGACTACGAAACCAAAGGAATATGTTTGTTTTCTAAAAACATCTTAGCTCATAGTGAAATTGATTATCAAATAGCTAATAATTTAGTATATAAAAGATATAATGCTTTAGTACGAGGGATAATCAAAGAAAATGGAACAATTGAAGTTATGATGGGCAGAAACCGCCACGATAGCAAAAAACATATGGTTACTAAAACAGGCAAAAAAGCTATTACACACTATAATGTTATAAAATATATCGGAGGTAATACCTTGTTAGATGTAATCATTGAGACAGGTAGAACTCACCAAATAAGAGTATCCTTAGCTTATATTAAGCATAATATTGTAGGGGATAAACTATATGGTGAAAATGAAAAAGGTGATCTTAAATTAATATCAAAAGAAATGAGGTTTATATTAGATTCAAATAAAATAAATCTAATAAGTAATATTTAAATGGATAAAATATTAGATTACGCAAAAAAGATTATTTCTGAAAAAATTACTTTAGAAGATACATGCCTCGACTTAACTTGTGGGAGGGGAAATGATACTTTGTTTCTCTGCCAAAGGTGTGCGAAGGTATATGCTTTTGATATCCAAGATGAAGCCATAAAAAGCACACAAGAAAAAACTAAAGTTTATGATAATGTGGTATTAATTAAAGATAGTCATAAAAACCTTCTAACATATGTGAAAGAAAGTATAAAAGCGGCAATTTATAATTTAGGATATCTTCCTAAAGGGGATAAGAAGATAACAACACATTATCAAGAAGTAATCGAGTCAATAAAAAGTGTTTTCAGCATCCTTCAAAAAAAGGGAGTAATTATTGTAGTATGTTACCCAGGACACGAAGAAGGACAAAAAGAAAGCATTGAAATTGATAAGTGGTTAAGAAAATTAAACCAAAAGGAGTATGATGTTTTAAGATATGAATTTATTAATCAAATTAATAATCCTCCATACTTATACGTCATTGAGAAGTTATGAGAGCATTTATTGGGATTAACCTTGATGATAAGGCTTTAAAAATTACAAATAATTACTTTAATATGTTATATCAAGAAGGTGTAAGAGGGAATTACGCAGACATTAAGAATATCCACTTAACATTAAGATTTATTGGCGAAACTGATAGAGAAGAAGAGTTAAAAGATATTATTAATTCATTAGATATTAGCAAATTAAATTATTTAACTATAAAAGGCATAAAAACATTAAAAGATATGCTTATATATGAAGTAGATAAAACACAAGAATTAGAAGAACTTTATAATGAATTACTAGAAAAACTTAAAGTGAAAAACTTTGAAATTGATAATAAACCATTCTATCCGCATATAACTTTAGTTAGAGAAACTAATAAACAAGTGGATAAGAAAGTTTCATTTACAAGTAAAATAAAAAAAATTAACTTATTTCAGTCAATAAGAATAAAAGGTAAAATACATTATATAAGTAAAAATTAGGTGAAGAGAATGACAAAAAGAAAATTAGGTAAAACAAATATATATGTTTCACCAATTGGTTTTGGAGGGATTCCTATCCAAAAACTAAGCCAAGAAGAAGCTAATAAAATAGTAGAAGTAGCTATCCAAAACGGTATAAACTTCTTTGATACCGCTCGAGGATATACCGTAAGTGAAACATATTTAGGAAATGCTTTAAAAGGGTATCGCAACGAAGTATATATTGCAACAAAATCTATGAGCCGAAGTTATGATGATATGAAAAAAGATATCGAAATAAGTCTTAATAACTTACAAACAGATTATATCGATTTATATCAATGTCATAATATAAGCAAAAAAGACGATTTTGAAAAAGTTATTTCTAGTAATGGTGCTTATAAAGCTTTACTAGAAGCCAAAGAAGAAGGGAAAATCAAACATATTGGAATAACATCTCATAGTATGGATTTCCTAATGGAAATAGTAACAAACAAAGAGTATCAAAACTTATTTGAAACAATTCAGTTTCCTTTCAACTTTATCGAAGACGAAGCTAAAGAACTCTTCGAAAAAGCTAAAGAGCAAAATATTGGAACAATTGCTATGAAACCTTTAGGTGGAGGCTTCATCGACAAAAGCGAAACAGCACTAAAATATTTACTAGCGCAAGAATCATTAGATGTGTCAATACCAGGAATGGGTTCAGAAAAAGAAGTTATACAAAACGCTTCACTTATGGTAAACGAAATAACTCTAACAAATGATGACATAAAATACATAGAGAAAACAAAAAAGGAAGCCAAAGAAGAGTTTTGCCACCGCTGTGGTTATTGTTTACCTTGTACAAAAGGGATAGACATACCAAGCATCTTTACCTTAGAAAACTATTTCGATCGATATGGATTAAAAACATGGGCCATAACGCGATATGCTAATACCAAAATAAAAGCAAGTGAATGCATCAACTGTCAAGTTTGCATAAAAAGATGTCCTTATAATATAAACATCCCTCAGAGATTAAAAAGAATAGTAAAGAAGTTCGAGGTGTAAAATGAGTACAAATAGAGGAAGGTTAATTGGAAAAATACTGAACCGAAGTGATGAAGATTACCAAAAAAGAATCACTCAAGTGTTTAAATTAAGATATGAAGAAATGATATGTGAGTATAATCCTGAAAAAACAGGTGAAGGATTAGACAGCGATGAATAC
The DNA here is from genome assembly GCA_964389905.1 of uncultured Coprobacillus sp. Lineage (GTDB taxonomy): Bacteria > Bacillota_I > Bacilli_A > ML615J-28 > CAG-698 > CAG-698. Next base: position 23,641 of record CAYMGD010000016.1, on the reverse strand, counting down.
GATGCATATTGCGATCATGCAGTGGTAATTGATACAGAGACAGATAAAGTTGTTGGAACTTATAGATTTATTTTAAAAGAACATCTAACAAATTTAAATAGTAAATTTCTATTAGAAAAAGAATTCAACATTGATGCTATAAAAGACTATAGACTAATGGAAATTGGAAGAGCAGTAGTTGCGAAAGAGTATCGTAATGGATTTGCTATGATAATTTTGTGGAGAGAAGTAATTAAATATGCTAATAATCATAATATCGAAATGATGATTGGTACGGCATCCTTTCACAGCACAGATGTTAATTCGTGCTTAGAAAGCTTAAAATACATCGATACAAATTATTTATCAGAACACAATTGTTATGCAATTGGAAATAAATATGTAGTACCTAAAGATTTAGTAATTGACGAAGAAAAAGCTTTGAAAAATATACCTCCACTAATAAAAGGTTATATTCGTACAGGAAGCACATTTGGAAAAAATGCTTTTATTGATACTGATTTTTGTAGTGTTGATATGTTAGTAATAACTGAAATAAGTAAAATAAACCAAAAATATTATAAAAAATTTACTCAATAAAGCCCAAAAAGGGCTTTTTTTATGTTGTATAAGTAAATATATTTAAAATTTCTTCAATTATATACTGTCTTCAAACCTATTCTTGACAAATGAGGGGGGGGGTGTAAAATTAAATATCAAAGTAATGGAGGTATGTAATTCTAATGAAAAAGATTTCTAAACTAATATTAACACTAGTATTTTGTTTGATATTAATAGGATGTAATGCAAATCATAACCATATCTTTAGCGAATGGGAAGAAATGGTTTCACCAACGTGTACGACGAAAGGAATAGACAAACGGATATGTACAAGTTGTGGATACTACGAAACAAAAGATGTAGATCCGACAGGCCATACATATGGTGAATGGCAAGTAATAATAGAAGCAACAGAAGGTTCAGCAGGTATAAAGGAAAAGGTATGTACTAAATGTAATGATAGACAAACAGAAGTAATATCACAACTTGACCATACTCATAAATACACTGAAAAAATTATAGAACCAACATGTACCGAAAAAGGACATACACAATATACGTGTGATTGTGGAGATAGTTATCAAGAAAATGAAAAAGCTGCATTAGGGCATAGTTATGGTGAGTGGATTATAGTAACACCAGCAGAAGAAAATAAAAAGGGATTAAAAGAAAAAGTATGCACAAAATGTAATGATAAAATTACGGAAGAAATACCAGAACTATCTCATATACATAGTTATACAAATGAAGTAGTTAAACCAACATGTACTGAAAAAGGATACACACTATATACTTGTAAATGTGGTGATACATATAAAGATAATTATACAGAAAAAACAGACCACGTTTTAGGTGAATGGAAAATAGTAGATAATCCAACATGTATCACAAAAGGAATCGAAAAAAGAATATGTATAAACTGTACATATTACGAAACAAGAGAAGTAGAACCAACAGGACATACATATGGCGAATGGATTATAGTAACACCAGCAGAAGAAAATAAAAAGGGATTAAAAGAAAAAGTATGCACAAAATGTAATGATAAAATTACGGAAGAAATACCAGAACTAGATCATGTACATAACTATACGAATAAAGTAGTTGCACCAACATGTACTGAAAAAGGATATACAGAGTACACTTGTAAATGTGGCGATACATATAAAGATAATTATACAGAAAAAACAGACCACGTTTTAGGCGAATGGAAAACAGTAGATAATCCAACTTGCACAGAAAAAGGAATGAAAAAAAGAGTTTGTGTAAACTGTACATATTATGAAACAAAAGAAATGGGACCAACAGGCCATGCATATGGTGAATGGAAAACAATAGATAATCCAACATGTACAAAAAAAGGAATCGAAAAAAGAATATGTATAAACTGTACATATTATGAAACAAAGGAAATAGATGCAACAGGCCATACATATGGCGAATGGAAAACAGTAGATAATCCAACTTGCACGAAAAAAGGAACAGAAAAAAGAATATGTATAAACTGTACATATTTCGAAAAAAAAGAAATAGATGCAACAGGCCATAATTATACAAAAGATGTAATTAGCCCAACATGTACCGCAAAAGGATACACTCTATATACTTGTAAATGTGGTGATACATATAAAGATAATTATATAGATGCACTAGGACATAGTTATGGTGAGTGGATTATAATAACACCAGCAGAAGTAAACAAAACAGGCTTAAAAGAAAGAACATGTGCTAAATGTAATGATAAACAAACAGAGATTATTCCAATCATAATAGATGAAAAATCAACATATAATATAAGATGGTATTGGGATAATAATTGTATTTATACAAGTACTTACGATACTGAAAAAGGTTTATTGCCAGAAGAAATGTATGACTTTGAAGAAGAAGGATATACATTAGAAGGCTGGTATACTACATCAGAATGTTTAAATGGTGGTAAAGTTGATGAAATAGAAGTTGGCAAAAAAGGAAATATTAATTTATATGCAAAAATGAAGCTTATAGAATATGAAATTCATTATTATAATGCATATAGTCATAACAACCAATTAAAATATACTATTGTTGATGAAGTGATTTTAGAAAAAGCATCATATTCTGGACTAGTATTCTCTCGTTGGATTGATGAAAATGGAGAGAACGTTGAAAAGATAAATAAAGGAACGACAGGTGATATAGACTTGTACGCTTGCTACTATATGCAAGAAAGCATAGTCGATAATACTGAAAGTGGTGCATTAGAAGTAGTTTATGATGAAGAAAGTAATGCATATTTCTTCTTGTATTCTTTAGGAAAAATTAGAAATGTTGTTTTATCAGAAATAGATGCTTTTGATAAAACAACAAATGATCATAGTAGAGAATGGAAAAAATCATACGAACAAGAATATACAGAATCTGTTGCTGAGAATGTAGCTAATACTGTAACGAAAGTTGTAACAAATACAAGTTCTTGGGAAGAAAGTATTGCAAAAGCAAAAAGCAAATCAAGCGGTTGGGAAGTTGGAGGGGAATTAAATTTTAAGAATATATTAAAAGTTAATGGTAAATATGCCCAAACAACTACTAAAACTAAAACAAAGACAAACAGTTCTGGCGGTTCATCAAGCGAGCAACAAGGAGAAGAGGAGACTTTCTCTTCAACAGTTGCATATGATAATGCTTATAAAGAAACAGTAACAACAACTGATAAATTATCAGAAAATGCTCCTAATGGTAAATATAAATACGTAACAACAGGAACAGTATCAACATATATGTTAATTGTATATGATGTCAAAAGTGGAAACTATTATATGAGTGCATATAGTATATTAGATAGTAGCGTCTCAACAACAATTTTATATGAACCAGAATATAAAACTAGCGATAGCAACGCTAAACCTGTAGACGGAATTATTAATATCGATCAAAAAGATCCAATATCATACAAAATTCCTTTTGAAACACTAGAAAAATATGTGAAAAACTCATATTTAGTAAAATATGATGCAAATGGTGGAACTGGTGAAATGGAAACATCAGTTTACCTTAAAGATACTAAGTATAGATTATCAAAAAACACATTTACTAGAGAAGGATTCAAATTTATAGGCTGGAGCACAACTGCTGAAGGAGATGTTATGTATGATAATAATACTGAAGTTAAAAATTTAACAAGTGAAGATAAAATTACTTTATACGCACAATGGTTACAAACCTCTATTGGGACACTAACTATAAACTTTAATCCAGGAGATGGAAGTGGCTCGATGGTTTCTCAAATAATAGAATATAAAGAAACTAAGAAATTAAATAAAAATAATTTCAGTAGAGAAGGCTATACATTTTTAGGGTGGGCAGAATCATCAGATGGTGAAGTTATTTATAGCGACGAACAAGAGATATATTTTGATGGAATTTATCCAAAAGAAATAACACTTTATGCTAGGTGGGAACGTAATATTTACTCTATAATAATAAGTGAATTATCTATAGAAGTGCCATCAGCAATCAAACCGGGAATCCCAGAGATTAAACGAGTAGAGATCAAACGATATGATTACGCATATGGTGAAACTATAAATAAAGAAGATATTAAAGCACCTAAAAAGAATGGTTACATATTCTATTCTTTTGCTGGTGAAATACCAGATAAAATGCCTAGCAATGATGTAGACATACTTGCAAGTTATCTAAATTCATCACAAGCTTTCACAAGAACAGAAGAAGAAAAAATAACAGATAGCGGCAGAGAAAAGCAACCATATGATAAAATAACTATAACAAATTTAGATAAATATCAAGAATTGGGTTATACAAAAATTAAAGTATCTATTTCAATAGATATAAGTGAAAAGAATGATGGGTACCAACATATATTTCTTTATAATAATCTAGATAACTTGCAAAATCCATTTGTTAATGAATTGTACGTTTTAAAAGATGTTAATGGGAACGAATGTAAAGTTAAATATGATCATGGTGGAGATGGTGTAACTACAACATATAAAACATATAACTTCGAAACAACTATATCTATAGCAAACATAATTAGTTTTAATGATAGTACAAGTAGTACTGACTACAATTTATATGTTTCATATGGCGCATCAGGTGAAGATGAAGATACTTGGTACAACAAAAATTTAAAAGTAAAAATAACATTTGAAAAATAAAGCTATTATTTGTTACTGAATATCATATAAAAAGCATAGGATAACCTTATAAAGGGCTGTCCTATGCTTTCTTTTAATTAAATAAATGTCAAATCAATTAAATAGATGTACAAAACAACAAAATAATAAAAATTCAAGATGAATGCAGGATAAATGTAAGGCAAAGAGAGGTTAATATCAAATGCAAAACCTCTTAATGTAATTATTCTGCTATCGGTTAATAAAATATTAAACAATTAGAATATCTATAAACTAATTATTTATTAATAATTTTCCAAAAACCAGATTTATTTGAACCAACTCTTTCGATAATGTTATTATCAATTAGTTCTTTAATAACGTTATGAGTTGCTCTATCCTTTTTATTTATAACACTCATAGCTATGCTTGCATTTTCAAGAATACCATTGTTATCTTTCATTAAATTTAAAATTCTTTTTGCGTCAAATGATAAGTTTTGTGTCTTATCAAGTTTTGTTCTATTAAACGTAAATGAAAAACCAAAATTATATTTAGAATAATTCCAGCTAATATTGTATTCTTTACAAGCGTTATCCATTCGCTTTAATCCTCTACCCAATGTTTCCACATCAAATGCTTTAAAAATAATACCTTGAATAACTTTATGTTTTGTTCTAGATGGTAATACTCTTTCAACATAATCCAAAGGAGTATATTCTCCAAAGACACCAGGGTTATATATTTCTATATGTTCGGGATCAATTGTGACTTGATGTTCAGAATCGCTATGAAAGTCACAATGTACTAATGAATTAATAACAATTTCTCTAATAGCTATTATAGGTATTTCTGGTACTTCAATGCGATGGATGTCATGGATTTCAACTTTCCAACTCATTTTTTGATTAATATAATTGATAATCAAATTAATTAAATTAAAAATATTACCTTCGAACCTTTTTAAATCTATTGGATTTAATCTTTCAACAGTTGGATATTCCACTGCTTTATATACTAATGGACAATTTTTACCAAATAAATAATTGCCTGCATTAGTAAGTTTACCATCAACCATTAGTTTAAGTTGGGTTAATAGTTCTTCGCTTGTATGGTCAAATTTATTTATTCTTCCCATTGAAACTGCCTGTCTATAATACATATCAACAGCTTCGGCATCAATATATTCAGGTCCAAAATTTGTTATTTCATTTTCCCACAAATCATTATATTCATGACTCTCTTTAATTAACTCTCTTAAAACTAATGGGTCAACAACAAGATTCTGCTGTTCAACTCTAATATAAAAAGATCCTTTATAGGCATAAGGTTTATTTCTCCCTGAAAAAGTCACACTAATTATTGTTTTATCTTCAATTGTTTTTGGGAGAATTGTTGGATAAACACTTGGTCTTATAGAACCCTTTATTCTGTCTGCTAAAGTTGATAATGTATCTTTACCAATATTATGTCCTATAACATCACCATTATCTTTTACTCCAAAATATACTGTACCAAATCCCGATTTGTTTAACATTGCTACGATAGCTTTGCAAGCTTTATCAAATTCAGCAGTTGATTCTTTGAATTCTAAATTTTCATTTTCTTTTCCTAAATTAATCATTAAAATAATCTCCTTTGACGAATATATTATATCACAAATAAATGGAAATGCAAGATAAATGCAAGATAAAATGCAAGATAAATGCAAGATAAAAAGAGGTTGTTCATAAAAGAAAAACCTCTGTATATATTATTTTGTTATTCTGCCATTAACTAATATGGTAACTTCAGATTGTGCAGGCACTTCTGGCAAAGCAAACGTTAAAATATTATTATTTAGCTCATAATCAAGTTTATTTCCATCATAAATTACGGGATTACTTAAATCTAAAGAATAAGTTGCTGGAAGTTCATCATACACTTCCACATTATATGCACTAATATTACCAGTATTTTTAAGTGTTAATTCATATGTCAAATTAGAATTTAAGAATGTGACATTGTCATTGACTTTCTTATAACACTCAATACGTGCAAATCCTTGTTTCAAATCAAATGGTTTTGAGACGACTTCTTCAATCTCATCACTATAAAGTTTTAATTCAGATTTAATTGACTGTAGATTTGTTGAGATAATAGTTTTATAAGAAATAACACATATGTTATGTCCATCAAGTTTAGGAATTTTAATCTTCAAAAGATTATCTAAGATTTCATACGAAACATCTAAATCTTTATCATCATCTAATAAATAGTACTTTACAGTGCTAGGAATAAGCTCTTGCCCAACAATTGTATCCTCAAGAATAATATTGTTAGTGTGGTAATTTCCCGTATTAGATACGACAATATTAAACGATATGATATCTCCTGTCTTATAAAACTCACTACTAGAAAATTTTCTTGCTAAAAGACCCATTTTTCTTACTTCCGTGTTTACAATATTTGAAGTGGTAACCCCAGTTAAATTAATACCATCCAAGTTATAAGAGTATTTTACTCTTGCCATGCTTTTAACGTTCATGCTAATGCCTCCTTTACATATTATAATATGCGATATAATTATAAATTATTCCTTTTATTTAAAAGATTTAGTAAATAATTATATTTATCATCCATTTCTTTCTTTAACATATAGAATTCTCTGGCATGAGTATGAGTTGGCGTGCCATTTTCCATTTGGGCTTGAACGGTAAGCATTACCTGTCCAACTAGTTCAAAAAAATTACCTAAAGAATTCAAATCAGCAGAAGAAAGAGAAGATGAAAGAATAATTCCTACTATACAACCTAAAACACCAAATTCAAGGGGAGATAAATCGCTCAGCATTGAAGACATATTCTTAAAATCAAAATTAGTAAAATCATTGATTGTACCGATATTATCCCCCTTTATATATTTATGAATTTATATTTTTATAAGAACCAAATATTAATTTTTACATACAATAAAGTGAAAGGTGGTGTAATTGTGGGAAACTGTAACAATGTTAATACTTGCTGTGGCGGAGGCTGGAACACTAGCGGAAGATATGCATTTATTTTAGTTTTATTTATATTATTAGTTATTTGTGGAGCAGCATTCGCATTTTAATTAGTGCTATTTAATGATGACAAATTCGATTTAGGAGATTTTCTAGATAGAATAGCAAAGATGTATAGAGAATTGCCAAATTACTTAAAGACCCCTACAAAGAAAACTAAATATAATTTAAGTAATTACGGAAAGAATTTACTTGAGAAAGTAGAAATATTTCTTAAGAAAAAATGGTAAAAGCCCGAAATATGGGCTTTTATTATGCGATAAAATAAATGTTCTAATAAGATAAAAGAATAAAATATAAAAATTAGTAGTTCACTTTTTGATATACTTGTGATATAATTAAAATACTTTATGAAGCAAAGGAGAGATTTTTATGGGAAGAGCACATGAGGTACGAGCTGCTTCAATGGCTAAGACAGCAGCAATCAAAAGTAAACAAAATGCCAAATTTGGAAGAGCAATTTATGTGGCAGCAAAGAGTGGTGTCCCAGATCCAGAGCTTAACCAAGCATTAAAAAAAGAAATTGAAAAAGCAAAGAAAGAACATATTCCTGCAGATGTAATTAAGAGAGCTATTGAAAAAGCTAAAGGTGGAATTGGAGAAGCTTATAATTTTGTTAGATATGAAGGATATGGGCCAAATAACTGTATGGTTATGGTCGACTGTTTATCTGACAATGTTAATAGAACTTATACAGCTGTAAAGACGGCATTTGGCAAAGCAGGATTTAAAATGGGTGTATCTGGATGCGTTGAATATCTTTTCAATAATAAAGCAATATTCACATTTAAAGGCCATACAGATGAAGAAGTATTAGAAGCATTAATGATGGCTGATGTTGAAGTTGATGATGTTGAAGTTGATGAAGAATATGTTACAGTATACGCACCACAACAATCTTATACAAAAGTTCGTGAAGCACTAGTTGGTACATTTGGTGAAATCGAATTTGATGAAGATGAAACAACATGGATTCCTCAAAACTATGTCGAATTAGATGACGAAGGAAAAAGGAAATTCAATCACTTTGAAGAACTTCTTGATGACATAGATGATGTTCAAGATTTGTACCATAATGTTCAAAACAAATAAGAATTAAAATAATATTTATGGTGAGTTAATGACAAAAGTTAAAAATACACAAGCACCAAAAAGATATTCTCTTATAAGAGATTTGTATGTCATATTATTTAGCATACTTTTCCTCGCTATAGTTTTTCTTGTGATTAGCTTAGCTCAAAGATATAATGAAACTATAGCACAAGCTCTAATTTTGTATACGAGCACGGTAATTATATTTGGTATTGTATATTTCTTTTTAACGCATATTATATTTAATGAGGTATATAAAATATCAATTAGCGGGAATCAAGGCATATTCTACACAGCTAGATATGTATATACAATCTCAAAAAAAGAATGTGCGGAAATAACTCTTAAAAAAAGCACATATCTTATTAAACTTGAAAATGGAAAAAAATTAAGATGCAGACGTCTTTCGAGAGATAAAAGAGCTGATGAAGACTTAATTCAATTTGTAAGAGGAAAAACTGAAAAAGAGCCTAAATATGCAGCTTTAAGTCCTCGAGAAAGAAGAAGATTGTTTAAAAAGTAAACCTAAATGTAGCCTGAATTGGTTACATTTTTTTTGTTTTCAAAAAAGAGAAAAAAACAATTGACAAACACTTCTACTTGTAGTATAATTTATAAGGTTATAGAACTGACGAAGATATGCGAGGTTGCTGATACGCACGGGTGCGTTGCCAATACCCTAGAAATCAGGTAATTCGTATGGAGTCTAGCTACATTTTAAATGATGCGAAGGAGGAAAAACATGGCAAAAAAAGCATTAAGAATTAAATTAGTTTCTTATGATCACAGACTTATTGATGAGGCTGCAAGAAAAATTGTTGAAACTGCGAAAAAGACTGGTGCAAAAGTATCTGGTCCTATTCCACTTCCAACAGAAAAAGAAGTATTCACTATCATTCGTTCACCACACAAACACAAAGATAGTCGTGAACAATTTGAAAGAAGAACACACAAACGTCTAATCGATATAGTTGAAACTACACCTAAAACAATGGATGTATTAATTCATCTTGAAATACCTGCAGGTGTAGAAATTATTCTTAAATAATGAGTATTATAGGAGGTGAAAACTCATGGCAAAAGGAATCTTAGGTAGAAAAATTGGAATGACTCAAATTTTCTCAGCACAAGGTGATTTAGTTCCTGTAACTGTTGTTCAGGTAGAACCAAACGTTGTGCTTCAAGTTAAGACAGTTGAAACTGATGGCTATAACGCAGTTCAATTGGGTTTTGCAGATGCTAAGGTCAAAAATTCGACTAAAGCAGCTATTAAGCATGCTGAAAAAGCTAATACAAATCCTAAGCGCTTCATTAAAGAAATCGCTGGAGATGAAATGTTAGTCTTCAAAGCAGGCCAAGAGGTTAAAGCAAATATATTCGCGGAAGGCGAAATAGTTGATGTAACTGGAACAAGCAAAGGTAAAGGATATGCTGGTGTTATCAAACGTCACAATTTCCATAGAGGACCTATGGCTCATGGTTCTGGCTATCATCGTGGAACTGGTTCTATGGGTTCAATCGATTCAGCAAGAATCTTCAAAAATAAGAAGATGCCTGGCAGATTGGGTGGAGAACAAGTTACAATTCAAAATTTACAAATTGTTAAAATTGATTTAGAAAAAAATATCATTTTAGTAAGGGGTAATGTTCCTGGTGCTAAGAAATCATTCGTTGTGATTTCTAATGCTTCAAAAGCAAAAGAGCAACCAATTAACCCTGCTGCTTTAGTGTAGAAAGGAGAAATAAATAATGCCTACTATAAAAGTATTAAACCAAGAAGGTGCAGAAATTAAAGACTTAGTTCTATCTGAAGAAGTTTTTGGTGTTGAGCCTAATATGCAAGTTGTATACGATGTTGTTAATGCTGAAAGAGCAGCAAAAAGACAAGGAACACATTGTACTAAAGGCCGTAGCGAAGTTAGCGGCGGTGGAAGAAAACCATGGAGACAAAAAGGAACTGGTCGTGCTCGTCAAGGAACAATCAGAGCTCCACAATGGCGTGGTGGTGGTACAGTATTTGGACCAAAACCAAGAAGCTATGCAGTTAAAGTAAACAAGAAAGTAGTAAGACTTGCTAAGAAAGTCTTATTATCAAATAGATTAGCTAATAACAATTTAGTTGTAGTTGATGAATTTAAATTAGAAACTTTAAAAACAAAAGAATTTATTAAAATTTTAGAAGCTATTAAAGTTTCTGGTAAGATTGTAGTTGTTCTTGAAAACGAAGATCCTCAAGTAACACGTGCAACAAACAACATTCCAAACGTTTATGCACAAACTTATAATCATTTAAGTGTTTACGATTTAATTAATGGAACAACTTATGTATTAACAGAAGGTGCTGTTAAGAAATATGAGGAGGTATTGAAATAATGAAAAATCCTTATGATGTAATTAAAAGACAAATTATAACTGAAAAGACAACTAAGTTAGCTGAATATGGTGCAACTATAGGAACTGATCCTGATAAGAATTACAAAGATGAAGTAATTAGAAAATATACTTTTGAAGTTAGTAAAGATGCTAATAAAATTGAAGTTAAGAATGCAATAGAAGAAATCTTTAAATCTAAAAATGTTAAAGTAAGAAGTGTTAACATTATCAATGTTAGAAAGAAACCTCACAAAATGGGACGTTATGAAGGCTTTTTACCAGCTGTTCGTAAAGCAATTGTTACTTTAGAAAAAGGTTCAACTATTGATGTATTCGAAATTTAGGAGGATTAAAAATGGCTGTTAAAAAATATAATCCAACGACTAATGGTCGTCGTAATATGTCAACATTAGTTAATGAAGAAATTACGACAAACAAACCTGAAAAAAGTTTACTTGCACCAATTAGCAAAAATGGTGGACGTAACAATATGGGAAGAATCACTGTTCGTCATCAAGGTGGCGGTGCTAAAAGAAAATATCGTATTATAGATTTCAAAAGAAATAAAGATAATATTGTTGGAACAATTGCAACAATTGAATACGATCCAAATAGATCAGCTAATATTTGTTTAGTAAATTATGCTGATGGTGAAAAAAGATACATTTTACAACCTAAAGGAATTAAGGTTGGAGATAAAATCGTATCTGGTGAATCAACTGAAAAAGATCCAATCGATATTCGTACTGGTAATGCATTACCTTTAGAAAAAATACCTGTTGGTACAGTTATTCATAATATTGAATTATATCGTGGACATGGCGGTCAATTAGTAAGATCTGCTGGTGCTAGTGCTCAAATCTTAGGTCGTGAAGGTAAATATGTAATCATTAGATTAACTAGTGGTGAAATGCGTAAGATTCTAGGAAATTGTCGCGCAACAATTGGTGAAGTTGGAAACGCTGATTATATGAACGTTAACATCGGTAAAGCTGGTAGAAAACGTCATATGGGAATTAACCCAACTGTTCGTGGTTCTGTAATGAACCCTAATGATCACCCACACGGAGGTGGTGAAGGCCGTACTCCTGTTGGTAGAAAAGCACCACTTACTCCATGGGGTAAGATTGCTCTTGGCTTAAAGACACGTAAACATAAGAAAAAATCTAACGACTTGATTATTCGTCGTCGTAATGGTTAGAAAGGGGAATAAATAAATGGCACGTTCACTTAAAAAAGGTCCTTTCTGTGATGAACACTTAATGAAAAAGGTCCTAGCTCAAAATGAAACAAACAAAAAAGTCATCCAAACATGGTCACGTCGTTCAACAATATTCCCTGAATTTATTGGACGCACAATCGCTGTTTATAATGGAAAAGTACATATTCCAGTATATGTAACTGAGGATATGGTTGGACATAAACTTGGAGAATTTGCTCCAACAAGAACTTACCGTGGACACGGTAAAGACAAGAAAGCTAATTAAGGAGGGATAAATAATGGAAGCAATTAAAACTGCAAAATGTACTGCAAAAACAATCCGTGTTACTCCTCGTAAAGCAAGATTAGTTATAGACTTAGTTAGAGGCAAAAGCGCAAGCGAAGCTGCTGCTATTCTAAAACTTACACCAAACGCTGCAAGTGTTGCAATTGGTAAAGTGTTAACATCTGCTGCTGCAAATGCTGTTAACAATTTCCATATGGATAAAGAAAACTTATATGTAAAAGAAGCATTCGTTAATGAAGGCCCTACAATGAAGAGATTCTTGCCTAGAGCCAAAGGAAGTGCTGATAGATTACTAAAGAGAACAAGTCATATTACAATTGTTCTTGCAGAGAAGAATTAGGAGGATTATATGGGTCAAAAAGTTAATCCAATAGGCTTACGCATAGGCGTTATAAAAGATTGGGAATCTAAATGGTATGCCGATAAAAAAGAAGTAGCAAATCTTTTACAAGAAGACATTAAGATTCGTGAAACTGTATGTAAATATTATGAAAAACTTCCAACAAATCGTGATGACCAAAAAGGTGTTAACGATCATGGAATTTCAAAAATTGAAATTGAAAGAACTAAAACTAAAGTTATGGTTACTATTTACACTGCTAAACCAGGATTTATCATTGGTAAAGAAGGGGCAAACAAAACTAACTTAGTAAAATTATTACAAAAGATGACAGGAAAAACATTCTTCCTATCAGTTGTTGAGATAGCAAATCCAAATCTTGATGCAACATTAGTTGCACGCAATATTGCTAGACAACTAGAAAACAGAGCATCTTTCCGTCGCGTTCAAAAGAAAGCAATTCAAGATGCTATGAGAGCTGGAGCTAAAGGTATTAAAACTTCTATTTCTGGTCGTTTAGGAGGAGCAGAAATGGCTCGTCGTGAAGGATACAGCGAAGGAACAGTTCCTCTACACACATTAAGAGCTGATGTTGATTATGCAATTGCTGAAGCAAATACAACATATGGTAAATTAGGTGTAAAAGTATGGATCTGCAAAGGAGAAGTTTTACCAGCTAAAAAAGAAACTAAGGAGGCTAAATAATTATGTTAATGCCTAAAAGAACTAAGTTCCGTAGACCTCATCGCGTAAGCTATGAAGGAAAAGCAAAAGGAGCTAAAAAAGTTGATTTCGGTGAGTTTGGTTTACAAGCTCAAGAAGGAACATGGATTACAGCAGCTCAAATAGAAGCAGCTCGTATTGCGATGACACGTTATATGAAGCGTGAAGGTAGTGTATGGATTAGAATATTCCCACATATGATTCAAACTAAGAAGCCTTTAGCAGTACGTATGGGAGGCGGAAAAGGTACTCCAGAAGGATATGTTGCTGTAGTTAAAAAGGGAACAGTTATGTTTGAAATTGGTGGTGTAAGCGAAGCAATTGCTCGTGAAGCCCTAAGATTAGCTATGCATAAATTACCTATCGCTACAAAGATAATTACCAAAGAAAGTGGTGAAGAATAATGGCAAAAAAACAAGTTGTAAAAGAAACATCTAGAAAAGAAACTGAGATGCAAAAAATTAGAAAATTAGATGATGCCACTATTTCAAACAATATTGAGAACTTGAAAAAAGAATTGTTTAATTTACGCTTTCAATCTGCAGTTGGAAAATTAGAGAACACAGATAGAATCAAAAAAGCAAAGAAAGCTATAGCACGTATGAAAACTGTTTTAAATGAACGTGCTAATGCAAATAACTAAGGAGGCTCTCTATGGAAAGAAATAGTCGTAAAGTTTATATTGGACAAGTTGTTTCAATTAAAGAAGAAAAAACTATTAAAGTATTAGTAACAACATATCGTAAACATCCATTATATGGAAAACGAGTTGAATATTCAAAGAAGTTTACTGCTCATGATGAAAACAACGAAGCTAAAATGGGAGATAAAGTTAAGATTATGGAAACTAGACCATTATCTAAGACTAAGAAATTCCGTTTAGTTGAAATTGTTGAAAGAGCTGTACAACTATAAGGAGGCTAATTTATGATACAACAAGAATCTAGACTTAAAGTAGCTGACAACTCTGGTGCAAAAGAAATACTTACAATTAAAGTATTAGGCGGAACTAGACGTAAATATGCTAACGTAGGAGACATTATTGTAGCAACTGTTAAATCAGCAACTCCTGGTGGATTAGTAAAAAAAGGCGACGTTATAAAAGCTGTTATTGTTAGAACAAAGAGCGGTTTAAGAAGAAAAGATGGTAGCTATATCAAATTTGATGATAATGCTGCAGTAATCATTCGTGATGATAAAACACCAAAAGGCACTCGTATTTTTGGACCTGTTGCACGTGAATTACGCGACAAAGATTTCATGAAGATTATTTCTCTTGCTCCTGAGGTTCTATAAGGAGGGTACTATGTTTATTAAAAAAGGTGATACAGTACAAGTAATTACAGGTAATTCTAAAGGAACTACAGGTAAAGTATTAAAAGTATATGTTAGAGAACAAAAGGTTATTGTTGAAGGTGTTAATAAAGTAAGTCGTCATACTCGCCCAAATAACAATTATCCTGATGGCGGAATTATCCAAAAAGAAGCTCCTATTGCTATTTCTAACGTTATGTATTATGAAGTTGTTGATGGCAAAGGACAAACAACAAGAATAGGCTATAAATTGAATGCTGCTGGCAAAAAAGTACGTTATTCAATCAAAAGCGGAAAGGAACTAGATAAGTAAAATTATGAATAGAGTATTAGCTAATTATAATGAAAATGTTAAACCTGAGTTAATGAAAACTTTTGGTTATAAATCAGTTATGCAAGTTCCTAAGATTGAAAAAATCGTTATTAATATTGGTGTTGGAGATGCAATCTCAAATTCAAAAGCTTTAGATGCAGCTGCTGATGATTTAAGAGCAATCAGTGGTCAAAAACCTATTATTACAAAAGCAAAGAAATCAATCGCCAATTTCAAACTTCGTGAAGGTGCAGCAATCGGTTGTAAAGTTACACTTCGTGGAGAAAGAATGTATGAGTTTTATGATAAACTTGTTTCAATAGCTCTTCCACGTGTTCGTGACTTCCGTGGTTTAAAGAAAGATTCATTCGATGGCCGTGGAAATTACACATTTGGTGTTAAAGAACAATTGATTTTCCCAGAAATCAATTTTGATAAAGTATTAAAAGTTCGTGGTATGGATATCGTTATAGTTACTACAGCTAAAACTGATAAAGAAAGCTATGAATTATTAAAACTAATGGGAATGCCATTCAAAAAGTAAAGGAGACTTATTATGGCTAAAACATCGTTAAAAGTTAAAAACAAACGCACACCTAAATTTAAGGTAAGAGAATATACAAGATGTGAACGCTGCGGACGTCCTCATGCAGTATATCGTAAATTTAAATTATGCCGCTTATGCTTTAGAGAATTAGCGTACAAGGGACAAATCCCTGGCGTTACTAAATCAAGCTGGTAGGAAGGAGTCTAATAATGGGAATGACTGATCCAATTGCTGATATGCTTACTCGCATTCGTAATGCTAACCAAGCAAAACACGAGAAAGTAGAAATGTCAGTATCAAAAACAAAATTAGAAGTTTTAGAAGTTATCAAAAACGAAGGATATATTCAAAACTATGAAGTTCTTGAAAGAGAACTTAAGAATCATAGACTTGAAAAATATATTCAAGTTACATTAAAATATACAGATAAAAAAGAAAGAGTTATCAAAGGTATAACTCGTATCTCAAAACCTGGTTTAAGAATTTATGCAAAAGCTAGTGAAATGCCAAAAGTATTCAATGGCTTAGGTATAGCAATAGTATCAACATCAAATGGAGTTATGACTGATAGAGAAGCTAGAAAACAAAAAATCGGCGGCGAAGTCATGGCTTATGTTTGGTAGGAGGATGAATTATGTCAAGAATTGGTAATAAATTAATCGTTCTAAATCCTAACGTTACAGTTGATGTTCAAGAAGGAAATATTGTTTTAGTAAAAGGACCTAAAGGCGAACTAAAAGCAAAATTTGCTCCTGAGATGAATATTGAAGTTAAAGATGGACATATTCATGTAACTCGTCCAAATGATACAATTAGAATGAAGGCCCTTCATGGAACAACAAGAGCTATCCTTCACAATATGGTTGAAGGTGTTGCTAATGGCTTCAAGAAGACATTGGTTGTTGAAGGTGTTGGTTATAAATTTGTAAAAGAAAGTGACAAAGTATTAGTAGTTAATGCTGGATACTCTCATCCAGTTCCACTACAAATCCCTGCAGGAGTAACTGTTTCAGCTGCTTCAGCAACAGAAATCACTATTGAAGGATACGATAAACAAGTAGTTGGTCAATTTGCAGCGGAAGTTAGAGCCGTTAGAGGACCAGAGCCATACTTAGGCAAAGGAATTCGTTACAAGGATGAAATCATCCGTCGTAAAGAAGGAAAGAAATCTAAATAGAAGGGAGTGTATGAGTAGTGGTTGCAAACAAATCGCGTAATAAATCGCGTCAAAAACGTCATTTAAGAGTTCGTAAGAACATTATCGGAACATCTACCTTACCTCGTTTAAATGTGTTCAGATCTAACAAACACATTTATGCTCAAATCATCGATGATTCAAAACATGAAACATTAGTTTGTGCTTCATCAAATGATAAAGAATTAAAATTAGAAAATGGATCTAATATAGAAGCTGCTAAGAAAGTTGGCGAATTAGTTGCCAAAAGAGCTTTAGAACTTTCAATTAAAGGCGTAGTATTTGATCGTGGTGGATATTTATATCATGGTCGTGTTAAAGCTTTAGCTGAAGGTGCTCGTGAAGCAGGATTAGAGTTCTAGGAGGTTAATGATGCGTCAAGATAAAGAAAACAAAAAGCAAAACAAGAGAGAAGAAGCTGTTGTTGAAAAAGAATTTGAAGAACGTGTTGTCAGTATTAACCATGTTACAAAAGTTGTAAAAGGTGGTCGTAGATACCGTTTTAGTGCAGTAGTTGTTGTAGGCGACAAAAAAGGTCGCGTAGGATTAGGAACTGGTAAAGCTATAGAAGTTCCAGATGCTATCAGCAAAGCTGTAGAAGATGCAAAAAAGAATTTAGTTTATGTTCCAATTATTAATACAACAATCCCACATGAAATCACAGGTGTTTGGGGTGCAGGAAAAGTGTTCTTAAAACCTGCTCCAGATGGAACTGGTGTTATCGCTGGTGGACCTGTTCGTGCCGTTGTTGAACTTGCTGGAATTCAAAATATTTTATCAAAATCATTAGGTTCAAGTACACCTATTAATATCGTTAGAGCTACTATTACTGGTCTTTCTCAATTAAGAACAGTTGAACAAGTTGCTGAAATTAGAGGACTTGATCCAAAGGATATTTTGGGGTAATAATTATGGCAAATGAAAAAACAATTACAATTAAGTTAGTTAAAAGTGCTCATGGTCGTAAACCTAACCAAGCTGGAACACTAAAAGCACTTGGATTATCTAAAATTAATCAAACAGTTACAAAACCAGACAACGAAGCAATCAGAGGAATGGTTGCCACAGTTAGTCATTTGGTAGAAGTAGTTGTAGAGTAGGAGGCTATAATGAACGAAAAAGAAGTTACATTATTACAAATACATACATTGAAGCCTGTTGATGGAGCTAGACATTCTCGTAAACGTGTTGGACGTGGAACAGGAAGTGGACACGGCAAAACAAGTGGAAGAGGACACAAAGGTCAAAACGCTCGTAGCGGTGGTGGCGTTCGTCCAGCATATGAAGGTGGACAAACTCCATTATTCAAACGTATTCCTAAACGTGGATTTACAAACGTTAATAGAGTTGAATATACTGTTGTTAACGTTGGTTCATTAAGTTGCGATTGTTTCGCAGCTGGCTCAGTTGTAACTCCAGAAGTACTAGTTGAAAAAGGTTTAATCAAAAAAGGAACTGAATTAGTAAAGATTTTAGGAAATGGAAAACTAGAAAAGAACCTAGTTGTGAAAGCTCATAAATTTTCTAAATCAGCAGAGAAAGCAATCGTTGAAGCTGGTGGAAGTATTGAGGTAATCTAATATGGCATTAAAGAACAAAAAATTATTGGCTGGCTTTTGCTTCACAATTCTAATTCTATTTATTTATAGATTGGGTTATTTTGTTCAACTTCCATATGTTAGATTTCAAAATGTCCAACAATTATACAGTGATGGAACAATGTTTGGATTCTTAGATATCTTCAGTGGTGGAGCATTATCTAATTTCTCAGTTGTTGCATTAGGTGTTACACCATACATCACTGCATCAATCGTTGTCCAATTATTACAAATGGATATTATACCTGCTCTTAAAGAGTGGGGCGAAGAAGGGGAAGAAGGAAAACAAAAATTAAATACATTAACTAAGTATTTAGCAATAGGATTAGGCTTTATTCAAGCATTAACAATCGTATTGGGTGTTTCTGTTTCTCAAAATGGTATGCTCTTTGGTGTTGGTACACCAAGTGGAGCTATGACATATATCTATTTGGCAATAGTAATGACTGCTGGTACAGCATTTGTTTTATGGCTTGCTGATTTGATAACTGCTAAAGGTATCGGTAACGGAACATCAATGATGATCGTTGTAGGTATCATTGCTAGTTATCCAGATATGATAGATTCATTAATTAAACAATATTTGCTTGCTGATGATACAGGCTTTGGTGATATTTTCATCTTTATAGGCGTAATATTACTAATGATACTTATCATCATAGGTGTTGTATTTATGGAAGCTGCTCAAAGAAAGATTCCAGTACAATATGCTAATCGTTCAAATGCAGGAACATTTAGAGGAAGAAATGATTCAAATATTCCAATTAAACTTAACTCTGCATCTGTAATTCCAGTAATTTTCGCATCTACATTAATGAGTATTCCAACTACAATAGCAGGATTCTTAACAAGTGGATCAACTGCTCAAGAAGTATTAGATGCTATCTTCAATACTTCTAGACCAATTGGATTTACAGTATACATTGTTTTAATTGTATTATTCACATTCTTCTATTCATTCTTACAAATGAATCCAGAACAAATGGCTGAAAATTTACAAAAGCAACAAGCAAATATCCCTGGTATTCGTCCAGGAGAAGAAACAAGAGCTTACATCTCACGTGTATTGTTTAAGGTAAATGTATTAGGTGCAACTTATTTAGCAATTCTTGCCGCTTTACCAATTATTATTACAAAGATATTTGATCTTCCATCATCTGTTCAAGTAGGTGGTACAGGTTTAATTATCGTTGTTGGTGTAGCAATTGAAACAGCTAAACAAATTAAGACTGCATCTGAAGAAAAACAATATCGTGGATTTATGGAATAGGTGATAAATATGCGCTTACTAATTATGGGAGCTCCTGGTGCTGGCAAAGGTACACAAGCCGCATTAATAAAAGAAGCATATAACATCAAACATATTTCAACTGGAGATATGTTCCGAAAAGCAATTTCGGAAAAAACAGCAACAGGAATTGAAGCTAAAGAATACATTGATAAAGGAATGTTAGTTCCTGATTCAGTAACTAATAAACTAGTTAGAGAACGTTTGGCTGAAAAAGATTGTGAGAATGGATTTCTATTAGATGGCTATCCTCGTAATCTTGATCAAGCAGTAGAACTAGATAATATTTTAAAAGATTTAGGCATAAAACTTGATGCTGTAATAAATGTATCTGTTGACGATAATTTCCTAATCGAAAGAATTACTGGACGTCGTACTTGTACTAAATGTGGTGCTTCATATCACATTAAGTATAACAAACCTCTTAAAGAAGGTATTTGTGATGTGTGTGGCGAAAAGTTAATTCAAAGAGCTGACGATGAAGAAGCAACAATTAAGAATAGATTGAGTGTTTATTATGAAAAAACAAAACCTGTTTTAGATTATTATGAAGCTCAAAAGATTGTTAAGAACATCGATGGAATTGGCGAAATAAATGATATATTTGCTAATATTCAAAAAGCCTTAGGAGATCTTTAATGATAACAATAAAAAGTAATCGTGAAATAGAATTAATGGTAGAAGCAGGAAGAATAACTGCTTTAGCTCATAGAAAAGTTAAAGAAGCTATTCGACCTGGAATATCTACTTTAGAACTAGATAAGATTGCTGAAGAGACAATTAGAGCTTGTGGAGCTACTCCATCATTCAAGGGATACAATGGGTTCCCAGGCTCAATATGTGCCTCTATAAACAATGTTGTTATACATGGTATTCCTAAACAGAATACAATACTAAAAGATGGTGACATTATTTCTGTCGATATCGGTGCTTGTTATAAAGGATATCATGGAGATAGTGCAATGACGCACGGGGTTGGAAATGTCAGTGACGCTCGTAAGAGATTAATGAAAGTCACAAAAGAATCACTGTACAAAGGTTTAGAGATGGCCAAACCCGGTAATAGATTATCAGATATTTCTCATGCAATAGAGAATTATGTTAATAAACATGGATATTCAGTTGTAAGAGACTTTACAGGTCATGGTGTAGGAAGAAAACTACACGAAGATCCTGCTGTTCCAAACTATGGAGAAGCTGGACATGGACCAATACTTAAAAAAGGTATGACACTTGCGATTGAACCAATGGTTAATGCTGGTAAGCATTTTGTTAGGATTCTAGCTGATGACTGGACAACAGTTACAGCTGACCGCAGTGATAGTGCTCACTTCGAACATTCAATTTTGATTACTGAAGATGGGTACAAGATACTAACAACTGAGGAGGATAGTTAATGTCTAAAAGTGATGTCATTGTTATGAAAGGAACAGTTACAGATGCCCTTCCAAATTCAATTTTTAAAGTAACATTGGATAATGGACATCAAATAATCGCCCACGTTTCTGGTAAAATCCGTATGAATTTCATAATTATTTTACCAGGTGATAAAGTAACTGTAGAAATGTCACCGTACGATTTAACACGTGGACGTATTACTTATCGAGATAAATAATAATTAGAATTATATCGATAAGATAAATACTCATTTTACCTAGAAAAGGTTTAATAAGGAGGATTAAAAATGAAGGTTAGACCATCAGTAAAACCAATATGCGATAAATGCAAAGTTATAAAAAGACATGGGAGAGTTATGATTATTTGTAGCAATCCTAAACACAAACAAAGACAAGGATAAATAGGAGGCTAAATTATGGCACGTATTTCTGGTGTTGATATTCCTCGTGATAAGAGAGTTGTAATTTCTCTTACATACATTTATGGAATCGGAAAACCAACAGCAATTGATATTTTAAGTAAGGCTGGCGTTAGTGAAGACAAACGCGTTAAAGATTTAACAGAAGAAGAATTTGCTGCAATTAGACGTGAAGTAGCTGCATACAAAGTAGAAGGTGACTTACGTCGTGAAGTAGCAATGAACATAAAGAGACTAATGGAAATTGGATGCTACAGAGGTATCCGTCATCGTAAAGGTCTTCCTGTAAGAGGACAAAATACACGATGCAACGCACGTACTCGTAAGGGTAAAGCTAAGACTGTAGCTAACAAGAAGAAATAGGAGGCAAAGCAATGGCTCGTAAAATTCGTAAACGTAAAATTAAAAAGAGCGTTCCTTCTGGACTTGCTCATATCCATTCAACATTTAACAATACTATCGTAACTATTACTGATCCAGATGGCAATGCTATCGCATGGAGCAGTGCAGGTGCTTTAGGATTCAAAGGAAGTAAAAAATCTACACCATTTGCAGCAAGCCAAGCTTCTGAAGCATGTGCTAAAGCCGCAATTGATGCAGGAGTTGTAAAAGTTGAAGTTTCTGTAAAAGGACCTGGTCCTGGTAGAGAAGCTGCAATTAGATCATTACAAGTAGCTGGACTAGAAATTACATCTATCAAAGATGTTACACCTATCCCTCATAACGGATGCCGTCCACCTAAGAAACCTAGAGGATAAGACCTAAGGTTAACTTTAAAACGAAAAATCAATTAATATTATATAAGGAGGATGCGAATGAGAAAATTCGAATTTATTAAACCTCAAATTACAGTTGAGAATGGCACTGAGGGGAATACTTATGCAAAATTTGTAATCTCACCGCTAGAAAGAGGATTTGGGTTAACTCTCGGAAATGCACTTCGTCGAGTACTTTTATCTTCAATGCCAGGTGTTGCTATTGTGGCAATGAACATTGAAGGCGTTGCTCATGAGTTTATGGCACTTGATAAAGTTAGAGAAGATGTAACAGGTATCGTATTAAACTTAAAGAAAGTTATTTTCAAGATTGATGAAGATTTATTATATAAACCAATGCCTAAATCACAAAATGAGATTTATGAACTTAGTGTTTATAAAGAAGGCGAAGGTGTTGTAACAGCAGGTGATTTAATAGATCATTCAAATCTATTAACAGTTGTAAATCCTGACCAAGTTATTGCTACACTTTCTAAAGGTGCAAAATTCAAAGCCGTATTTTATGCTAAACGAGGCATAGGATATGTAAGTGCTGATGAAAACAAAATATTCTGTCGCGATGATAATAATAATCTTTATGTTGATAGAATTGCTATTGATTCAATCTATACACCAATAACACGTGTTAATTACAATGTGGAAAAAACACGTTTAGATGAAGATGTATCTTTTGATAAGTTAACTATGGAAGTTTGGACAAATGATTCAATCAAGCCAGCAGATGCTGTTTCACTCGCATCAAAATTCTTAATCGAACATTTCCAAATCTTTACAGAACTAAACCAAATGGTAAGTAAAGAAGAGTATATGTATGAACAAGAAGAAAAAGTTGTAAATAAAAAATATGAAACTAGAATTGAAGAACTTGATTTATCTGTCCGCTCATTTAATTGCTTAAAGAGAGCTGGCTTAAATACACTTGGTGATTTAACTCAAAAGACAGAAGAAGAAATGATGAGAGTTCGTAATCTAGGTCGCAAATCGTTGAAAGAAGTTAGCATGAAGCTTCACGAAAGAGGATTAAGCTTTAAACGTCAATTCGGAGAAGATATCT
>CAYMGD010000015.1:0-47702 GCA_964389905.1 uncultured Coprobacillus sp. | reverse complement strand
CGTTCTTTTGAAAAACCAGCAGAATTAATTAAGGATTTAGAATTTAGTGTTGGAGGTAAAAAAGGTAATATTACTAAATTAATAGTTGATCCTTTACAACAATCAGATTTACAATATAAAAGAAACGTTCTAGACCTTCATAAGACTATAGATGAATTTAATTCAGAACATAAAGGTTATAGTAAAAAAAGGCTTGTTAAAAGCACAATTCAAGTAGGAAAAAATAATTTAACCGTTGGTCAAGCAATATATTTAACAATGCTTGCTAAAAGACCTCAAGCTGCTAACCATTTTTTAATTGATGTTAATCAAAACGCAAAAGGAATTCAATTATACGACAAACCAGGAAAAAGCGGTAATAAAACTGCTTTAATAAAATTAACAACAAATGATATTGTTGAAATTGAATCTAAATTAACAGATACTGATAAAGCATATCGAAAAATGGCAGAAGAAATTTTCAACGAAAAAGCTAAAGAATTAAAAATTGAAACAGATAATAGATATTTAGGATATACTAATACTATTGAACCTTATTATGTTCCTATTCACACCGATGATGCTACTAAATGGAAAGGTTACGGAGATGCTAGACAAACAAAAAGTGTTGATAGTTTGTTCGGCTTATATTTTAACCAAAACGTAGTAGAAGGTGCTAGTAATTCGATTACTTTAAATAACATCAACGATGTTTTAGACAATCATATAGATTTAGTATCTAAGTACAATGCATATATTGAAACTGTTAAAAATATTCAACGTGTTCTAAATCAACAAATTAGTGTAGATGGCACTGTTACTACTTTAAGAAATGAAATCTCGTATAAATGGAAAGATTTTGATGATTATTTACAAAATATATTAATGGCTCAAATTAATGTTAATACTAGTGTTGATGATGTCACTGGGTTTATGGCTAAATTACGTTCTAACTTTGCTAAATCAGTTTTGGGTGTTAATGTTAAGTCTTGGGTAAATCAATTCTCTGGTATTCCTACAGCTGCATCTATTATTGATTATTCTAGTTTAGCAAAAGGTGTAACTATGAAAAACACTAAAGCTACACGTGCTGAAATGGATCAGTATACTCAAGGTTATACAGAGTTTAGAAATTACGATAGAGAAGTTTTTAAAAACGAAGCTAATATTACACATTCTATAAATTGGGCTGGTGATGTTTTAACAAAGCCTATGTCTAGCGTGGATAGAGTTTCTATCGGTATTCTTTGGAATTCTTGCCAAGTTGAAGTTGCAAAAAAATACAATTTAGAAATTGGTACTAAAGAGAACAAAGTTAAAGCTGGAGAATTATTAAACGATGTTATGCGTAGAACACAAGAAGCTTCGACTGCTATCGATAAACCAGCTATTAGCCGTACTAATAGCGAGGTAATGAAAAGCTTAATGATGTTTACTAACCAAAGTATGCAATCTCTATCTTTATTTACTTCTAGTATTAGAGAACATACACGTGTTAAACGATTAATAAAAATAGAAGGTAAAACCGATATTAATTCTAAATATTTAAAATCAGCTAATAAAAAAATTGCTAAAGCTACATCTTCAATTATTGTATCTAACATTATTGCCTCTATTATTGGTGTTTCCTTTACTAAATTTTTAGGTAAAGATGACGAAGAAGAAACTTTAAATCAACAGCTTTTAAGTGAATTTACAGAAAATACTGTAGGTTTAATTCCTATTGCAAGAAACTTATACGGTATGCTTGTTAATGGATATGATCTAAACGATAATGCTCTAAGCTTAATTAATAATGTGATTTCTAGTAGTACAAATTTATTTGAAAAGGCTACAGAAGGTAAAGCAACTTTAAAAGATTGGAATAAATTCTTCTATACTTTAAGTGCTACTTTAGGCATTCCTACTAAAAACATTGAAAATTACGTTTATGGAATTATTAATACATTTGACCCTGCATTAGCTTTGAAATATAAAACTACTTTGTTTGGAACAACTACTGCTCAACAATATGCTGTGTTAGAAGAAGCGATACAAAACAATGATATGGATTTAGCAACAGGTACTTTAGATGTAATTATGGCTGCTAATAAAGCCGTTTCTATAGATTCTGATAAGGTTAACGAAACTATTGCACAATTAATTGCTAAAGGTT
The DNA here is from genome assembly GCA_964389905.1 of uncultured Coprobacillus sp. Taxonomy (GTDB): domain Bacteria; phylum Bacillota_I; class Bacilli_A; order ML615J-28; family CAG-698; genus CAG-698. Next base: position 45,568 of record CAYMGD010000015.1, on the reverse strand, counting down.
ATACTTCTGTACTTCCTAAATCTATTAGCAACAATTTAATAACCTTTAATTCAGAACAATACGAACTTAAAGGAAATAATTTGACAACTTTTACAAAATATTACAACAATGTTAATTCTGACTTGAATAAACTTGTTAATATGTCAACTTTTAAAAATTTGTCCGAAGAAGAACAAGCTAAAGTTATTAAATATTTATTCAACTATTATTATTATCTTGCTCTAAACAAGACTTTTAATGCTGATGTATCTAATGTTAAAATTGTTTCTTTAGTTCAAAACAACAAATACACTCCTATCAATTCGGCTCTGTATCTTGTTAAAAAATAAAAACAAATAAAAAAAAGAACACTCTAATTTTTAAGAATGTTCTTTTTTTTTGCTATTCTGTTGTTTCTTCGTCCACGCATAAACTAATAATTTCTTCGTCTATTGTTTCTGTATTTTGTGCTTTTTTCATCTTTTTAATTCTTCTAGATAACAATTCGTTTTTTTTCTTTAATAATTTGTTCTCATCGTATAATTCGTTGTATTGTATATTTATTCTTTTGTTTTCTTCTAATAATTCCTCTATTCTGCCTCTTTCATATGCTGTTGGCGATGTTTTGCCTATTTCATGTCCTAATGTAATACCAACTATTAATATTAATATTGCTTTTATTATTGTCATTTTTTTTCTTTCCCTCTCTTTCTTGCTACCTTTATTATACTCTTTATGTCTCTTTTTTGTCAATCTATTTTCTTCTTGACCTTGAAATTTCTCTTTAAATCGTTTTTTACTATGTACCCTAACAAGTTATGCTTTTTCTTTTTTAAAACGATTGTGAATTAAATTTTAAGCCTTTTTTTGCGTTTTGTTCGTTTTTTGCAAACTTGTTTTCTCCTTTTGCTGATTTTTTGGAAATTTATGAGGGAAGAACAATATAAGAGGGGGTGGGTTTTTATATTTGGAGGGGTAGGGTCTATGGGTGGGGTCTTTAATGGTGAGGAAAACAACACGCCCACCAAAAGAAAAATAACCAGTTGGTGTTTTAAAAATAATTAATCTTTTTCTAGCAGTTTTTAAAAGAAATAAAACCCTTATTTTTTAAAATATTAAGTTAAAATCTTAACATTTTGGCTTTTGACACTCAAAGATGACACTCATTTTGAAATTATTGTTGTTTTTTGAAATGTTTTAGTTTTTTGAAAATTGTCAAAAAACGCAAAAATTAATAAATATTAATATATATTATATATTATATATTATATATTATATATTATATATTATTATTATTATTATTATTATTATTATTATTATTATTATTATTATTATTATTTAAATATATATATATATATATATATTATATAATTTTTTTAAATAAATTAATAATATAATTTTTAATAAAGTAAAATATAAAATAAATTAATAAAAATATAAATAATAATATAATTTATTATTATAAAAAAAATATTAAATATTTATTAAGATTAAAAATAATTTATTTATTAATAAATTAATATAAAAAAACATTAAAATATTATAAAAATATATTATTAATAATAAAATATATTAAAAATGTATAAATTTATATATTTTTATATTATTATTGTATATTTTTATGTTTTTTTAAATAAATATTTTAAATTATTTTAATTTTTTTTAAAAAACTGTTGACATATTCCCGAGAATATGATATAATGTACTTGTAAATGATAAATAGAAATCATTTATAAATTTTAAAGAAATAAAGGAGAAAAGAAAAAAATGAAATTAAAAGATTTAAAAAATGTAAAATTTGTTATTATTGACAATTTAACAAACGAAAGAGACGACATTTTAGGCGATTACGTCGAGTTTGAAACAAACAATTTAAATGAAGCTATCGAAAGAATGAAAGAATGCGAAAAGCACGGCGGAGCGTGGGCAGATGATTTAAAGCGTGGCGAATTTGAAATTTTCACTTTGAATGTTGAATTTGAAAATGAAGATGGCGAAATTGATTCATTATTAGCGGATTGCTTGGAAGATTGGGACTTTAAAAACCCCTGTTACGTTAGATTTTGCGGGAAAAATTGAACAACAAAAAAAGCACGTTACAGCGTGCCTAAAAAATAATTTTTTTAAAAACAAAATCAAATGTTTCACTTTGGAGGAGTGAACCATCACTCCTCTATTATACCAAATTTTAAAAAACAAATCAATTAAAAAAACAAAAAAATAATGGAGGAATTAAAATGAATGTTTTAGAAATTGTAAACACGAAAATTATAGAAAAATTAAAAAGTGGAGTTAATCCTTGGATTAAACCATGGAATAATGCAATTGGTGGATTTTGTAAAAATTTAAAAACTAATAAATTTTATAATGGCATAAATCAATTTATACTTGAAAAGTCAACTTTTTACGCAACTTTTAAGCAGATTTCAGAAATTGGCGGAAAAATAAAAAAAGGAGCTAAAAGTGAAATGGTTGTTTTTTCTAAAACAATAGAAAGAGACCCTTTAATTTTAGTTAATGCCGAAACAGGCGAACAAGAAGCAATCGACAATGATTATTTTTGCTTAAAATATTTTAACGTTTTCAAGGCTGAAGATATCGAAAATTTAGAAGAAATTTCAGGCAAAATTAAAGACAAAGAAAAATTAAATCAAAGTTTGAAAAATCAAGAATTAATTAAACTTTCACAAAATGACAATAGATTTATTGAACAAGCTGAAAAAATTATTAAAAAATATTGTTCTAAATATGGAGTTAAAATAAATAATGACGAAGTCAGCAATAGAGCCTATTATAAGCAAAGCGATGACAGCATTACGATTCCCGTTTCTTCGCAATTTGAAAATATCACAGAATATTATAGTACTATTTTTCATGAATTGGGGCATTCAACGGGTTATTTAACTAGACTTGATAGACTTTCAAAAATTAAAACTAAAGGCGGAAACAAATACAGCAAAGAAGAATTAATCGCAGAAATTACGGCTGTTTTATGCTTAAATTATTTAGGCATTGATTCAAGCCAAACAAACTCAAATAGTGCTGCTTATTTGAAAAATTGGGCAGATCATCTAGACGAAAAGAAAAATACATGGTTTATTTTAAACGCAACAAACGAAGCGGAAAAAGCTTTTAAAATGATTTGCGGATTAGATGAGGCAACCGAAGAGCAAGAAGTAGCTTAAATAATAAAACTGGTTCAAGGGCTCCAGCAACAAAAAAGCCCTATACATTTTTTTGTACACCATATAAAGATAAGAAAGAACATGCCTTTTTTTGCCTTGAAAAAAGCTTTCTTTTGTGATAGAATAAATTTGCAAAATTGGGAGAAAAAAGAGAGGATTTAAAAATGGAAAAATTAAAAAAATTAGATTTGAGCAGCGGGCATATTTATGTTATGAATTTTAAAAATGAAGAATTAATAATTGATGAAGCTTCAAACGATAAAGAAGCCGTCAAAATAGCGGAATTTGCTTTATTCAGCAAAGGCATAAAAAAAGGAGTGTTAACCGATAGATTATCACGATCTGGAGACCCTTTAATCAGAATTATCAAGGAGTGGAAATAATCATGGCAAAAAGTCAGGTTGAATTGACAACTCAATTCGTGAAAAAACATTATAGAAGATTTGAAATTGCTTTTCATAAAACATATGATGCGGAATTATTAGAATATTTCGAAAAAAAACCAAATAAAAGGGAATACGTTAAAAATTTAATAAAAGAAGATTATGAAAAAAACAAAAATTAAAAGAGACTGTAAAACAGTCTTTTTTTTAAAAACTGTTGAAATAAAAAATACACCTTAATTTTAAGGTGTCAAAAAAGTGTCATTGTTGTGTATTTTTTGAAAAAACGATTTAGAACGAAATTTTAAAGGAATTTTAGCAAATTATTTCAAGCCTTAAAAATGGCTTATAAGGCATATTTTATCAGTCATTATAATTTAATCGAAAACTTAATAAAAAAGCAACACAGGGCAAATTTCGGGTTCAAAAAAACCTAATTTTTGCCCTTTTTATTTGCGATTTTGTTTTTTCTTCAAAGAAGAGTGTCATTATCGAGTGTCAATTTGTGTCAATTTATTCTGACATTTCAAAAAATCTTTCTATTAATTTTTTTTGCTCGCTCGAAACCTTTGGGCAATGCGTGTATGTGTCAATTGTCATTGAATAACTAGAATGTCCAAGCCATAGCTGAACTTGTTTTGCGTTTTTTTCTAAAATGAAACAATTAGTAGCAAATGTATGTCGTAAGTCATGCGGTGATATTTCATACAAAGATAAATATTTTCTGATTAGTTGTTGACCAGCTAATTTTAATACAGTTTTTTCTTTTAAAATTGTATATAATTCATCAAATATTGGTGCTTTACGAATACTTGATTTGCTTTTGGTTGCTTGTATTTTTCCATTTGGTGTTTTTTGCTTGTTAATATTAATTTCTCTATTTTCAAAATCAAAATCATCTAAAGTCAAAGCTAACACTTCACCAATTCTACAGCCAGTGTAAGATAACAACACACACGCTGTATATAGCGGTTGATTGTTTTTGCAGCCATTTAACATTTTATAAATTGTTTCAATGTCAATATATTTATGCTCGTTTCTTTCAACTGGTGTATTATCGACTTTTAACAATGCGGTATAATTATATTTTATCAACCCTATTTCAAGCAATTTTGCAAATGTTGTTTTCAAAACAATAATTGCGTTTTTTTGAATTGTTTTGCTTTCCTTTTGACTTTCAACAAAATTCAATAAATCATCTAAATTAATAGCACTAACTTTTTTATCGCCAATTTTAGATTTTTGTATTGTATTAATTGCTGGATCATATATTGCTTTGCTTGTTTCTTTGACTGAACTAATGTTTTGATAATAATAATTAATATAATCTTTAAGTTTCATTTTAGAAGATAATGTGTTTTTTTGTTTTTCTTCTTCATACTCTTTTTTTGCAATTTCTAATTTTTCATTAACTTCTTTTTTTGTTTTCCCGTAAATATATTTATAATTTCCGTTTTCCATGCGAAAACGTGCCATCAATCTTCCATCTTTTCTTTTGGTCATTTTAGCATTTCCTCCATCATCATTCTCAATATTTATTTTATTATTATCATTAACAATTAATATTTTATTTTTTATATTTTGATTTTGATTTGCTAAAATTCCTTTAAAATTTCCTTCTCGTTGTTCTTTTAGTAAAGCATTTATATTATTAATGCTTTCTGTTTTGTCTGAATTTTTTTCATATTCTTTAATATCAGTTTTTAACTGCATTAAATTTATTGTTATTGAGTCTATAAATTCAATAACGCATTTTTCAATTTTTCCCATCTTTCATTTTTCCCATCACACATTTTTATATTTTCATATTTTCAATAGTAGATAACAACAACTGTATACTTTCATCATCCATTCTTTTAATCTTATCGATTGCTTTTTTTTGATGATAACTCAATTGACTATTTGTTTTTATAGGACTAATGCCCAAAATAAAATCCGTTGAGACATCAAATTGTTTTGAAATTTTCAATAACATTTTTTCAGTAAAATTCCTGTTTCCTTTCAAAAGCCGATTTACAGTGGCATTATCAGTTTCCAATAATTTAGCTATCTCTCGCTGAGATAGTTTTTTTTCTTTAAAAAGCCGAATTAAATTGTAACGCTTTTTAGATTCTTCAGAACATTCTTTAATTTCATCAGCCATAATACTTTTTTCTTTCTTCTTTTAGACTATTAGAAGCTTCAACAATTTTGGCACAAATATCTCTAATGTTTTCAACAGAAGCATCATTCATTTGTTTGATTAATTTAATAGCTTCTTTTTTAACTTTGCTTATGTTTTCAGCATCTTCTAATTGTTGCCGAATTATGTCAGGTGTAATTTTGTCAGCCATTAATTTTTGTTCAGTTCTACACAAGAGGTAATCAACAGAACAATCAAAGAAATCAGCTAATGCAATTAAGTTGCTTGCTTGTGGATTGGCATTATTATTTGCTATTAAGTTCAAAGATGCTGCGTTTGAACCAACCACTTTTGCTAATTTTCTGTATGATATGTTTTCTTTTTGCATTAGTTCTTGTAATCTTGTTTTTGCAGGTGTTTTTATTTCTCTCATTTTTATTTTCTCCTTTCTATAGCATTATATCACTTTTGTTTGTGGTTTGTCAACTTTTTTAAAAAAAAATAAAAAATGTTTGACATTTTTAAACAAATGTGTTTTAATATTGGTGTGTTTGCAAAAGCTAAACACTTGATTGCTTATGTAAACAAATAATTAACGGAGGTTACGTAATGGATCTATTTGAAAAAGCATTAAAAGAAAGTGTTGGAGATTTAAAAGTGTTGATTAGTGAGTGTTGGAAAGAAAAAGAGAGGAAAGGAGGAAATAGCAAATGATAGTAACAAAATGTAATTATTATTTTCTAAATGCAAATGAAAAAGAAGAAGAAGTGTGTGAATGTGATTATTGTAAAGAGAAGTATCAAAATCAAATTGGAGCAATTAAGTATGCTTTAAATATTAAAGTTAATAAACGTGTCAAACATCTTAAGTTTTGCTCGTATACATGCAAAATGCGATATATAAAAACACATTCAAAAGAAATTGAAGAAGCCAGAAGTAAAACATTAGGATAGGAGATTAACTTATGAAAAGAAAAGAAAGCACAATACAATTACATGTTTCAGAAAAAGAAAGCATTAATATGTTTGGAACAATAAACACTGTAGCATTGCAAAAAACCAAAAAATTAGTTAAAGAAACATTAGAAGAAAACGTTGAAGCAAGAAGTGATGATAGTATTTTATATTTTGAAGTGTGTAATAAAGTTGAAAATATGCACGGATTATTGTTTGAAGATGTTTTAAAAAATAGGCAATATTATGGATTACCTAGCTATGCCACAGTTGTTAGAGCTAGAAGAAAAATATTTGAAGAGTATCCAGAATTAAAGCCGATTGAAGCTACAAAAGAAAGAAATATTCAAGAGCAAAGAATTAAGAAGATTTTTGTTAAAAATAAAAGTGGAGTGAAAACATGTTAGTAATTGAACCTAAGCAACTTTACAAACAATTAATAGAAAAATACAAGGAAAAGCAAATTGTTGTTGCCATAGAAGAATTATCAGAATTGCAAAAAGAATTATGCAAAAGTTTAAGAGGAAAAACTAATATTCACAATATATTAGAAGAAATAGCGGATGTGCTAATTATGATTGAACAAATGAAATTATATTTTAATTTAACTGATGTTGCAATTGCTTCTGAAATTGATTTTAAGCTTAATAGAACAGCTTACAGATTATTAAAGGAAAAGGAGAAAAAAAGCGATGAATAGTAATATACCTAGTACTCGAAGAAAAACATATTATCAATTGCATCGTAATGCTAATATCGGTTATTACAAAGAAAAGCACTTAGGCTATACGATAACAGTTGATGATAATGTTTATTTTATTGACGGAAGAAAAGTTACACACGGTAAAACTGGTTTATTAGTTGGAAATATTGATGAGTTTAATGAATTAATTTCTGATAATTTTGGAAGAAATCGAATATTAGAAGCAATAGCAGAAATTGAGCAAAGTATTAAAGCAGGTAAAATTCCTACTTTAGAAGAAGCACCTTTATTTAAGGAGAAAAAAAGATGAACAAGAATAAAATTAATATTAGTATAAATAATGAACATATTATATGTTTTTACAAAGAGAAAGAATTATTTAAAGTTAGCAATAATACGCATAATGCGGTTAATTTATTAAAACTAATAGAAAGGTAAAAGGGAGAAAAGAAAATTATGAAAACTGGTGAATGTGAATATTTGAAAGTAACAATAGAAGAATTGGAAACAACATTAACACGTAAAGCAAAAGATTTTTTGTTTAAAATGATTTTTACAGATTTTACAAACCGAAGTGACTCTGACAAAGAAGAAACAAAAATTTCTTTTTACGAGTGGTTAAATAAAATTAATAGAAGATGTTTTTTTGGTGATGAAGAAATAAACAAAGCATTAGATGAAATGCGTTTAGGTGAAATAAAAACTTTCTTTATAGGGCAATTAAAGAATTATTACAGGGAAACGTATGGACAAAATAGATAAGATTGAAGATTATTTATGTACGGCATTATCGTTGATTGATGATTATAAAAAATATTATATAGCTGGTAGCGAAAGTGATTTGTATATTATTGAGAAAGTTGAAAAAGGAATTAATAATGCACTAGATACTTTATTGTACGAGGATGAAGAAAATGAAAGCTAATTATATAACGTGTGTAGCTTGTAAAAAATTAAATAGGCAATATATAGGTTTTGAAATTGATGAAGAATATTGCAAAATTGCAAAAGAAAGGGTAGAAGATTAAATAATATGAAACTAAAAGAATTATTAGAAAAATATGGTGAAGTAGAAATTAACGAAAAGAAAGTAAAAAAAATAAAAGAGTTATTAGAAATAAAAAATAAAAAATGGAAACCTAATGAAGATGAAAGATATTTTGTATTAGATGATAGCGGTAGAATCATTAATGAAACGTGGGATGATGATAATTTAGATAATTATAGACATTTTACCAATAATGTTTTTAAAACTAAAGAAGAAGCAGAGTTTAGATTAGAACAAATTAAAGTATATAATGAACTTAAGAATTTTGCGGATGAAAATAACGATGATATTGTTTGTGATAATGATAAATCATGTATTTATTACAACTGTCGTCTATCTAAAAGTCTAGGCACATATACAATTAGTCATTCACAAGATTTAGGTCAAATTTATTTTTCAAGTGAAGAATTAGCTAAACAAGCAATTGAAAAAGTTGGAGAAGATAGAATTAAAAAGTATTTGTTTGGAGTTAAAGATGATGAAGAAAGTTAAAGATTTGACTGTTGAGGAATTATATAAACATTTTTTGGAAGAAGTACGTGCTTGTGCTTGGCGTGCAAAATACGTTGTAAAAAGCAAAAGAATAGAAGCAATAGAGGTAGAAGCAGATGAAGAAAAAAATTAAAGACTTAACTTTAGAAGAAGCTGCAAATATTTGCTTTAAAATACGTTCTAAAGAAGAGTGTAATAATGGTTTGTGCCCTTTATATGATTTTTGCTTTTCTCCGTTTTGGAGTTATTGTGATAATGAAGTTATGTATAAAAGAGAAGTGGAGATAGAAGAAGATGCTAAAGAAAATTAAAGATTTAAAACATATAAATAGAGATAAACTTAGAGGAAAACCTTTAGAAAAAGAATGTTACAGAGCAAATACAATCAATGAAATAATAGATGATAATAGTTATGGTACGTATTGTTATGGATTACTTAAAGAGTTTGCCGATGGAATTGAAATTGATGATGTTAGAGAAGAATGCTTAAATTGTAAAGCATATGTAAGAAATACAGATTAGATTAAGAGTGAATGATAATGACAAATATAGAATTTGTAAATAAAGAGATTGAAAAAATAAGAGAATTTTTTGATGATTACGAAAAAGAAATTTTATGTTTACGAACAAAAAAAGATTTTGAATTTTGGGAAAATCGACTTAAAATGTTTGAACAGATTAAATGCGAACTTGAAGATTACTATAAAATAAAAGATTTAGTATATAAAGAAACACCTAAAAAAGTTATTGGAGAAAACATATGCTATGATCAATATAAAAATGAAAATATGTATGCAATTTCTTGCCCGAATTGTGGGGAGCAATTATTATATTTTAAAGATAGTGATTTTATTGAAGAAACTTTTGACCTATTTTTAAAACATTATGAACAACATATTGATACAAGTAATTGGAAATATTGTGGGTATTGTGGGCAAAAGTTAGATTGGAGTGATGAAACTATAGATAAAAGAGAAGAGGAGGAAAAAATATGAATAAATACCAAGAAGCATTAAATTATGTAAAAAACTCTATACAATATGTTAATAGTGATTGGGGTCAAGATGATTTTTCAGAAGAAGAAAAAGAATATGTAAAACTACTTCAAGAATTAGTAGATAAAGAATCAGAAAAGGGAGTAATGATGAATAAATATAGTAGTGCATTAGATGTTATTCTTGAAAATATGGACTATAAAACCTATGACGTTCAAACACAATGTTTAGTTGACACCGCAGTTGATACTATTAGAGATTTAGTAGACCAACAAAAAAACTCCTACTTTAGAAGAAGTTAAGAAAGAATGGGAAAATTTGGGGTATGAAATAGAAAAAGGCTATCGTAATATGAAAATATGTTATAACGGCGAAATTGCATTTATTATTAATGGAAGAGCTAAAGATTATTCAATATGTCTTGATTCTGTATCATTCAAGGAACATCAGTTACTAGCTAAAACAGTTAAAGTGTTAGGTTGGGGGTGAATGATAATGTGGTATATAATTTGCCAAAGTCCGTCTTCCGTTTATTTAGTTTATCTAACTTCATCATATAGTAAATGTAAAAAGAAATATGAAAAATTAGAAATGGAAATAAAAAGCGAAGAAGAAAGAGATACTTTCTATTACATGGGATTGTATAAAAAGTAGATTGGAGTGAGGAAGATTAAATGAAGCATTTAAAAGAACAAATATGTTATGCTGATTTTACGAACACTAAAATAGTTGTTTTAAATAAAACTTATGCTAAACAATTATTAGTTAGATTAGAAGAATTAAGTAATAAAGAAGAACCTATTGAATTATCAACTGTTCAAAATGAGCATTTAGGAATTAATTACGTTTGTAAGTGTGGAAATATAGTTGGTAAATGTGATAATTATTGTAGTAAATGTGGTCAAAAAATTAAAAAATTAAAGGAGATTAAAAAATGAAAGAATTAATTAAAAAACTTTGTGAAGATGAGCCAAAAGATGGAATAAATGGTTTGGAAAGTATGACTCAAAAAATAGATGAAATTAATGTTGTCTTTTTTCAACGTGATACAAGAGGATTTTTAGAAAATTTATTAAAATTTACACATGAAACTCAAAAAGAAAAAACAAATATTATAGATAAAACTAATGTATTTTGTACGGTATTAGAAATGTGTTTTAGCCCTGCAATATGTGGCACTTGTAAAGAAGATGGAGAAAAGCGTAATGAATTATTAGCATTTACAAAAATTATTTTAGAAAAATTAGAAAATGAATTACGAAACAGTATAACACCAAAAGAAAATAAAGAATAACAAGAACAAAAGGAGGTGAATTGCATGAATGAAGATATTGTTAAAAGAATTAAAATTGAAATGATAAAGAAAGGAATGTCAACAAAAGAACTAGCAAAACAAGTAGGTGTAACACGCTCTTCCATCTATAATTACTTTAATGGTTATCGCCCTTTTACTTTTAAATTTGCAAGGCAAATAATTCAAATGTTTCCTGAAGCCAATTTTAAATATGAAGAATTTTTTGATAATGATATTTAAAAAACTGAAAAGTGTTGCTTTTTAGACAGCGAATAATCGTGTTTTGTTGACAATTGCCGTACAAACAATTTGTATTTTAAAAGTAATAAGTTATAGGAGGAATAAATAAAAAATGATTGTAGAGCCATTTTTGAGGGTTAAAAACGAAAATAGAGATGAATGGTTGAAAAATAGGTTAAAAGGAATTGGCGGTAGCGATTGTAGTGCTATTGTTGGTTTTAACCCTTATAAAACAAATGTAGAATTATGGAAAGAAAAAACAAGTGATGTATATAAAGAAATTCCTGATAATAAAGCTATGAAATACGGTCGTGATACTGAAAATGCAATTAGAACTATATTTCAAGCTGATTACGATGGTGTTTTTAAGATGTTACACACTGAAAATGAATTACTAATTTCTAAAGAAAACGAAGGATTAAGAGCATCATTAGATGGAGAAATTGAAGTATTAGAAGATGTTGAAATAATGCCATATTTTAAAAATTGGAGTAAAAATGAAAGTATTGAAATTCCACAACCAAAAAAAATAAAAAAAGGGATGAAAGGAGTTTTAGAAATAAAAACTACTGAATTAATGTCAAGCATTAAAAAAGAACAATGGAATAATCAAGTCCCTATGAATTATTATTGCCAAGTATTGCATTATTTAATTGTTACTAATTATGATTTTGCGATATTAAGAGCTTTAATAAATACTAGTGATGAAAATAATGTTAAAACTTCTCACACAAGAACCTATGTATTTATGCGAGATGAAGAAGTCGAATCCATTAATTTTTTAAAGCAAAAAGAATTAGAGTTTTTAGAATATGTTCATAACAAAAAAGAACCGCCATTAATAATGGGAATTTAAAAGGAAGGAGGAGAAAATAACATGAGTTTAGAACTTAAAACAATTAAAGAAGAAATCGGAGTATTTGAAATAAATTACGAAGAATTAAAAAAAGAATTATCCAACGAAATTGCAATTTATAAAAATATGATCGTATCTAGCGAAACATTAGGCAGTGCTAAAGAAGTTAAAGCAAAATTAAACAAATTGAATAAAGCAATTAATGATTGGAGAATCCAAAAAGAAAAAGATTTTATGAAACCTTTCAACGAGGTAAAAACACAAATACGAGAATTAAATGATATGATTGCTGAAGCGTACAATAATATAAATTTGCAAATCAAAGAATTTGATGAAAAAGAAAAGAAAGAAAAGAAAGAACAAATTGAGAATATATGGAATAAAAAAGTTAATGACACTTTTCCTTTCATTTTAGAAGAAGTTTTTGTTGATAAATGGCTAAATAAAACTTGTAATTTAGCAACAATTGAAAAAGAAATTGATGAAATAATAAATACAACATATGCCGATTATAGTTTTATTAGCAATAATTTTTCACTCATAGAACCATTAGTAAAATATTATTACAGTATAAATGGTAGGAATTTACAGCAAGCCATAGAACAAGCACAAGCACAATTAAAAGCAATACAAGTAGAAGATACTCAAACAGAAAAACAAGAAAATCAATCTATAGAAAAATCAGATAATGAAGAACAAACATATACCTTAACATTTAAAGTTGTTAATGTATCTAGACAAAAAATATCTAAATTAGATGCTTTTTTAAAGCAAGAAAACATACAATTTGAACTATTAAAATAATTAAGGAGGAGAAAATAATATGAATAGTTTAGTTAATAAAAATAGTGGAATGGCAGTGAAACAACCAACTTTTAGTGAATATATTACTGGTGAAAAAATTTCAAAAACAATTATGAAAATGGTAGGCCCAGATAGAAGCCAATCGTATGTTACAGCAATGATTAGTGCGGTAAGTAATAATGTTGAATTAGCAAAATGTCAATTTGCTACAATTGTTAGTGCTTCTTTAGTTGGAGAAAGTTTAAAATTATCTCCTTCTCCGTTTATGGGGCATTATTATTTGGTGCCTTACAATGATACAAAAAATAATCGTGTAGTTGCTCAATTCCAAATTGGATATAAAGGGTATATTCAGTTAGCAATGAGGACAGGGCAATACAAAGATATTGATGTTATTGAAGTAAAAGAAGGAGAATATTTAGGACGTAATTCTGAAACTGGAAAACCTATGTTTAAATTTATTTCTGATGATGATGAACGAGATTCTAAAAAAACAATTGGATATTTAGCATATTTTGAAACAACATACGGATTTACAAAAACATTGTATTGGACTATTAATCAAATGAAAAACCATGCATTAGAATATTCTAAAGGTTATAAAAAAGATATTGAAAGAGGAACATCGTATACTTTTTGGTCAAAGAATTTTACAGCAATGGCTGTTAAAACAATGATTAGACAAATCATTTCTAAGTGGGGTATTATGAGTGTTGACCTTGAAACAGCATTTAAAAACGACCAAGCTTACATTGATGAAAATGATAAAGCAGAGTTTATTGATAACCCTTATGAACAAGTTGATTTAGCAGACGAAAATATAAACACAGCTAAAGAAATTACTGAACAAATAATTCCTACTTCTACAAGTGAACAACCTTCTTTATTTGATGCTATTAATTAGTCTATTTTAAGGGTGATAATATGCCAGAGGTTAAATGGATTAAATTAGCAGCAGATATATTTGACAATCGAAAAATTAAGCAAATTGAATCTTTGCCTGATGGTGATGCTGTAATAGTTATTTGGATGAAATTATTGTGTTTAGCTGGAAATATTAATGACAGTGGATTAATTTATTTTACGAAAGAAATTCCATACACAGAGCAAATGTTGGCAACACAATTTAAAAGACCGCTAGCAACCATACAAATGGCTATGAAGATATTCGAGAATTTTGGAATGATAGAAATCATTGATAATATACTTCATATTTCTAATTGGGAAAAATATCAAAGCGTGGATAAGCTTGCTGATATTCGAGAATATAACAAATTAGCTAAGCAAAAATCAAGAGCAAAGCAAAAACTTTTAAGTAATACCAACAACATGTCAAAAAATGTCAATGACATGTCAATGACTTGTCAACCGTGTCAAGGTATAGATATAGATATAGATAAAGATATAGATATTAATAATAATATTATTAATAATACTAGTGAAAAAGTTGGTAAGTTTTTTAAAAAACCTACAATTCAAGAACTTCAAGATTATTGTAAAGTTAAAGATTATGTTAACATTGATTGTGTTTCATTTTGGAATTTTTATGAATCTAAAAATTGGATGATTGGTAAAAATAAGATGACTAGTTGGAAAGCAGCATTAGCAACTTGGAATAGAAATAAAAGTAATACTAACAACTCTTGTAAACAAAAAAGAACAGCACCTATTCCTGAATGGTATGTTGAAGATAAAAAGAATGAAGTAAGCAATGTTGAAGTTTCAGACGAGCTTAAGGATATTGCAAAAAAATTATTTGATGATTAAGGAGAGATTTTGAAAGCACTAGAAAAAACAGCAGTATACATAGAAGGCAGGGGATATATTGAATATTGTGAATTTGATTGGATAAGCAATCAAAAAGAATACGGTGTAGTCCCTGATGTTAAATACGCAAGAATATATGTATATAGTCATGCAGCAAAAATTAAAAAAGATTTAGAGAAGCAAGGAATTGATTGTTATATAGTTCTAATTGAAAAGAACGAACAAGGAGAGTACGTAGCTAAAAAAAGGCTTAAGAGAAATGCTAGTTAAAAAAGGGTGGTGAAAATGTGATAAAAAAATATGTATTGGGAATTGATGCTGGTTCTGAAGAAACAGGGTTATGTTTGGTTGAAGCAGCAACATTTAAACCAATAGTATTTGGGAAAATTAAAAATGAAGAAGTATTTTTATGGTTAAAAGAAAATAACGATAAAATTAACGATGAATTTTGTGTAGTTGCTTATGAGCAATTTAAAAATTATGGGATGCCAATGGGAGATTCGACAATTAAGTCTATTGAATGGAATGGAAGATTTAAACAGCATTTAAATGATGTATACAAAATCACAAAACAATTTCCAATAATGCGAGTTGAAGAAAAAGTTAATATTTGCAAATCAGTAAAAGCAAAAGATAGTCATATTAGGCAAGCATTAATAGATAGATTTGGTGAAGTAGGCACAAAGAAAAAACCAGGTTTTTTTTATGGTTTTAAAAAAGATGTTTGGAGTGCGTTTGCAGTTGCAATAACATTTATAGACAAAATTAAATTGTAGAGGTACAAGGCAAATATGTTTGTACAAACAATGTATGTGAATTTTATTGTTTTAGAAGGCTATATATTGCAAAGACCAGTTTTAAAACACTCTGCAAATGGTGAAAGATATTTTACATTTATTTTGGCAAATAAAAACAGGCAAGAAAAAGCACCTGATGACGGAACACCAGTTCTATTAAGGGAAGATAATATCATAACTTGCGTTGCGTTTGAAAAAAAATGTAATAATATAGTTTTAAATTCCTTGACTCAAGGAACATATATCAGAATTAACGGGGAATTAAAAGGCAGAGGGCAAAGGCATTATGTGAATGTGTTTGCGATAAAAGGCTTTGCCTTTCCTCAAGATAAAAGAATAATAGGAGTAAAAGTAAGTATGAATCAAATAATTTTAAGCGGAAGATTAGTTTCTGCACCTCAATTTTATGAAAGTGAAACACCAACAAAAAACAGAGCATTGTTTACAATTGCAAATGTAGAAGGTTGGGGAGAATCAAAGAAAACAACATTTTTTAAATGCGTTGCATTTGGTAACACAGCAAAGTTTATTAACACAATGGAAAAGGGAAAACCAATTTACATAATTGGAACAATAACAGAAAACAAATATACTGATCAGCAAGGAATGGAACACAAGAATATGCAAGTAACAGTTCAACAAGCAGAATATATTTACAATAAAGCTGTTGAATCAACAGAAGCACAAAATATGCATGCTTTAAATCAATCAGAATTAGACAAAGTTAATAATAGTGGTGAAATAAGTAATGCTGACATAAGTGGTGATGATTTGCCTTGGTAAGGATGTGACTAATGGTGACAAGCGAAGAGTACAAAGAAAAATCACAAAAAGTTAACATATTAACATTAAAGTACTTGCAGCAAGAAAAAGATATGCAAGAAACATATGTTGAGTTAGACAAAGCACAAGCAGAAGTTAATAAAATGCGAAATGATATAAAAGAATGTTTATTAAAAAATTTCAGTGATTTAGAAACAACAGTGTACATTATGAATGTTTTTCAAGGTTATACATTAAATGATATTGCTAAAAAGCTGAATTTCTCGTATGATTATATAAAGCATTTGAAAGGTAAAACAACAAGAAAATTAAAAAAACTATTGAAGAGTGAGTAAACCTCACTCTTTTTTAACTTTTTAAAAGTTGACACCAAAATAACACCGACAAATAAAAAACAAAGTTGTATAATTGGGCTGTCTTTAAAAAAGGAGGCTTAAAACATGAGTGAAAATGGCAAAAAAGCTTTAGAAGAATATAGAAAAAATTTAACACCAGAACAAAAGAAAGCAAATATAGAAAAAGCTAAAGAAACAAAGAAAAAAAACTTTGAAGAAAAGAAAAATATGGAAAAAGCCTTAAACATTGCATTAAGTAAAAAATACAAATGGAAAAACGAAAAAGGGCAAATTCAATACGGAGATGGTTTTGAAGCTGCTGCTGCAAGATTAGTAAATATAGCACATGGTAGAGCAGGAAAGCCAGCTGATTCAATTAATGCATTTAAAGAAATTTCAAAGTTTACTGATAAAGAAGTTGCACAAGCAAACGAAATTACAATTAACTTTGGCAATAATCAAGGGATTGATATTTAATGGGAATTTCTTTAGAACTAACATTACCTGATTTTTTTCCACAACAAATAGAATTTTTAAATTCAAAATCAAGACACACAGGCTATGGTGGTGCTCGTGGTGGTGGAAAATCATTTGTAGCAAGATGGTGTGCAGTATTATTAGCTCTTAAATATTCTGGTGTTCAAATTTTACTTGTTCGTAGAACATACCCAGAATTGCGTGAAAATCATATTGTGCCATTACAAAAAATTTTAAAATGTCAAGAAGACAACACAATAGCTAATTTTAAAGCTGCAGATAAAGTTTTTGTATTTCCTAACGGAAGTCGTATTGTATGCGGCTATTGTGCAAACGAATTGGATGTATTGCAATTTCAAGGTCAATCATACGATATTATTTTTGTTGAAGAAGCAACATTGTTTACTGAATTTCAAATCACGTGTTTGATTGAGTGTAATAGACCAAGTGGTTTAACAAAACAACCTTTTAAACCAATGATGAAATATACAATGAACCCTGGAGGAGCTTCTCACCAATATTTTAAAAGATTGTTTATAGACAAAAAATATCAACGTTCTGAAAAAGCAGAAGATTATACAATGATTAGGTCAAAAGTTTATGATAATACGTTTATTATGCAAAACGACCCTGATTATGTAAGAATGCTTGAAAACTTACCTGAAGACAGAAGAAAAGCAATGTTAGATGGAGATTGGGATGCGTTTGAAGGACAATTCTTTACTGAATTTAATAGAGATGTTCATGTTATCAAACCATTTGAAATACCAAAAGAATGGAGAATATATCGTTCAAGAGACTATGGATTAGATATGCTAAGTTGTCATTGGTATGCTATGGATTTTAGTGGAAACGTGTATGTTTACAAAGAAATATATCAAAGTGGTTTAATTGTTAGTGAAGCTGGAGAGTTAATTAACAATAACACAACAGAAAAAATTTATATGGATATTTGCCCTCCTGATTTGTACAACAAAAACAGTCAAACGGGTAAAAGTGCAGCAGATATATTTTGGGAAAAATGCGGTCACAATTTAACAAAGGCAAGCAATGACAGAGTTAATGGTTGGTTAGCTGTAAAAGAATTTTTGAGATTGCAAAAGGATGAACAAGGTAAAGTGCATCCAAAATTGTTTATTTTTGAAAATTGTACAAACTTAATACGTTGTATTCCACAAGCTGTTTACGATACAAAAAAAGTAAACGATATATGCAATGAACCCCACGAAATAACACATAGTTTAGATGACTTAAGATATTTTTGTATAAGTTGGACTAGAACACCGAGTGTTCCAAAAGCAACAATATCATACGAAGAAAGTCCTTTAGACGGATACAAAAGAATGCAACAGCAAGAAGAAGATGGAGGATATTATGAAGGTGTTTTTTAAAACAAAAAGCAAAACTATTAAATCTTTGAAAGAAGAAAATAAAAAATTAAAAGCAGAAAAGTTGGATTTAGAAACTGATATGTGTAGGGTGCAAAAAAATATACAAGATTTGCTAATAGAAAACGATCACTTAACAGCAAAATGTTCGAAGTTAGAAAGGCAAATAGAAAACATAGAAAATAAAAACAATCAAACAAGAGTCTTTAATGAGTGGTTATATGGCTCTAAACCAGAAGGAGAATAGTAATGAAAAATGAATCATTAGGAACTGAAATAAAAACACAAGCATATCAAGAGTTTGATTCGTATCAAGCGTGGTTAAGGAATATGCAAATTCCAGAGGTTATAAAAAAGAACGTAGCAATGTACGAAGGTGATCAATGGGCTGCTGCAACTGAAAGAACAGAAAATATGCCTCGACCAGTATTTAATGCATATGCATATTTGCTTAACACAAAACTAGGAAATATTTTAAGTAATCCAATGAAGGTAAATTATATTTCAACTTCTACTAGAGATGTTTCTAACAAATTCACACGTATCAGTGAATATTTACGTAAAGAAGCAAATGAAGACCAATTTGATTTTGAAATTGCAAAAGAAAGTTTACTAAAAGGAACAGGCTTTAAATATTATCATTACAATGAAAATGCACTTGGTTTAAAAGGCGAATTTAAAGGCGGTATTAGAATTGAATTAATAGATATTATGGATATTGCTTTTGCAAACCCAACAATTAAAGATATTCAAAAACAAAAATGGATAATCATTCGTTCTAGAATAGAATACGATATTGCAAAAGAATTATGTGAAGATAAAAAGAATAGAGAAAAAATACATCCAGATAAAATTGATAATTCTATCTACACAGATGTTGAAGAATTAAAAGATTCTAAATACGTTTATGTATATACAAAAATGATAAAAAAAGATGGAGAAGTTTATTTTTCAAAATCAACAGATACAGTGCTATTGCATGATTTTAAACCTCTAAACCCTAATTTAGTTGAAAAAGAAATAACAAAGAAAGCTAAAGAAGGTTTAGAAGTAGACTCAATGCAAGATAGTGATTTAGAAAAAGAAGATTATACAAGTGAGTATAAAGCGTATTTATATCCAATTAATCCATTGACTTTTAAAGAAAAAGATAAACGTATTATCGGTATTCCAGAATTTAACGATATTATCGAAGCACAAAAAGGTATTAATTCAAATTATGGAATAGGTACTTTAAATAACTTACAAGTAGCGTGTCCTAAATACATTGCTAAAGAAGGTGCATTGCAAGGGCAAGTAATATCAAACAAAGTTGGAGAAACTATTATTGATTATACACCAATAGGTAGTCAAGGAATATACACTTTGCAAGCAACTCCAATTACTCAAGGAGCATTAGCTTTAGCTCCTAATTCTTTAGAATTATTGAAAGTTATTAAAGGTGCAAACGATGTTATTTCAGGTGAAGCTTCAGCAAGTGATTTATCAGGTTATGCTATTAGCCAATTAAGTGCACAAGCACAAAAACCTATTGCTTTATTACAAAAAGCATTATGGAGACATAAAGAGCGTGAAGCTGAGATTTTTAGGCAATTTATAATTTTGTTTTATAACGATACTGCTACTTACAAATACAAAAATTCTGATTTAGAAATGAATGAAATGGAAGTCCAAACAAATCAATCTCCTAATGAATATACAATAGATTCATTTATAGGCAGTGATTTTGAAAATTTTGAATTTGATGTTCAAGTAGAAGTTGGTGCTGGAACACAATATAGTGAAATACAAACAATGTCTCAATTAGATAATTTGTTAGGTGGAGGATATATTGATTTTCCAACATATATTGAATGTTATCCAGAAAAAGCAATGTCATATAAACAAACATTGAAAGACGCAATACGACAACGTGAAGCAGCAGAGGTAAATGTTTTAAAACAACAAATACAACAAATGCAAGAAGATTTACAACAAGTATCTCAATACGCAAGTTCACTTGAAAAACAAACAAACGAACAAGCAAGAGCATTAAATGATGCACAAAGACAAGTTAAATCAATGCAAAATGAATATACTGCAAAAATCAATCAAGCAAATCAAATATTTATGAAACTTGCTTCTGAAAAAGAAGAAAGTAAAAAGAAAAATACACAAGGTAATTAATGCTAATTAGAGCATATTACATAAAAAATTACTGGTAACCCATTACCAAGAAACTTTAAAGAAAGGATAGAAAATGGAGAACAAAGAAAACAAAGGCTTAGATGCAGAATTTGAAGAATTAATGGCACAAGAACAAGCAAATCAAGAAAACATCTCAATAAAAGAAACAGATGAAGAAAAAGTTGAAGATGAAGAAGATACTGTTGTTGAAGACAATTCTGAAGATGAAGAAGAAAGCAATGAACAAGCAGACGAAGTAGAAGATGAGTCTACTGAAGAAGAAGATGAGTCTACTGAAGAAGAAGTTGAGCCTAAGGGAGAAAAAGATAAAGAGAATAAAAATCCAAATCCCGATAAAGCAAAGGAAGACAAAGAAAAAGCCAAAAGAACTCAAAACTATTTGAATGCACAAAAAAGAATAGAAAACAAAAAGAAAGAGTTAGAAGAGGCTGAAAAAAAGGGTTATAACAAAGCATTACAAGAAAATTTAAAAGGAGTAAATCCGTACACTAATAGGCCTATAAAAGATGATGCAGATTTACAAATATATCTTGATATGCGTGCATTAGATGATGCAGGAAAAGACCCTGTTGCAGATTACCCAGAATTTGTTGCAGAAAAAAACAGAAAACAAATGCAAGAAGAAAAGGTAAGGAACGAGCAACAAACAAGAATTACGCAAGATATAAATGACTTTTCTGAAAAATATCCTAATATTAATACTAAAGAATTATTAGAAGATGAAAAATTTAGTATCTTTGCAGATGGAAAACTTGGTAATAAACCATTAACACAAATTTATGAGGATTTTCAAAAGTTCAATGGTTTTTATAACGACAAAGTCGAGAAAGAATCCACTTCTAAAGCTATAAAAAAAATAGCTAGAGTTCAAGCAAGTATGGGAACCATGGAAAACGAAACAGATGGAAAACGAAAATCTTTCAAAGACATGTCAGATGAAGAATTTGAAGCTGCTAGAAAAAATATTATGAAAAACTTTGGTAATTATTAGAATATATTAAGAATTTACTTTGTATTTTGCGAAATAAAAAAACATTAAGAAAAATACAAAGGAGAAAAAAATTATGCCAACTTATGCAGGCTTTAAAACAATTGAAGCAAAAGAATTTTACGAAAGAAATTTATTACAAAATTTAAAAGAAAACAATATTATGTTACAATTTGGAACAAAAACAACATTACCAAAAAATCATGGAGATGTTGTTTCTTGGAGAAAGAGATTACCTATCGAAGTACAAAAAGATAGTGATGGTAATGTTAGAACATTAATTGAAGGTGTTACACCAACTTCAAACAAAATGGAATTTGTTGATTATAAAGTAACAATTAAAGAATATGGCGATTGGATTAGATTAACTAACAAATTAACTAATTTAGCATTTGACCCTATTTTAAAAGAGGCAACTGATGGTTTAGGAGAAAGTGCAGCAGATACATTTGATGAGTTAATTCTAGAAACACTTTATAAAAACCCTAACATTGCATATGCTGGAAACACAACAAGTTCAACAATTACAAGTTCTAACACTTTAAAATTAACTGATTTGCACAGAATTAAAGCAAACTTCCAAAAAAGAAATGTTAAACCTTATGCAGATGGAAAATATATTTTATTAATTGATCCAGATGTAGAATTTGATTTTAAACAAGACGAAACTGGAAAATCAAATTGGATAGACATTAACCAATATTCTGGTAAAGACCAAATTTTAAAAGGAGAAATTGGCAGTATATTTGGTTTTAAAGTTGTTGTTACAAACAAAATTAAAGTAGGTAAATCAGGTAGTGGAAATGATGTTGATGTTCATAAATGTATTGCGTTTGGTAAAAACCCATATGGAATAGTTGAATTAGAAGGAAATTCAGCATCAAGTCCAAAAGTATGGTATAACGCACCAGGAACACAAGGTAACGACCCATTAAAGCAAAGACATTCAGTTGCATGGAAAACAGAAGGATTTGCTGTTAGAGTATTATATCCAGAAGCAGTTACTATTATAATGGCTCCAAGTTCACTTGATTATGCAGGAGATATTGATGAAGCAACTAATCCATTAAAAGTTAATGTTGTTTCAGGAACAGCTAATAAGTATCAAACATTTGATACTAACAAGGGAATTGTAGGTTCTACTACTGATACTGATGCAGAAATTGCAGAATAAAAATTGTAAGAATAATATTGTTATTAATTCAAAATTAAAAATGGAGGAATAACAATGAAAAAAGAACAAACAAGCCAAGTTTCAAAAGAAAAAAAAGTAATTGTCACAATACCACGTGATAATTTAAATGATACTGATAATTATCAATTTGTAGGAATAAATAGTAGAACATACTCGATTTTAAAAGGAGTAGCAACAGAGGTTCCTTTAGAAGTTGCAGAAGTTTTAATTAGCACAGGTATAATCGACAATTACATTTTAAAATAAGGTGAAATTTGAAATAGCAAAAAACATAACTAATGAGGGTTAGAATTAACATAATTTGTTGTTAGTTAACCCTCATTTTTTAATATCAAAATAAAGGAGATAACATATAAAAATGGCAATAACAAAAGGACAATTAATAGTAAATTGTATAAAATTATTAGCTGAAAATATGGGGTCTAGCATTGATGCAAGCATTGTTTCATCTTTAGATGAATACAAAGACAGAACAACAATTATTGTGCAAAGTATTAATCGAGCTTTTCATAGATTAGAAGCATTAAAGAAACTTCCTAATTTAAAAAAGACCATTGAATACAAGCAAGAAGCTTTAAATTATACAATAGATTTTAATGATGATGAATACAACGATATTTTATTTATTAAAAGCATTGTATATGTAAATAAACATTCTGAATATATTGATTTTACAAATTATTATTTAAATGAAGGTTTATTAGTTTTGCCTAAAATTCAAAGTGGAGAAAAATACATAATTACATATCAGCCGAAATTTATAGATATTCAAGAAACAGATAATTATAAATATTTTGACACTGATATAATTAATTATCCAGAAAGAATTACTTCAATAATTCCATACTATGTTAAAGCTGAATTAACAGAAGAAGACAATGCACAATTAGCTGTATTAGCAATGAATCGATTTGAAACATATGCAAATCAATTACCTAGTGAAAGATTTCAAAATAAAAAGATAATCGATGTATACGGATTATTTTAAAGATAGGATGTGTTAAAAAATGGCAGAATCATATTCAAATATAAGCAACGCAAAAACATATACTAAAACGTTTGGGTCTTTTTTAGGTGCTGATTATACGGAAAATGAGCTTCATGTTTCAGGGCAAAGAGCAGTTGAAATGCAAAACATTATAAACAAAGATGGAGAAAACCAAAAAAGATATGGTTATACGCAAATATTAGGTTTTGAAGGAAAACAAATAAATGGTTTATGGGAAATTGAAGATGGAGAAGATAAACAAGTAATAATACATGTTGAAAATAAATTTTATAAAACTATAATAAATTCAAAAGATATAACCGAAAATAACAATACTATTCAAGAAATTAGTATTAATAAAAACTATATTCCACCTTATTATGAAAAAGAAGAATGGGAAGAATATTTAAATAACGCTGTTAAAAATGAAATATCCTATGGAATTGTTAAAGGAAAAAGGTTGTATATATTTTGTGGAATAATGTTAGTTTATGGAAAATTTAATAATACATGGGAATTACGAGCTGTTAGAGATAATGAAGATACATATGTTCCAATAACAACTTCAAATATATCACATTCAAAAAGTGAAGTTAATACAAGATACACTTTAGATAGTGTGAATTTGATGAGTTGTAGAAGAATTAATAAATTGTATGGAACTAATTCTACTATGACTTTAAATGCTGATGATTATAGTACTACAACAAATAATTTAGGTGTTGCGTGGGCAGAAACATACAACAAATCTTGGAAAGGTGTTTTAGATACTACAGCGTTTAAAGTAGTGATTAATGTGTTTGATAAAAACAATTTAGAAACATATGAGATTGAAATAATTGTTAATAAAAACTTACAACTTTATTCATATGATGATTATATAAAAGGGATTGAAGCCGATACTATAAAAGGTTTATTGCCTAATTTTCAATTAAAATCAACTATAAATTCTAGTACAAATACTACTAGTTTTAGCATTTCTACAGGTGCAATCAGCCAAGATGTTCTTGTAGATTTAGTGTTTGTAGAGTATGTAAACTTTATACTTGACTCAAATAAAATCGCAAATACGACTAAATTTGCACCCAAAATCAGCATTTTAAAAGATGGATTAGAACAAGTTTATACATTTAATTCTCAAGGAAAAATAGATGGTTTGAGTCAAAATAATGATATAGTTTTGGATTATGAAACAGGTATTTTATCAATGTTTGGAGACTATTCTGATGATTCTTTAGAACCTAATATTTCTATAGAATTTACTACTGAGCAATCAATTACAGATAAAGGTTATCAAAAAATAGATGGTTGTAAGTTTGGAGTAATATTCGGATATAATAATCTCAATTATTTATTTGTTAGTGGAAATGAAGCGTATCCTAATTATGATTGGCATACAGAAAGCACATTTAGTTATACAAGCGGTTCTTTAGAAAATGATAGTAATTTAACTTATTTTCCTGATATTAATTATTGTATATACGGAAGTGAGCAAAATAAAGTAATAAGCTATTCACATTTAGAAGATGGTATTTTAGGTGTGCATAAAGAATATAGCATTAATGAACCTAATTTATACATAAAAGAACCTAAATTAGTAAGCGTAATTGATTCTAATGGTAGTGAAGTTCTTAATAATTTGGGTGCAACAATGTATAAAGTAGAATTCCCAACTTATTCAAGTGCAATTGGTGAAGGTGCAATCAGCCATTATGCAAACGGAAACTTAGCTGGAGATAAACTGATATTGTCAAGAAATGGTGTTTATGGAATAGAATTAACAAGTTCAGTAAAGACAAACGAAAGATATGCAAAAGAAAGAAGTAGATTAATTAATAGTAAATTAACAAAGTATGATTTATCAAAAACTACAGCAATTGTTTGGGATAATATGTATTTATTGTCAATGAACGATTCTGAAGGAACAATTTTTATTGCTGACGCAAGATATAGAAATAGACCTGAAGAAGAAATGAATGATACTTTAGCATATGAATGGTGGGAATGGAAAAATATACATTGTAGAAATTGGTGCATTATTAACAATGAACTAGGTTTTTATACATGTGATGGTAGAGTATGTATATTTTCAAATGATTTCATAGATAAAACATATACAGCAATTGGTGATGGTAATTTAACATTAAACAACAATGTTTTTTATTATAACAATGAACTAAATCTTAAAGAATATGGAAAAATAAAAGTTGCAAATGGCTCTGAAAACTCAACTCTATATGAAGTATTATTTACTGGAATATATGTTGAATTTAATTCGGAAGATGAAACGATTATGACATTAAATGCAGACAAATATTTTTCTAATGTTTCATATTATGATAATTCAAAAGTGTATATTGATGCTGAAGATGTAAGTAAGGACGAGGTATATACATTAAAATTCATATCAGGAACAATGGATTTTGTGCTAATTGATGAATATGGTATTTACAAAAATTTAAAACATGAACCTTTTAGAGTGTTGAGAAAGCTAAATGAAGAAACATATAAACTATTGCCAGAAGGCTTTATTTTATTGCAAAAATATAATGATGATCCAATTATGATTTCCGATTTTCAAGATGAGACATTTAACAACTTATATGCATATATTGTAAACGAGCAAAACGTTGTATCGTATTGGAAAATGCCATCAACAAACTTAGATGACTCTGGTTATACAAAAATTGTAAAAAGAATAGTCTTAACTTTAAAGCCTATTACAAATAGTTCAATTACGCTTTACATAAATTGTAGAGGCAAAAGAGAAAAATTAATATTTAATGTTGAAGGAAATAACTCATTATCTTTAGAACAATCTCAATTAAATACTTTTAGTATTGACCCTACTGCTGAATTGCGAAGTTTTTCAAGAAAAGTTAATTTGCGAAATATTAACTTTTTACAAATGGCATTTGAAAGCGATAATGCTACAAATAGTTCAATTTATAGCATAGCAGTTGAATATTTAATTGTCAAAAAGACAAGGGGGGTAATGTAGATATGGGAATTAAAATTAATCAAATAGCAAAAGAAACAATTACAAAAATGAAATTAAAATCTCCATATGCTATCCCTTCTAATGCTGCAGAAAGAGGTTTGAAGTTTCAAGAGATTAGACAATATTTAGCTGGTTATACTTTAGATGAACAAAATTCAATTATTTCAGAAATAGAAAGAATTATTAATGAAATAAATGAAGGCTTTGAAAAAGTAAATGCAGAAATTGATAAAATTAATGGAGATGCAATACATTCAAGTGTTATTATTTCAGAAGAAGAACCTGAATATAGTACTACTTTTGATAGTAATTCATTATGGGTTGAAGTATTAAAAGATTAAAATTTTTTAAAAAGGAGATTAATAAAAAAATGGAAACAATTGAAGATAAACAAAATAAAAAAGAACAAGCTTCAAACAAATTGAAAACTGAAATAAGTGATTTAAAAAAACAAATTTCAGATTTAGAAGAAAAACTCAAAATTGCAAACGAAGAAAAGAAATACTTATCGGAAGCTTGCAATAGTAAAGACGTTGAACATAGAAAAGCTATTAAAAATACAGAAGAAACATATAATACAAATATTCAGCATTTGATGGAAAAACACAAAAAAGATATTGATGATATGAACAAACAAAATGAGAATTATAAAGACTCATTAAAACAAGTGTTTGAAAAACAAAACAAACACATTGATAGAAGAGAAAATGAATTGCAAAAGTTAATTAATTTTAATGATAATGTAATCAAGCAAGTTAAATCATTTTCAGCAATTTCTGAAATGTTACAAGAATATTTGTTAGAAGAAATAACATCTCAAAAAGAAGAAAAAGGAGGTAAATAATAATGGCAAAAAATATACAATTGAATAGGTATGTCGGGAGCAATACTTGGGAAAAATTATTTCCTACGACAACAATTGACAATGTGTATTTAAATGCAGATGCAAGCACTAAATTTTTAAATAACGGCAAAATAAGAGCTAATAATCTTAGTATTGCTGGAACTGAGGAGTATCAAAATGTAACTGAAAATAACAAGAATAATCTAATTACGAACGAAACATTAAAAAATGTATATTCTGGATTGACAAACCAAATTGCAGGTAAGAAAAGTACTTATGTTTCAACAGCTGTGACAGATTTTAGAATATGGGAAGGAGATGCTGTTGAACCATCAACTGCTACTGAAAGTAGTCTTAGTGGTGATAACGTCATAGTTTTTTCTATATCAACAACGGACGGAATAACCTTAGGTGCAGAAAATGTTAAAATAGGGGATGTTATTTTAAGAAGCCAAGTGGATGTTACTGATTGGTGGGTGGGCGATATATCTATTCCTGAAACTTCAGATGCATCTAAACCTTATGCAGCTAAATTTACTTTATACCCATTAGAGACTAGAAAAATGGATTTATCAGGATATGTTAAAACGTCTACATTAAATAATTATTATACTAGAACAGAAATAGATAAAAAAATAAGCGATACTACTACACTTGTTAGAGAAAACAAACAAGAAATAGATGCTATTAATGAAGAATTAGAAAAAAAAGTTTATAAAACTGATATAGAAACTTTTTTAGATAAAACTGTTTTATTAAGTGATGAAGTTGGTGGCAAAATAGGAGATGCAGATGATAAAGGAATTCCTACAGAATTAGGTGTTTGGACTATAGTAGATAATTATATGACAGTTCATGGCATAGAAGAAGGTGCTAACAAAACAGTTGTTGACTCTACATTATCAAGCACTTCAACTAATCCTGTACAAAATAAAGTTATTAAAAGCCAATTTGATACGCTTACTGTGAAAATTCAAGATATAAAAGAACACGATATTGTAGATATTAATAATAGACTTCAAGGACTTTTTAGGAGTCCATTAAGTTCAGATTATCCAACTGAAAATTTAACCGTTGGAGACTTATGTATAACATTAGTATCTTAGTTAACATTAAATAAAGGAAAAAATTATGAGTAAATATCAATTAAATAGATACAACGGACAAAGTTGGGATAAATTAAATCCAGCTATTGATTGGGAAGATATTACAAATAAACCAACTAATTATCCACCAACTTCTCATACACATGATTACTTGCCTAAAACAACTTATGAATACAATAAAGAATTAGCTTTAGGGTCTACAGGAAAAGTTTGTATAGGCAAATTCTCAATGTATGATAGTAATGTTACTGTAGAAATATCTTCAGCTACTAACACGACGTATAATGGAACTTTAGTTATAGCAACTCAGAATATTAATGATTCACACGGAGGAAATTATGTTGCTAATGTATACGGAGACCCAAGTGGAACTCTTTCAAGTAAATTAGTTGTAATTTATCCGACAAATTCACGTATATTTGAAATATATTGTGATTTTCCTGGATATTCAAAGAATTTAGTTCATATTAAAGCATTAGGGTTAAAAGCAACTCCAACTGATATATTAACAAGTGTAACAACAATTCCAACAACAAATACAATCACTATTAATAATCTTTTAATAGAAAAGTTAGATTTAAAAGCAAATAAATCTGATATTACTAGTGTATATAAAGCTCAAGGCTCTATAGAAGATGTAAGCACTATAGATGCAAACATGCCTGATGGATATGTTTACAATGTAACTGTTGATTTTACAACAAACGAATATTTTGTTGAAGGTGCAGGAAAAACATATCCTGCTGGAACAAACGTTGTAAAAGTGACTGCCAATGGAAGTCCTAAATGGGATGTTTTAGGTGGATTTGCTGATTTATCACCATATGCTAAAACGGATTACGTTGATACTGAAATAGCAGGTTTACAAGGATATACAAACAGTAATATTACTATAGTTAATGAGAGTATTAACAATTTAAAAACTAATTTAGCAAATAAATTAGATAAAACTGGAACTGCATTTTCAGTTGAAAAAGCAACTGAAGCAAAGTTAGGTGGAATAAAATTAGGATACGATTCAACTGAGTTAAAATATCCAGTTAAATTAACAGATAATACAAATCAAGCGTATGTAGAATTTCCAAATAGCATGAAGAAAAACATTTTAGCATTTTTACCTCCAGAATGTATTATTATAGAGAGAAGTATAGATGGAGGTAATACTTGGGCAGCGTCAGGTTTATCAGATGAGGATAAGACTTTATTTTTTACACAAGGAAAAACTATAGACTTTTTAAGAACAACTGATAATAAGAATACATGTAATAGTATGATTAGAATAACAATAACAGGTGCTCACTACAACGTTCCAGAAGGTACTGCAGAAACTGAAAAATATAAATATTGGAATAGTAATTATATAGTAGGTATATATAATTATGCATTGGTAACAGAAACAGAGGTTTTATTTTCTTCTTCAGGAAACAGAATGTCTTGTTATATTGAAGGAGCACTTGGAACAGATTCTAATAATTGGGTTCCTTTTATCCAGTATGATAAATTGAATGGTTGGCCAGGCTCTGCATATATGAAGTTCTCTGCAATATTTGGTGCTCAATATACTGGAAATAATTATTGTAATTGGAGGTTTACTTTTAGAGTTCAAGCCAATGATGGAACATATAATGATTCTAGTTTATCGCAAAATGGGTATATTCTTCAACTTTATCATATTTATATGTATTCTAATAAAGATATGTATACTGCTCATAATAATATGAACAAATGCGGCCATTTATATGATTATGATGCATATCAAAATGCTATATTTCCAGCCAAAGTAGAAGCAAAAAACTTTAAAGGTGAAACTGCAATATTTAGCGGAGGTAGAGCATATGATTCAGGTGATGATGAAGGAATTGTCATTAAACAAGCTAGTAACGGTTTTGCGGGATTATGTTTAGGAGAACCAAATGGTTTTAGGAGTGTATTTTATTTAAATAATAGTAATGGTTTTTGGAGAGTGGTAACCACAGAGGGGAATACTTACGATGTATATCATCCAAAGAAAGCAGGTACAATGGCATTAACAAATGGCACTGTATATGGAATAAAGTGTTTAGATACTAGAAACGAAAATGAAGTTCCTTTTCCAACAAATTTAGAAAGTTTTAGAAAACAAGCTTTAGTGTATGATTTTAAAACAAATAGTGTTATAGGTCTAGATAATGAAGGCACTTTTAGTGGAGTATTTACTATGAGGCATTGGCAGGACT
The DNA here is from genome assembly GCA_964389905.1 of uncultured Coprobacillus sp. Taxonomy (GTDB): domain Bacteria; phylum Bacillota_I; class Bacilli_A; order ML615J-28; family CAG-698; genus CAG-698. Next base: position 14,442 of record CAYMGD010000015.1, on the reverse strand, counting down.
ATACAGGTGGTCCAGTAAGTCAAATAGCATTTGGAAACAACGGTGGTATTTATCATAGATATGGAAAAGATAGTTATAGTTCTTGGGATAAATTAGTAAAACAAAGCGATTTAACTAGTGTTTGGTCACACATTCAAGATATAGAAGAACAAGATATACCTGCTATTAATGAACAATTAGATTTCACTTTAAAAAGCAAGTTAATATTTGATGGAAGAATAAATGTTACTAACGGTGCAGCTGAAGTGGAAATAGCTAATATGACACCAGATAATGCACAATTTGTAGTTTTTAAGTTTGAAGATACAGAAGGATATCAATTTTCTCACATAGCACCAGATAATGATGAAGGTCAATTTGGTTTACCACTTCCAGGAACAACAACTGCTAATATTTTTTACCAATTTTATGTTAACGGTAACGGATATTCTATGGATATGTATACTATGTCACTTAACCAAAATCTATATTTAAGAGGTATTAGGGTTTATTATAGTGAAACTCTTGAATAATTTGAAAGGATTAATATTATTATGATAAAAATTAATTACGCTTTAGATGAAAACAATATAATAAAATATTATTCTAAAATTCCGTTTAATGAAAATAAACCTTATTTAGAAGTAGATGAAGAAACTTTAAAAAAAATTAAAGTTGGAAAGACTAAAGTTGTTAACGGAAAACTTGAAAATTTAGTTGAACCTATTTCTGAAGAAGATAGAAAAACAAGACAGAAATTGAAAGGTGAATTAAATGGAATTTATTCTTGGTTATCGGCAAATGATTGGAAAATCAACAAAATAGCATTAGGTGAATGGGAAACAACTGATGAAAGATGGTTGGAGTATTTAAAAGAAAGAAAAGAAAAAAGAACTAGACACGATGAAATTGTTTCATTGTTAGAAAAAATATCTTAAAAAAAGAAAAAAAGAGAGAGGTATAATTATATGTTTAAAAAGAGGAGAAAAAATAAAGTGTGTTTAGGAATGAATAGAGAGTTGCTTCTTTCTATGTGCAAGAAAAAAGGCTTAAGTGAAATGGAAACTCAAGTTTTAGTAATGTTTTATTGCGATAGATTACCTAGATGGCAAATAGGAAAGAAGTTAGATTATAGTGAAGATAATATCTCAAAAATCAAAAAGAGAGCATTAGACAAAATTGTCTAGTGCTTTTTCTTTATTTAAAAATCAATTATGGCATTTTTCAAACTTTTTACAAAGTAAATACAAGGTATTTACAAAATGTGTACAAGTTTTTTATAAGGTGATTACAATCTATTACAATGTAAAACGTTTTATAATGCAAGTGTAAAGGAGAGAAAGTGTGAATAATTATTATGGAAATTATGGCTATCCTTATAACAATTATCAAATGCCATATTATAATGCTGGTTCGAGCAATAACATTATGCAGAAAAATATGCCTAATGTAAATCAGCCAAATTATTATGTTGGAAATGCAAAAGAATTTGATTATGTAAATGGAGTTGAAGAAGCTAAAAATTATATATTAGCTCCTAACCAAACAGTGTATTTAAAAGATAAACAAAGCAATTTGTTTTTTGAAAAGAAAGCAGACGAGCAAGGAAGATACACTATTAAAGCATATGAATTAAAAGAAGTAAATCAAAACAAAGACAATGATTATGTTACTAAAAGCGACTTTACAACGCTTGAAGAAAAGATTAATAGATTATCAGCTTTGTTAGAAAATAAAAAAGATTTAGACGGGGAGGTAAAATAATGAATAACCATATGATGCAAATTCTTGCACAAATATCAAGAGGGGGAGCAAATCCTCAACAAATAATACAACAAATGATTGCAAATAATCCTCAAGCTAAAATTGTTTTAAATCAAATGAGACAAAGTGGTATGAGCCCTAAAGAATTTACAATGCAATATGCTAAACAAAATAGTATTGATTTGCAATCACAAATAGATATGTTTAATAATTTTGGTATTAAGTTGTAATATTCTAGACAATTACACTCTTAATATAAATATTTAATGGAAAAGGAGAGAAAACAATGGCTTATGTAGAAGGAGAAATGCCTATTTTTAACGGCACTAACAATGGTTTTGGAGGAGCTGAATGTTGGTGGGTAATAATTTTATTTGCTTTAATTTTTGGTTGGGGCAATAATGGATATGGTAGAAACACTAACGGCGGAGGAGCTACTGATGGTTACATATTAGCAAGTGATTTTGCTAATATTGAACGTAAACTAGATGGAGTAAATAATGGAATTTGTGATGGTTTCTATGCAATGAATACTGGAATGCTTAATGGATTTAGTGGAATTAATCAAAACATTATGCAAAACGGATATGAGACACGCAATGCAATTCAAGGAGTTAGCACACAATTAGCAAGTTGTTGCTGCGATATACGACAAGAATTAGCTGGAGTAAATTATAATATTGCTAACCAACTTGCACAAACAAATTATAATATGGCAAAGAATACTTGTGATATTATTCAATCTAACAAAGATAGCACTCAAAGAATTATTGACTTTATGACTTGTGAAAAGATTTCAGCATTACAAAGTGAAAATTCGTTGTTAAGAAATGAAAAGTCACAAAGTGAACAAACAGGTGTATTATTAAGTGCTATTAATAGAACACCAACACCAGCATATGTAGTTCCAAATCCGTATTGTTGCAACAACGTATGCACTGGAACAACACTATAAAAAGGATTAATTATCCTATAATTACTTATTAACTATAAGTGCAAAAGGGAGATATAATTAATTCTATTATATCTCCTTTATTATTAAAGAGAAGAAAGGAAAGGAAAATATTATGTTAATTTTAGGAGCAAAAAACACTTCAGTTCAAACAGTACTTGAAAATGGAGTTATTGATTTAGGTTCAATATATCGTAAACGCTGTAAAAAAGATGATTGTGGAATAACAACTTTTTCTTTTGACGGCAATTCTATATCATTAAATCAACAAGGAATGTATAAAATTACAGTTGTTGCAAATGTTTCAGCACCTACAACAGGAAACGTAACATTGCAATTAAGCGAAAATGATACATTAATAAGCGGTGCAACTGCAACTGAAACAATATCAACAGCAGATACAGAAGTTAGAAATCTAACAATCGATTATTATGCTTTGGTTAACGCATCATTACTATTAGGTAATGTGACTACACTTGCTAAAAATATAAAAGTTGTCAATACAGGAATTGGTGCAACAATTAATTCTATTGTTGTTGATATTATAAAGGTGGTGTAGAAAATGTTTGATAGAAAAAAAGATTATTTAATGCGAAGAGCAGATAGAAATCACTCTATAAAAGATTACTATTCTCATACACCTTCAAGACATGTAAAGTATTCAGGTTATGGAACAATGTATAGAGATGAAAGAGGAATGCATCACGAACCATATGTAGATTATCATGAAGATTATCGAAGCTATCCAGAAAACGATTATAGAGATTATAAAGACTATAGAGGCAATTATGATTATAGAAGTGACTATAGAAATGATTATGGTATGGATTATGATCGTGAATATCACGAAGATTTAAAAAAATGGATTACTCAATTGCAAAAGAAGGACAGATTTAAAATCAATATGGAGCAAGTTATAAAACGAGCAAAAGAAATGGGAATTGATTTTAAAGATTATGATGAAGAAGAATTTTACGCTGTTTACTTAATGCATTTGAGTGATTATCCAAAAATTTCTAATGATTATAATTCATATATAGAAATGACTAAAGCATACTTTGATGATGACGATATAGCAGTAACTCCGAGTGAAAAATTATGTAAATATTATTATTCAATTGTTTTAGGAGAAGAATAATATTATAAACATGCGATTTCAGTATTATAATGCAAATCCTTTAGGTAAACACGAGGAAGATTGTGTATGCCGTGCAATATCATTAGGATTAAATGAAGATTATAGAGTAATAGAATATAAACTATTTTTAATTTCTGAATTGTTTGAATGCGAGGAATTATGCATGTGTTGTTATCAACATTTGTTAGAAGAAGTATATAAACTAAAAAGAAATGATAATTATCGAGGAACGATAATAAACGAGTTTTTAGATACACATCCATATGGAAAATACTTAATTCGTATTGATGGGCATTTAACTTGTGCATACAACGGAAAGATACTAGATACGTGGGATACGAACAATGAAATTATAGATGTTGTATGGGAAATTTAGAAAAGAAAAAAAGAACAAACCGAAGAGAAGTATAGCGATTTGTTCTTTTTTGTTAGTATGTTTAAGAATGAGAGAGGAATTTTGTTATGTAATCTATATGAAAGGAGATTACAAATGTATTATACAACAAAAGAAAAAAAAGTCAATTAATAGACTACCAAAATTGACAAAAAAGCAACAAAGTTATATAATGTGTTTGTAAAAAGCAACACGGAGGAATAACTTATGAAAAAATTTTTAACCATTATTGTCTTATGTTTATCTTTTGGAATTATAGCCCAAAAGACAATTTTTTTGCATTGTGCAGTTGATGAAACAAGTGAAACAATAGAAGTCACTGAAGAAGATAAATCTTCATTAGCTTTATGGATAGAAGAAAAATTTGATACTATATTAACAGGTTTAGTTTCATTAGTAGGAACAGGGTCATTGTTAGGATTAGGAATATCCTTTATTAAAAAGAATAGTGATAAGTTAATAGATGTAGGAGTTAAATATGGAAAATCACACGAAGAAATGACAGGGATTGTAGAAAAGATTAATTCTGTAAATGACCAATTATCCACATTAACTGTTTCTACAACCGAAAAAATAACTAATTGTATATCAAAAGTTGAAGAAATAGAGAATGATTTAATAGAAAAGACAAAACACAATGATGAGTCAATATCGTCAATAATTAAAGTTTTAAAATTGATTGCTTGCAACAATAGGGAATTAGTAGAAAATGGTTCTGCAAGTAAAATTGCTGAATTGTTAGAACAAGAATTAAAAAAAGAGGTAAGCCAAGATGAAGTCGGCAATAAAAATTAATCTATTAAAAATTATTAATATATTAGTTTCTTTGCTACCTTTAATAATATTATGTATTATTAATTGGGATAAGTATTTTGCAACACATAAAGCTTCTAAATTTGATAACATTATAGGTTTTGGAGGAATAATTGTAATATTAGTATTAATTATATTAAAGCAAACAAAAATATTTAAATCTTTTTTAGGTTGGTGGATAATTACAATTATTATGTATGCATTAAGATTTATTTTACAAGATTTAGTTGCTATTATGTTTTGTGCATCTATAGGTATGACATTAAGTGCATTAATATTTCAACCTTTAATCGAAAAAGAAGAAAAATTAAAAGACAAGCATGAAACAGCAGATATAAATGCAAATTCTTTAGAGAGAGTTTTAACCCACGCTGTAGAAAGTATTAATGGAAGAGGATAAATAAATGGAAAATTTTGAAATGACAAAAAGTGAAAAAATTGCAAATTTTTTAAAAGATAATTGGGTGAATTTTGCAATAATATTGGTTGTTGTAGTATATATAACAAGAGGAATTTCACAAATTGGAAAATCGGATAGTACAATAGATGAAATTATTGCAGATGGTTGTTTATCTTTTATTACAAGTATTACAATTAAGATTTTATTTAGAAAAAAAGGAATATTAGAAGGTTTTGAAAATCCTAGTTTTAAATCCACATGCAATGAATATGGTGAGCAAATAGTTTCAATTTCTCCTATTATAGATAAATTAGACACTTTTTGTGACATTGAAAATGAAGAGAAAAGGAAAAGAGAGCAAACTGTGTATTTATTAAAATATGGAGTTAAATATGAAGATTTTGCTTCAGGAAAATTTGATGTATTACCTTCTAAAAAAGAAACCGATAAGTTTCATTATAAATTATTAAAAAGCAAGCAAAAAGGCTGTAAAAAAGCAAAGAATATGCGTACTTTTCGGTATACAAGCAAATTAATAACTAATGCATACGATACAACAAATTCTGAGAAAGAATTATTAACTGCTAACATTAAAAAATATTCTAACAAGCAATTAATGTTAAATATTTGCATAGGTGGTATTTGTGGGGTGCTTTTTGGTTATTACACATTAAAACCTGGTGAGATTAATAAAGCAAATATGATATGGTGCACCTTGCAAATGGCAATATATTTAGCGTTTGGATTTATTGAATATTATAATACTATTGAATATATTACAAAAACTATTAGAGAAAAAATCAAAAGAGTAATGTCTATTATAGACAAATTTAAAATATGGGAGAAAAGAGGGTGAAAAATATTATGGCAACAGCAAATGAAACAAAATTAAAATATCTTCAATTAGCACAAAATAACGGGCAACAAAATATATACAATACAGAAAAAGCCAAGTCTATTGCTAATGCAAATGCAGTATTAGCTCAAAAATATGGAACTAACGCTGTTTATAACAGTAGTAAAGGCTTTTATGATTATGGAAACGCAAAAGCAAATTACAATGCAGAGAATGATCCTGTGTTGTATGCACAATATCAAAAAGCTATTAGTGATTACCAAAATGCAGATAGTGCAGCACAACAATATCAAGCATTACAAAACGAAAAAAATCAATCGTTGCAAAACCAAGCATATTTACAACAAATGGGTCAAAAATACATGAATAATAATATGCAAGCTCAAGGGTTAAATAATAGTGGAGCTAGTGAAACAGCAAATGCACAATTAAGAAATGCATATGCAAATAATGTTGGCACAATTAATTCTAATTATGCAACAAATGTCAATGATTTATATAAACAATATGCAGATACTAAGGCACAATCGCAAAGTAATTTAGACAATTCCTTATTAGAATATAAACAACAAGCATTAACGAATAGACAAAATCAAGCCGAACAAAGAATTAGTGAGGCAACTTCTTTATCAGACTTAGAAAGCAGATATTCACCTTATAAAGATGTTGAAAACGATTATTTAAGACAAACTTATCAAGATAAATACAATGAATTAGCTTCTGAAGAACTAAAAACTAAATTTGATATTTCAAGTGATGATGAAGGGATTGATTCAAGAAACTTGGTATTAAAGACTAATGCTACATCAGTACAAAGAAAAGTGGCAGAAAAAGCTGCTGAAGACCCACATAATGGCGATTTAGTTCAACTTAATAGTGGTTGGGGTGATAAATACTATGTGTACTTTAATGGAAAGTGGTATAAAACAAATAAAGAAGCATATACAACTTATAATTATAATAATGTTAATAATAATGGTTAAAAAAGAGGTGCGATATGCAAAATAGATTAAATGTATATCAAGATAAATATTTATCTAAGTTTAAAAAGAAGAATGAAGATGAAACAAACCAAAAATTAAATCAATTGCAACTCCAAATAGATAATATCAACAAAAATTTTAATGATTATACACAAATGCAAGAAAATAATTCTAATGTTTCTAACTACACTAATGATGATAATGTTGAGTTTCTTCCTAAAGTTGGGTATTCATTGCTTGCTCTTCCTTTAAAATTAGGGCAAGGTCTTACAAAAGGTATTGAAGGAATTGTAGATGCTGGAGCAACTATAGCTGGCTCTGTTGGAGGATTATTTGGTGCTGATACTGATTGGTCTAAAGAGTTTGTGCAAAAAGATTTAACAAACGATTTATTTTCAACCAGTGAAGGCAATAATTGGGTTGAAGATGTATACCATAATAGTTGGTGGGATGATAATAAAGTTTTAAATTATGTTGGTCAAGCAACTGAAGCTATTGGTGGAATGCTACCTTCGATAGGAATGCATGCGTTGCTTCCTGGAACAGGTTTAATTGAATTAGCAGTTCAAGCTGGAGGAAACGCTGCTGAAGAAGCATATAATATAAATCCTGATATCACAGTGAATCAAGCATTAGCATACGGAACATTAAGCGGTCTTACAGAAGCTGCAACTGAAAAAATGTTTGATGCATTTAAATTTCTTGGTGGTGGTGTAGCAGATAAATTAGTCAATAAAATAACTAAAAATCAGCTTACTAGAATAGGTATTGGAATGCTAGGTGAAGGTATAGAAGAGGTTGTCAGTGATTTAGTCAATCCAATAAGCCAAAGAATAACAGGGGTAAATGCTGAAGCAGAGGCTCCGACGTTAGCTGAATTAATAGACAGTTTTATTGTTGGTACAATGACTAGTGTTATTATGGGTGGTGCAAATGTTGTAAAGCAAGGTGGAATAAACAATTATTTGATGAATGAGAACATTCAAGCAACACTAAATAACAACCAAGAAATATTAAATCAGTATAATAAAGTTCTTAAAGATTCTATGACAGCCGAAGAATATAATTCTTTAAAAAATGATTCCATTGAATACAATGAAAAATTAAATAATGTTTTAGAATCTTATAAAAATGGAACATTGGAAACTGATTCAAAAAACAAAAAACAATTTTCTGAGTTATTAAAACAACGTGATAATCTAATTGACAAAACAAATGAAGCTGTAGATAGATACAAAGCAACACATAGTGCAGAAAAAGTTGACAAGTTTATGCAAAAAACAACTGCATTTCAAGACTCACAAGGGGAAAAAATAACTAGAGAAAAGTCTTTAGAATTAGCAAAAGAACCTATCAGTAAACCATTAACTTTAGAACAAAAACAAAAAATAATCGAAAAAAATAATATGGAATATAAATATGATTCAAAGACTGGTGAGTATAATAAAAAATATGCTAAATTAAATACAGAAACAAAAGCTAGTTTAGATAAAATTGTTAATAATGTTAAAAATCTAACAAATGATCAAGTTAAAGTTAACGTAGAATATGATGGTAGAAAGATAAAAACAAACACAAATGCATATTACGATAGTTCTTCAAGGACAATTACAATTAATGCGAAAAACGTTGCAAAAGCAGATGCAGACTCAATTGTGAAAAATATATCTTCACACGAATTATATCACTATTTAAAAAACTCAAAATCAACAACAAAATTACACAACCAAGTTATTGAAGAATTAAAAAAAGAAAATAAATACAATAGTGAGTTAGAAAACAAAAGAGAAATTTATCCAGGAGAATCTACACAATATTTAGAAGAAGAAATGGTAGCTGATTGGTTAGCACAAAATACTTTCACAAGTCAAGCTTCAGTTAATGAACTTGTAGAAAACGATAGAACATTAGCTCAAAAAATATTAGATTGGACTAAACTACAATCAGCAAGTGATAGTACAAAAACAATAAAAAAAGTAGAAAAAATGTTTTATAAAGCTTTGCAAGAAACAACAAATAATCAAAAAAATGTTGACAATCAAACAATAAAAAAATATAATAAAGAGGCAAAAGGAGAGATGAATTATGGAGATGAGTTTAGAAGAATACAAGAAGAAAGTAGAAGAGAATTTAATACTAGTAGCTGGTTTGAAAGAAGCGAAAGAAACAATGAAACTTTACGAAGAAGACTTTCCGACAATTTTAAAAGAGAATTGGACAGTAGAGGGTATAACTCCAGCACTTCTAATGCGATTATATTAAAAAGCAATAAAAATACAGAATTCAAAATATTAAGAGATGTAGATAAGCAATTATTCCACGATATTTTTGAGATTTCTAGAACATATTTGAAAAACGGTGAATTAGTAGACTTGCATGAAAATTATGAAGATTGCACTTGTTACTTAAGCGATGATGGATTAAGTGGTTTTGGTATTACAGAAAATGGTGATTTGGTTAGTGTTTACAACTTGAATAAGTCAAAAAAAGGATTTTTGTCAGCAATTTCTTCCATAGTTAAAGAAAAAGCTAAAACTCTAGATTGCTATATGTCGCCTAATCAAAATCTTCAAGAAATGTATAGCAAAGCCTTCGGTTTTAAAACGGCTTCTATAATGGATTATAATATGGAATTTGACCACGATAATATAGCTAAAAATCATAATATGCCACAAGTTGCTTTTATGATTAATGCAACTGAAAATGTTGAAACAAAACATTTTAATAAAGACCAATATGATGAAGCTGTTAAATATCGTGACTCATATTTAAAAAAGGATAACATTCGATATTCTAAAAACAAATATCAAACAACAAATGAAATAAAACTACAAGCAGAGTTAAAACAAAAGAAAGTTTATTCGTACAAAGAAGTAGACACAATGGTAAATGATTTTATTAATACATTTACTTCTTCGAAGAATAAATATTTTAAGAACTCTAAAGAATCAGTAGTTAAACAATTCTTTACAGAATTAAATACAGGAAATGTTAATGCAAATAAATTGGCAAATGATTTGTCTAATTCTATAATTAATAATTTAGTTATTAACAATAAAGGTTTAGATGCTAGTTATAAAGCATTAATGTTAGATGAATTAGTTCCTCAATTTCAGTCTTTAATTAAAAATGGTGGTAAAACAGCGACTGTAGAGAGTCTTAAAAATAATTATCAAAGGATTATTAATGAACAAGCTTCTAGAATTGTTTATTACAAAAATGTAAGCCAAGAATCTAATAAAGTATTTAAGAAGATTGAAAAACTTAAAAAAATGACTTCTAAAGATTATAAATATAATCCAGAAGCACAGCACATTGCAGATACTTTTAACAATTTAACAAAGTTGCTTAAAAGTGTTAATAAAAGTACTGATGTTGGAAGAAAAGAAGTTAGAAATATAATTTCAGAATATGGAAAAAGTATTGAAAAAAATAAAATTGTTTCTCAATATGTTCCTCAAGAAGTAATTAATGATATAGATTTTATTACTAATAATTTGAATGATGCTAACTTAAACAAGCACAGACTTACATTAGAAGAATTAAATGCTGTTAAAAACATAGCTGCAAACGCAATTAAAATGATTAATGAATTTGATACAGCAACTATTAACAATCAAAAAGTACATATTCATGAATATTCACAAGAAGCAATTAAACAAGTTAAATCTAACCCTAAACAATTTGGTGCTGCAAAAATTAATAAATTTCTTCGTTCTTTTGAAAAACCAGCAGAATTAATTAAGGATTTAGAATTTAGTGTTGGAGGTAAAAAAGGTAATATTACTAAATTAATAGTTGATCCTTTACAACAATCAGATTTACAATATAAAAGAAACGTTCTAGACCTTCATAAGACTATAGATGAATTTAATTCAGAACATAAAGGTTATAGTAAAAAAAGGCTTGTTAAAAGCACAATTCAAGTAGGAAAAAATAATTTAACCGTTGGTCAAGCAATATATTTAACAATGCTTGCTAAAAGACCTCAAGCTGCTAACCATTTTTTAATTGATGTTAATCAAAACGCAAAAGGAATTCAATTATACGACAAACCAGGAAAAAGCGGTAATAAAACTGCTTTAATAAAATTAACAACAAATGATATTGTTGAAATTGAATCTAAATTAACAGATACTGATAAAGCATATCGAAAAATGGCAGAAGAAATTTTCAACGAAAAAGCTAAAGAATTAAAAATTGAAACAGATAATAGATATTTAGGATATACTAATACTATTGAACCTTATTATGTTCCTATTCACACCGATGATGCTACTAAATGGAAAGGTTACGGAGATGCTAGACAAACAAAAAGTGTTGATAGTTTGTTCGGCTTATATTTTAACCAAAACGTAGTAGAAGGTGCTAGTAATTCGATTACTTTAAATAACATCAACGATGTTTTAGACAATCATATAGATTTAGTATCTAAGTACAATGCATATATTGAAACTGTTAAAAATATTCAACGTGTTCTAAATCAACAAATTAGTGTAGATGGCACTGTTACTACTTTAAGAAATGAAATCTCGTATAAATGGAAAGATTTTGATGATTATTTACAAAATATATTAATGGCTCAAATTAATGTTAATACTAGTGTTGATGATGTCACTGGGTTTATGGCTAAATTACGTTCTAACTTTGCTAAATCAGTTTTGGGTGTTAATGTTAAGTCTTGGGTAAATCAATTCTCTGGTATTCCTACAGCTGCATCTATTATTGATTATTCTAGTTTAGCAAAAGGTGTAACTATGAAAAACACTAAAGCTACACGTGCTGAAATGGATCAGTATACTCAAGGTTATACAGAGTTTAGAAATTACGATAGAGAAGTTTTTAAAAACGAAGCTAATATTACACATTCTATAAATTGGGCTGGTGATGTTTTAACAAAGCCTATGTCTAGCGTGGATAGAGTTTCTATCGGTATTCTTTGGAATTCTTGCCAAGTTGAAGTTGCAAAAAAATACAATTTAGAAATTGGTACTAAAGAGAACAAAGTTAAAGCTGGAGAATTATTAAACGATGTTATGCGTAGAACACAAGAAGCTTCGACTGCTATCGATAAACCAGCTATTAGCCGTACTAATAGCGAGGTAATGAAAAGCTTAATGATGTTTACTAACCAAAGTATGCAATCTCTATCTTTATTTACTTCTAGTATTAGAGAACATACACGTGTTAAACGATTAATAAAAATAGAAGGTAAAACCGATATTAATTCTAAATATTTAAAATCAGCTAATAAAAAAATTGCTAAAGCTACATCTTCAATTATTGTATCTAACATTATTGCCTCTATTATTGGTGTTTCCTTTACTAAATTTTTAGGTAAAGATGACGAAGAAGAAACTTTAAATCAACAGCTTTTAAGTGAATTTACAGAAAATACTGTAGGTTTAATTCCTATTGCAAGAAACTTATACGGTATGCTTGTTAATGGATATGATCTAAACGATAATGCTCTAAGCTTAATTAATAATGTGATTTCTAGTAGTACAAATTTATTTGAAAAGGCTACAGAAGGTAAAGCAACTTTAAAAGATTGGAATAAATTCTTCTATACTTTAAGTGCTACTTTAGGCATTCCTACTAAAAACATTGAAAATTACGTTTATGGAATTATTAATACATTTGACCCTGCATTAGCTTTGAAATATAAAACTACTTTGTTTGGAACAACTACTGCTCAACAATATGCTGTGTTAGAAGAAGCGATACAAAACAATGATATGGATTTAGCAACAGGTACTTTAGATGTAATTATGGCTGCTAATAAAGCCGTTTCTATAGATTCTGATAAGGTTAACGAAACTATTGCACAATTAATTGCTAAAGGTTATACTTCTGTACTTCCTAAATCTATTAGCAACAATTTAATAACCTTTAATTCAGAACAATACGAACTTAAAGGAAATAATTTGACAACTTTTACAAAATATTACAACAATGTTAATTCTGACTTGAATAAACTTGTTAATATGTCAACTTTTAAAAATTTGTCCGAAGAAGAACAAGCTAAAGTTATTAAATATTTATTCAACTATTATTATTATCTTGCTCTAAACAAGACTTTTAATGCTGATGTATCTAATGTTAAAATTGTTTCTTTAGTTCAAAACAACAAATACACTCCTATCAATTCGGCTCTGTATCTTGTTAAAAAATAAAAACAAATAAAAAAAAGAACACTCTAATTTTTAAGAATGTTCTTTTTTTTTGCTATTCTGTTGTTTCTTCGTCCACGCATAAACTAATAATTTCTTCGTCTATTGTTTCTGTATTTTGTGCTTTTTTCATCTTTTTAATTCTTCTAGATAACAATTCGTTTTTTTTCTTTAATAATTTGTTCTCATCGTATAATTCGTTGTATTGTATATTTATTCTTTTGTTTTCTTCTAATAATTCCTCTATTCTGCCTCTTTCATATGCTGTTGGCGATGTTTTGCCTATTTCATGTCCTAATGTAATACCAACTATTAATATTAATATTGCTTTTATTATTGTCATTTTTTTTCTTTCCCTCTCTTTCTTGCTACCTTTATTATACTCTTTATGTCTCTTTTTTGTCAATCTATTTTCTTCTTGACCTTGAAATTTCTCTTTAAATCGTTTTTTACTATGTACCCTAACAAGTTATGCTTTTTCTTTTTTAAAACGATTGTGAATTAAATTTTAAGCCTTTTTTTGCGTTTTGTTCGTTTTTTGCAAACTTGTTTTCTCCTTTTGCTGATTTTTTGGAAATTTATGAGGGAAGAACAATATAAGAGGGGGTGGGTTTTTATATTTGGAGGGGTAGGGTCTATGGGTGGGGTCTTTAATGGTGAGGAAAACAACACGCCCACCAAAAGAAAAATAACCAGTTGGTGTTTTAAAAATAATTAATCTTTTTCTAGCAGTTTTTAAAAGAAATAAAACCCTTATTTTTTAAAATATTAAGTTAAAATCTTAACATTTTGGCTTTTGACACTCAAAGATGACACTCATTTTGAAATTATTGTTGTTTTTTGAAATGTTTTAGTTTTTTGAAAATTGTCAAAAAACGCAAAAATTAATAAATATTAATATATATTATATATTATATATTATATATTATATATTATATATTATTATTATTATTATTATTATTATTATTATTATTATTATTATTATTATTA
>CAYMGD010000014.1:0-50991 GCA_964389905.1 uncultured Coprobacillus sp. | reverse complement strand
TCTTAATAAATATTTAGCATCAATGGAAGCAATTGATGGAAAGAATGAAACAATGGAAGAAGCAATGAGAGACATTGTTGATGCGGGATATAGTGCAGTAGCTTTAGCCAATGCTAATAATGATATTTTATGGGATATTACAACTGATCGTGTTATGGCTGTCTATGAAAAGAAAACTATTGCTAGTGCCGAAAATGCTAAGTATGATAAAAAAGATACTACTGGAAGATATTGGGCTGTCGCTTTTGAGTATGATGCGAATACCAATTATTCATACTATCTAATTGCAAAAACATCAATTCCAACTGAAGTAAAGTATGGCTTGGATATTTCAACGTTATCTTTTGATGGAATAGAAAATATGCCTATCATTACTTATATCGGAACAAGTACAAATGTTATTTTTAATGGTGAATTTAAAGCTGTTACTGTTAAATGTGAGGCTAATGCTATAGGGACCATTAGATTATATGGATTTGTTTCTGAATTAACTTTAACAGAAGGTAATTTAGAAGTAAATGGTTTTGTTGTTAATTTAAATGAAGAAATACTTCCTAATAATGAAAGCGGTAGTGCTGAAGGAAGCTTCACAGCAAATAATGCTAAATTCTACCAAACAGAAGAAGAAATAAATAAAATCATGGAATTTAAGAGATTTTCTGATAAAGGCTCAAAATATGGACAACATTATTTTGGAAAGAATAATGATTTAGAAAAATGTACATGTTGTACTGAAAATAATATGATTAATCCAAATCATATTTGTGTAACAGGAGAACCTAAAACAGAAGAGAGAAGTGATGGAACATATTTAGTTATTAAATGCACTATATGTGAAAAAGAACTAGTGGCATATAAATTAACAGAAAAATGTAATGGAGAGCATACATTAGAAGATATATATAAAAAAGAAGCAACATGCACAGAACCAGGTTATACTATCAAATGGTGTACTGAATGTATTGATTACCGCGAAATCATTGAAATTCCTGCTCTAGGACATATAGAACAAGTAGGAAAAGGAAAAGAAGCAACATGCACAGAACCAGGTTTAACAAATGGTAAATACTGTTCAAGATGTTCTACTGAAGAAAACCGTATATGGACAGAACCACAAACTGTGATTTCATCATTAGGTCATGATTATAATCGTGCAACTGGAAAGTGTTCACGCTGTGGAAGTGATCAACCTACAACAAATATAGATGCAGATATTTTGCATTCTAGCAAAATAAAAGTTGAAAAATTTGGTAATTTTACGAGCATTAGTTTCGAGGGATATGAGGGTTATATTGATAAAGTAATTTTTGGTTATAAAGAAGATTATATTTATTCAATAAACGCTTCGAAAGTGGAATACGAAAAGGAGTATGATGGAGTTGAAGTGTATGCAGTATACAAGAAAAATGAAAATTGCGGACGCCAATATGGTTATGAAGGAGCAATGGATGGACAAAACCCAATAAAAAAAGATGAAAGAGATTATTTGGTTGATTATTATGTTTTGAGCGATAATAGAATGTGTTATGTAAATAATGTAGATGAAAGTAATAATTATGGGTTTACAGCTTATCTTGGATATGCTGTGCAATACTATCCACAAGAAAATGTAACATATACTGTTCCTCATTTATCAGGCGCAGTTAAAGAAATTCGATTTGAAAACTTTGATACAAGTAAAACAGAATCGTTTAAACAAATGTTCTATTTATGTAAAATTCAGAAATTAGATTTGAGTGGTCTTGTTATTAATTCAAATGTAACATTCGAAGATGTATTTAAATATAGCGATTTTAAGGAAGTTATTTATCCTGCAGGGTGGCCTGAAGATGTGAAAGCTGATATTATTACTGAAGGATGGGAATAAGACAAATCATTATAATTCACTAACTATTAATATTTTTGTAAATAAAGCACGAAATTTAAGTTATAATCAATAATAAACACATAAATTGATAAAATATAACAGCAAATAAAACCTCAAAAGAATTTAATTTTTGGGGTTTTCTTTTTTACAAGAAATTTACAAAAAAAATTAAAAAAATATATTGTATTTTTATATATCTTATATTATAATTTTGCATGTTATTTTTAAAAGATTATGAAAAAAGAAGTAAAAATTGAAAATCATGAATTATTTTACAACAATGTAAACTTAAAAAGTTTAGCGGAAAAATATGGTACACCATTAAAAGTTACATTTCTTGATTTAATCAAAGAAAGAATAGTTTCTCTAAAGAAAACATTTAATCAATCGATAGAAGAAAAAAATTATCAAGGTAAATTTATATATCTTAATGCTAATAAAGCAAATTATGGTTTTGAGGAGATAGAAACAGCATATCTTTATAGTGATGGTTTAGAATGTTCTAGTTATCATGATTTATTATTAACAAATGATATTATGGAAAACTATCCTCAAAAAGAAAACAAAATAATAGTTTGTAATGGTTTTAAAACAAATGATTATATTAATACATCTTTGAAACTTTCTGAAGAAGGAAAAAGAATATGTATTATTATTGATAACATTGATGAATATGAATATATAAAGAAATATAATCTTACAAATAAACTTGAAATAGGAATTAGAATCAATTTACCTTGTTTATATGCTGAAGAACATGAAGAGGTAACAAATGATCGTTTTGGAGTAACAAAAGATGAATTTCTTAATATTTTAGATGATATAAAAAACTATCCTCAATTAAGTCTAACTACAATCCACTTTCACCAAAGAGGATTTGATTATGATAAAGATAAATTCTTTCTCAATATCAAAAAAGTGTTTGATGAGTATTATGTTTTAGCAGCTAAAATGTATGAAACAGTTGAAAACTTTGATATGGGGGGAGGCACTCCTCTTCCTGCCTGTGATGATTTTGATTACGAAACATGGGCTAATCTTTTGATAAGTTGCTTACAAGAACTATCTTTCAAATATAAAGTTAAAGAACCTAATATAATAAGTGAGAATGGTAAGTATACACAAAAAGATAGTACAATAAATATTTATGAAGTTATTGGAGTAAAAAAAACAACTGATATTCCTTGGTATATTATTGATGGTAGTTTACTAATTGCTATGCCAGAAATGTATGCTTTGGGCGAAGAGATTTTCCTAGCGCCAGTTAATAGACTTGGAGAGAAGATGGTAAAGACTCGTTTGGCAGGTTTAACATGTGATTGTGATGATATCTTTTTTGATAAGCGTAAAGGTTACTTTTTGATGCCAGAAAAGAAGCTTAATGAAAAAGTGTATTTAGCTCTTTTAGGAACTGGTTCATATCAAAATAGTATGAATGGTAAAGGAGGAATACATCACTGTATGCTTCCAGAGGAAAAGGATTTAGTTATTTATTCAAAAAATGATAAAGTTATATATCAAGTTAGAAGTGAACTTCAAACCATTGAAGATATGGAAAGAATAATGAAGAAAAATACGATGTAGCTGAAAAAGTTACATCGTTTTAAATTTATCTATATGGTGGATAAGGATAATAAGAAGGAAGAGAATTACCACTATTTTGGTAAGGGTAGTACATTGGATAAGATTGGTTTTGGTAGTACATTTGTTGCTGGTACTTGTTGTTAGCACCTAGATACCAAAAAGGAGCACTTACAACGGCACCAGCTAAAAAGGGAACTAAAAAGCCACCAAATCTGTTATCATCATTCATATTTTTACATTCTCTAACTTCATAAGGAAAAGGACCAAAACGTTGAAATTGATATTTATTCATCTAATTCACCTCTAATATATTATATGTTAGTTTAGCATTTATGCTATCTATAATTCATAATTTTTTATAATATATTCTTCTAAGGTGAGATTGTGATTATAAATGTATGTGGAGAGATTTATTCCTACATAACGATAGTGCCAAGGTTCATATGAATATAATGTTATTTTCTCTTTGTCTTTGGGATATCTTTCAATAAACCCATATTTATAGGCATTTTCCTTTAGCCATTTATACTCTTGCGTAGTCGCAAAACCTTCAATCAATCCCCAATCACGAGTACTAATATCAATAGCTAAACCAGTTTGGTGCTCAGAATGTCCAGGTTTAGCACTATAAGAATCATTTTCTTTACATACATTATAATAAAGATATTCTTGTTTTTCGTAAGTGCGATAAGCTGAAAAAATTGTAAAAGTGAAACCTTCTTTTTTTGCATCCTCATAAAGTATTTTATAACTGTTTAAAGCTTCCATATTTAAAAGCATATCTTCATTTTCTCTTTGAATATAATCAATATCATATTTTGACACATTTATTAGATTACTAGGTAAATAATCTTTATCCAAATGGTAATGTTTGTTAACTAAAATAATATCATCGAAAACTTTTGCTTCTTCTGTTTGCTCATAAGCTTTATAATAATTAGTTTTCGTAACCATATTTATCGCTTCTAAATTAGTATCAGTTTCATTTCTTAAAGCTTCATAATCATAATAATTATAAATATTAAAGTTTTGATAAGGCAAATAACCTTTGACATCTTCATAAGTAATATTATTATTTTTCATATAGGATATTTCATCTTTAGAAAAGAACTCATTTAAAGGATTATTATCTTTGAGATTAAATGATAATAAGAGAATAATTGTAATAATTAATAAACAAATGTATAATGTTTTTCGCATATTAATATTATTATCAAAAAAGTACAGTTTTATTATTAAGTATTATTAAATACTAACAATTAATTTTTATAATGCTTTTTTTAATAAAATATGATAAAATAAAGTGAAAGAAAATGGTGAGTTTATGAAAAAATTAGTTTTAATCGATGGTAATAGTTTAATGTTCCGTTCTTATTATGCTACAGCATATACTGGAAACATTATGAAAACCAAAGAAGGACTTTATACTAATGCTGTCTTTGGCTTTTGCAATATGATTACCAAATTATTAGAAAACGAACAATATGCCTTTGTTGCTTTTGATGCGGGAAAGCAAACTTTTAGGCATAAAGAGTATGCAGATTACAAAGGAACTAGAAAGCCATTACCAGAAGAATTACGTGTACAGATACCTTTAATTAAAGATTATTTAGATATAATAGGAATAAAAAGAATGGAATCATTGGATTACGAAGCTGATGACCTTCTAGCAACAGCTTCAAATTATTTAAAAAATGATTTTGATGAGATATTAGTTGTTACTGGAGATAGAGATTTATTACAACTTGTTGATGACAAAGTAACTGTAGCCCTAACAAAAAAAGGAGTAGGAGAATTAGATACATATACAAAAAACAACTTTCATGACAAAGTTGGATACAATCCTTTACAAATAACCGATTACAAAGGCATTGCTGGTGATACATCGGATAATTTACCAGGAATAAGAGGCATCGGTGAAAAGACAGCTATAAAACTGCTTAACGATTTTAATTCCCTTGAGGAAATATATAATCATTTAGATTCTCTAACAACAAGAACAAGAAACTTATTTATTGAGCATCGTGATGATGCTTATCAGTGCAAGAGATTAGCTACACTAGAGAACAACGCTAAAGTTGAATTAAAGTTAGAAGATGTAAAAATAAAAGAAACAGATAGTAATAAGTTAATAGAATTTTATACGAAAATGGAATTTTTCTCATTTATAAAAAAATTGAAAAGTGAAATTTCTGAAGAAAATGCAAAAACAGAAGAAATAGTTTTTGAAAATGAAATTAATTTGCAAGGGAATGGCTATATAGCTTATGAAATAGTCGGCAACAATTATGTGAAAGATGAATTTTTAGGTATTGGAGTATTAATTAACGGTAAGAAATATTTTCTAAGTCCTCAAGATTTAAATAAACAAGAAGTAAAAGAATACTTTGAAAATGAAAAGTTCTTAAAATATGTCTTCGATTATAAAGGTTTAGCTTATTTACTAAAGAAAAATAATATCAAACTAAAAGGAGTAATTTTTGATTTATTAATTGCAAGTTATTTGATTAATCCATCATATGCAAATGATGACTTTAAAATCGTTTCTGAAAAATACGAAAATAATAATATGCCTTACTATGATGCTTTATTTGGCTCAAATACAAAACTTCATAAACCTGAAGAAGAGGCATATAAGAATTATATAATTTCCAAGTGTGTTGTTCTTGAAAGAATTAAGGATAAAGTTTTATCTTCAATTATAGATAATGAATTAGAATATTTGATGATGGTGGAGATGAATTTATCAGTAGTATTATCTGAAATGGAATATAATGGCGTTAAGCTTGATTTAGAACATTTAGATAAAATCGGTGAAGATCTTAAAGTAAAACTTTTAGAAGCTGAAGAAAGAGTATTTGAATTAGCTGGAGAAAGATTTAATATTAACTCGCCAAAGCAACTTGGAGAAGTATTGTTTGAAAAGTTAAATATTCCTTATCTAAAAGGAAAGAAAAAAGGTCGTAATGGTTATAGTACAAATGCTGAAGTATTAGAAAAATTAAGCAAAGATTATGAAATTGCCCAAAGAATATTAGAATATCGTGGTATAGCTAAATTAATTAATACTTATGTCAATGGCTTAAAAGAGGTTTGTTATGGCGATTACATACATCCTGTTTATAAACAAGCCCTAACGAATACAGGAAGGCTTTCTAGTATTGAACCGAATATTCAAAATATGCCAATCAGAACAGAACTTGGACAAGTAATACGAGAAGTATTTGTTTCACGTTATCAAGATGGAGTAATCTTAAGTGCCGATTATTCGCAAATAGAATTGCGATTACTTGCTCATATATCAAAAGACGAAAAGATGATAGGTGCTTTTAATAGCCATATAGATTTCCATACGAAAACTGCAAGTGAAATATATGACATACCTATCGAAAATGTTACGAAGGAGATACGTAGGACTGCTAAAGCCATAAACTTTGGAATTATATATGGCATGAGTGCGTGGGGATTAAGCGAGAACTTGAATATTACACCAATGGAAGCAAATATATTCATTAACAAGTATTTTTATAATTATCCTAATGCTAAAAAATGTTTAGATGAATTCATAAAAAATGCCTATGAAAAAGGTTATTCTGAAACGCTTTATGGCAGAAGAAGATATATTAATGAACTTCAAAACCCTAATGCTGCTTTAAGACAGTTTGGGGAAAGAACGGCTATGAATTCACCAATTCAAGGTACTGCTGCTGATATAATTAAAATAGCAATGAACAAAGTATCATTAGAAATGAAAAAACAAAATCTAAAGTCAATCATGATAGCTCAGGTTCATGATGAATTAGTTTTTGATTGTCCTAAAGAGGAAGTTGATACAATGAAAGAATTAGTAAAAAATGCTATGGAAAGTGCGGTTAAACTTTCGGTTCCTTTAGAAGTAAGTATAGCTTGTGGGAAGAATTGGTTTGAAGCAAAATAAGAGGTTTGAGTATGCCAGAGTTACCAGAAGTTGAAACAGTAAAAAACAGTTTAAAAGATTTAATAATTGGTAAAAAAATAGTTAATGTAAAAGTATATTATGATAAAATGGTTCAAAATCTTTCCTCAAGGGATTTTGAAAGCAAACTAATAAATGAAACATTTCAAGACGTTTTACGTCAAGGAAAATATTTAATATTTATTCTAGATCACTATATTATGCTATCGCATCTTAGAATGGAAGGTAAGTTCCTTATGCATAGCAACGATGAACCTAAAGGAAAACACGAACATATCATTTTTACTTTTGCAAACTGCGAAACCTTAAGATATAGCGACACAAGAAAGTTTGGCGTGATATATCTTTTCGAAGGAACAGAAGTATCAGAAATTCAAAAAAAGGAACCGTTATGCAAGTTAGGAATCGAACCAATCTCGGGAAAGCTTACTAAAGAATATCTAAAAGACAAAATGGGCAAAAAGAACTTGCCGATAAAAACAGTTCTTTTAGACCAAACAATAATATCAGGACTTGGAAACATCTATGCTGATGAAGTATGTTTTATGTGTCATTTGAATCCTAATGAGAAAGCTAAAAACCTTTTAGATAGTGACTACGAAAACATCATAACATCATCACAAAAAGTTCTGGAAAAAGCCATAAAACTAGGAGGAACAACCATTAGAAGCTTTATGTCAAGCCACGAAATAACAGGAAGATTCCAAAACGAGTTATTAGTCCACACTAAAGAGATATGTCCGAACTGTCAAGGGAAAATCAAAAAAATATATGTCAATGGCAGAGGCACTTACTACTGTCCGAACTGCCAAAGTATAAAAAAACTATCCATCGGCATAACTGGAGGAATTGCTTGTGGGAAAAGTACAGTTACAGAATATCTTTTAAATAAGGGATATAAAGTAATCAGTTCTGATAAAATAGTACATAATCTTTTAGAAACTGACAAGCAAGTAAAAGAGAAAATAGTAAAAGAATTTACAAAAGAAGTTTTAGAAAATAATAAAATATCAAGAACTAAACTTGGCAAAATAGTCTTCAATAATCCTGCATCAAAAAAAACTTTAGAAGATATCATTCATCCCAAAGTAAAAGAAATAATAAAAGATTTTATTAACCAAAGCGAAGGGATAGTCTTTATTGAAGTGCCACTTCTTTTCGAAGCAAAGATGAGTAAAATGTTTGATAAAACAATTTGTATTTCTTCAAACAAAGAAAAACAAATCGAAAGATTAAAACAAAGAAATAATCTTGATAAAGATGAAGCCTTAAAAAGAATCAATAGTCAATTAGAACTAACTGAAAAAGAAAAACTTGCTGATTATGTTATAAAAAATGATGATTCTTTAGAAGAAACATATCATGAAATAGATTTATTACTCGAAAGAATAATTTAAAAAGGTAGATTTTAAACGTCTACCTTTTAATTATTGTCATAAATTTTTACTTCACCAGAAATGGTTTCAATATCAATTTCTAAAGAAGTATTTTCCCCAAAGAAATATGTATCATCTTCTTTATTAGTAAGGTCATAATTATACAAGAAATTACCAGAAACACTTTCATAAGAAACCTTAAAATTACAATCACTAGGAAGATAAAAACTTAAATCACCACTAACACTTTTAGCTTCAATCTCTTTAGGGCTACTATTAAGCTTAATAACTGATTTACCACTTGTATTCTTAAGTTTTAATGAACTTAAAACAGAATTAGATAAATTAATATCACCACTTGTAGTTTCAGCGTCAAAACTCTCGGCGTTTACTTTTTCAAGAGACATCGAACCTGATGTTGAGAAGAGATCAATTTTAGAGGCTTCGCAGCTAGTTAGGTTAATATTACCACTTGTAGTTTCTACTTCAAAGCTTTCAGTTCTTATGTTTTTAGCATTAATGTTTCCAGAAATACTATCTAAATGAAAACTTGTTGAAGAAATGTTATCGATAACAATTGAAGAACTAATCATATTACATTTAACTATTTCAAATAAAAGATCACTTTGAACTTTAATATGAAGCTCTTTGCTTTGAAATGATACATTAAGCAAAGGAGTAGAATAACAATATTTAATCATTAATATTCCATCTTCAACATAAGAGTGAACTCGATATTCATTACTAGTATTTGAATCAATTACTTCATGAATAGTAACGCCTTGATAAGAACTATCTGATTCAATGTAAACATTACCAGATATCCAATCAACATCAATAGCTCTAATCTCATCAGAAGAAAAACTACAATCTCCAGACTTATAGTTCTCGCTATTACCATAGGTGTAACGTGTTTTAATTTCTTCACGGCAATTAGTCATCAAAAAAAGTGAAGAAACTAAAAATACGATTATAAAAATACGTTTCATTATTAAAACTCCTTAAGTTTATAATTCCTATATATATAAATTATACCATAAGAAAAGAAAAAAAGCAAAAACTTATAGATTTTCTGTTAAAAAACTTAAGGTATTAAATTGCATATAGTAAAAAAGATTACAAAACATTAACTAAGTTGGGAAAATGCAAAAATTACACTTATTAAGGTTGTAAAAATGCAATTTTAGTAGTAAAATATAGTTAGAAAAATGCAAGAGGTGATATTTGTGTTATTTAGGAAAGCTTATAAAGATATAAAAAAATGGTACGATTCTACTAACAAAAAAGCATTGTTAATTGATGGGGCAAGACAAATTGGTAAAACTTATCTTATTAGAGAATTCTTAAAAGAAAATGTGGAGTCTTATATAGAATTTAATCTGTATGAAAACAATTTGGCAAAAAATGCATTTGAAACAATTAATAATGCAAAAGAATTATTAATTAAAATTAGTGCTCTTTCCCCAAAACAATTAGTTAAAGGCAAAACTATTATCTTCATCGATGAAGTTCAAGCTGCAAACGATGTAATAACAAAAGTAAAATTTTTAATCGAAGAGGGATCATATAGATATATTTTCAGTGGATCACTACTTGGAATCAGTTATAAAAACATTGATTCTTTACCAGTCGGATATATGGATATATTAGAGATGTATCCTTTAGACTTCGAAGAGTTTTGTATTGCAAATGGTGTATCAAAAGATACTATTAATTACTTAGAAAAACAATTTGATAATCTACTGCCAATTGATAATATTGTTCACAAACAAATGATGAATTTGTTTAATTTATATACTATTGTCGGCGGATTTCCAGAAACTGTTGAAAAGTTTATAGAAACTTCTAATTTGCAAGATGTTTATTATTTACATGAATCAATTGACAAATTATATAAGCTTGATATTTCTAAATATGCATTAGAAAATACATTACTGGTAAAAGATATATATTCTTTGATACCAAGTGAATTAAATAATCCTAATAAAAGATTTATATTAAAGAATTTAAATGAAAAAGGCAGGTTTTATCAGTATGAAGATTCTTTCGTATGGCTATTAAATAGTAATATAGGTTTGTTTACATATAATGTTGATAACCCTATATATCCTTTACTTGCTAGTAAAGAAAGAACACTATTTAAACTATTTTTATGTGATACTGGTTTACTATGTCATTATTTATATAGTGATAATGTGGTTAGAATATTAAATAATGATATAAATGTTAACTACGGAGCAATTTATGAAAATGTAGTTGCACAAGAACTAAAATGTCATAAATACGATTTATTTTATTATAATAACAAGAAAAATGGTGAAGTGGATTTTATAATTGAAAGTGGGACGGAAGTTATACCAATAGAAGTTAAGTCTGGTAAAGATTACAAAAGACATGTGGCGTTAGATAATTTATTAAATAATGACTCTTATAGCATAAATAAAGGATATACGCTATGTCAAGGTAATATAGAAGTTGTTAATAATAGAATATATATACCAGTTTATATGATAATGTTTTTTAAAAATAATAAAGACATAAAAAGTCAAATTATAAATATTGATATTAGTGCCTTAAAATAAATAATTATAAAACTAAAAAGATTAAGCATATTTAGAGCGAACAGGTTCAAATAAATCTGGTTTTTGGAAAATTAATATTTAAAGCCTTTATTGACTTTATTTATGAGAAAATTCAATTAAATTACTTAAATATTAATTTTGATTAATAAAATAATTAAACATTATGAAATTAAATTATGACTAAAATGGCTAAATTTACATTATACAATAGAAATCTCTTTATTGTAAATATTTCATAAAAGTAGTATAATATATTTAAGTTAACAAACAAGAGGTAACACTATGAAATTTTCTGACTATTTTTCTAAAAACTTTGAAACTTCTGATGATAATCAAATAGAATCTTTAAGAACAAGATATTATCGTGCTAAAATTGAAGAAGCAAAAAAAGCAATTGATGAACTTATAACTGAAGAAAAAGGCACTATAGTAGACGAAAATGAAAAATTCTTAGAAATATTATTTGAAACATCAGCCTACACTTGTACTGTAACATTTGTTTGTACGACACCAGTAGAAGTAGCAATTGATTTTAGAATAACTACATTTGATTTCTTTTCTTTCGGAAAAGGAAAGAAGATTATAGAGAGATTCTATAGTACACTTGATAAAAAGTTGCAGTTAAAAGGAGTAGGATTATATAAATAGTATATGATAACAATAAATGATAAAATTACTACAGATAAAATAGTTATTGGCGGGGAAGATTTAAATGTCTTATCCAAGATGTATTTACCAATAATGGGAATTGATAGTTTCTCTTTGTATATCTTTTTAAATAATTACGAAGAAGAAATTGGTGTTAGACAAATACTTGACTATTTACATTTCGATAATGTTGGAGTTTTAGAATATGCTTTTAATAAATTAGAAGCTTTAGGTTTAGTTAATAAATATTATAATAAAACTAAAGGTTATTTGTATTCTTTTATTAGACCAGTTAGTCAAGAATCATTTGCCAGTAATCCTATACTTGCTAATATGTTAATATCTTCTATTGGAGAAGTTTCATATGAGAAAGTGAAGGAAGAAAAGAAGTACAAAGGTTTTTCTTTAGAAACAAAGAAATTTGATGAAGTGTTTAAAAACAAAAAGATGATTAAGAACATTTTTGATAATAATGTTCCTAAAGATATTAAAGATAATATTTATGTGAAGAATGAAAACTTTGACTATATAGTGTTTAAAATGCTATTTGGAGAAGAAGAATTAGATAAAGCTGTTCTTGATGATTCAAACTTCGAAAGAGAAATACTTAAAATAAGTTATCAGTATTCACTAAATGAAGAAGAAATGAAAGATGCTGTTATTCGTTCTATTAAGCAAGCGAATGATTTGCGATTTGAAGACATATCAAAAAAAGCAGGCGTGATTTATCAAAATAAAGCACCTAATATTCTTTCTTTTCCAGAAAAGAAAATTGAAGAATATGTAGTTGAACTAACAAGTGATGAAAATCAAGTGTTGAAGTGGGCCACTACGAAGTCAACAAGTGATATGCTTGCAATGTTTAGTGGTGGTAAAGGATCTTTATCTGATATTCGTGACTTCAATAAACTAATAGATGTTACAGGTTTACCAATAGAAGTGGTTAATGTTTTGATTTTCCATTTGTGTGGAATCAAAGGGGGAGAAACATTATCTTTCAATTACCTCGAGAAGGTTGCTCGTAACTGGATTAAAGAAGGTATAAAAACAGCTAAAGATGCTATAATTTTCATTAGGCCAAAAGAACCTAAGGAAAGTATAAAACGTGGTAAGAAACATGTTGTTGAAGTTCCTGAGTGGATGAAAGAAGAGAAATCTCAAGAAACTGATGATCCTAAGAGTAATAACTCTAGTAATAACTCTGATAAAGATTTCACTGATGATGAAGCTAAAGAATTATTAAAGAAAGTATTTGGATGATTATGAATGAACAAAGAATAATTGATTATTTATATACAAATAAAGAAGTAAAAGCTTTTTGTGAGAAAAACAAACTTTCTTCTAAAGAAATATTTAATGGTTTTGCTGCTCTTTCTGCTTATAAAGATTGTTTAGAGAGTTGTACAAATTGTGATGGCAAAACGTGCAAAGCCCAAAATACAAATTTTAAAGTTGAATTAGAAGTAAAAGATGGTAAGGTTGTAAGCAATCTTTACAAGTGTCCATTAGTAGATGAAAAAAATCCTAACAATTTTGAAGTTTTAAACTATACACAAAAAGATGTGGATATGGAAATTACTTCCGCTCGTTATGGCTTGTTAACATTTATGGAAAAGTTCAAAAATGATTATTTTTCAAGTGGTAAAGCTAAAGGAATATATTTGTGGGGTGCATGTGGAACTGGTAAAAGCTTTTTACTTTACAAGTTTGCGCAAAGTTTAGTTAGCAAAGGTGCTAAAGTCTTATTTGCATATTATCCTGATTTAGTGCGAGAAATCCAATCTTCTTTTGGCACAACATATCAAGAGGAATTGATTCTTAAATTAAAGCAAACAGACATTGTAATTATTGATGATATTGGCCGTGAAGCTAATACTCAATATATTAGAGATGAAGTCTTAGGACCTATTTTACAGTATCGTGTAGATAACAATCTTCCAATGTTTATGTCTTCTAATAGAAACTTTGATATGATTGAAAAACATTTGAGTGAAACCAATTCAACAATTGATTTAGTTAAAGCTAGAGCAATTTTAGAAAGGTTTAAATTCTTAATGAAAGAATATGAACTTGTTGATAAGGATTTTCGTAATAATAATAGATAAATAGATTTATAAATATTTTATTAACATATAAAATTTTATATTTGCAATTTAACTAAATAGGTGTATAATTATTACATTAAAACGATGATAATGAATATGATTACTAAAAGGTAATATTTAGAGATGCACTGATGGTGGAAATGTGCTTATTATGTTTAGTGATTACTCTCATTGGAGTGACTTAATAAAGTCCGCTAGAAGCGTTAAAACTATTCTTAAGTGCATAATTATAATAATTATTATAATAATTATGAATAAAGGTGGTACCGCGGAAATATCCGTCCTTTGTATGAAAAAAAGTCTTTTGAGATTTTTGTTATACAAAGGACTTTTAAATTAAAAGAAAGCAGGTAAAAAAATGGAAATTAAATTTTTAGATGGAAGTGTAAAAGAATTTGAAAATGGTAAAAGTGCTTATGAAATTGCTAGTTCAATTTCATCAAGTTTAGCTAAAAAAAGTATTGTTGCGAAAGTTAATGGCATTTTAGTAGATTTAAATAAACCAATTGAAGAAGATGCAACTTTAGAACTTATTTTAAAAGATGCTCCTGAAGCATATGAAGTGTTAAATCATTCTTGTAGTCACTTATTAGCTTCAGCTCTTAAAAAACTATATCCAAAAGCAATGTTTGGTGTTGGGCCAGCAATTGAAGAAGGATTCTATTATGATTTCAACCCAGGAGATAATATTAAAATCACCGAAGAAGATTTTGCAAAGATCGAAAAAGAAATGCAAAGATTAGTAGCTGGTGATATCAAATTTGAAAGAAAAGAAGTTTCTAAAGCTGAAGCATTAGAAATGTTTAAAAATGATAAATACAAAGTAGAACTAATCAATGAACTTCCTGAAGGTGAAGTTATATCAGTTTATACTGATGGTGATTATAGTGATTTCTGCCGTGGACCTCATGTTCCTTCTACAAAGTTCCTTAAGAACTTTAAACTTCTTTCAGTAAGTGGAGCTTATTGGCGTGGCAATAGCAAAAACGAACAATTACAAAGAGTTTATGGTACATGCTTCTTTACTCCAGAAGAACTAAGTAAGCACTTAGAAATCCTTAAAGAACGTGAAGCACGTGATCACCGTAAACTTGGCAAAGAATTAGAACTATTTATGTTAAGTGAATATGGTCCAGGATTCCCATTCTGGTTACCAAAAGGAATGATTTTACGTCGTACTCTTGAAAACTATTGGGTTAAGATTCATTTACGTGAAGGATATCAATTAATTCAAACACCAATAATGCTTAACAAAGAATTATGGGAAATATCTGGTCACTGGGCAAACTATCGTGAAAATATGTACACTTCAACAATCGATGAACACGAATTTGCTATTAAACCTATGAACTGTCCTGGTGGAATGCTAGTTTATAAAAACAGTTTACACTCATATAAAAACTTCCCACTAAAAGTTGGTGAGTTAGGATTAGTTCATCGTCACGAAGCAAGCGGAGCTTTAAATGGCTTGTTTAGAGTTCGTAACTTTACCCAAGATGATGCTCATATCTTCATGTGTGAAAGTCAAATTGTTACTGAAGTTGGAAAATTAATTAAATTATTTGATGAAATATATTCAACATTTGGATTAGACTACAATATCGTTCTCTCAACAAGACCTGAAAACAAATACATTGGAAAACTTGAAACATGGGAAATTGCTGAGAAAGCTTTAGCTGATGCATGTACATCTGTTGGTAAGGAATATAAAGTTAACCCTGGTGATGGTGCATTCTATGGACCAAAACTTGACTTCAAACTAAGAGATTCAATGAATAGAGTATGGCAATGTGGAACAATCCAATTAGATATGAACTTACCTGAACGTTTTGATTTAACATACATCGATGAAAAAGGTGAAAAAGCAAGACCAGTAATGCTTCACAGAGCTATCTTCGGTTCACTAGAAAGATTTATTGGTATCATTACTGAACACTTCGGAGGTGCTTTCCCAACATGGCTTGCTCCAGTTCAAGTTAAATTAATACCTGTAAATAATCAATATCATTTAGAATATGTTGAGAAATTAAAAGAAATATTCTTTAAAGAAGATATTAGAGTAGAAGTAGATGATCGTGAAGAAAAATTAGGTTACAAGATTCGCGAAGCTCAAACTAAGAAAATTCCTTATCAATTAGTTATTGGTGATAATGAAGTAAAAGATGGTAGAATTACATATCGTCGCTATGGTTCTAATGAACAAGTTAATGTTAGTGTTGATGAGTTCTTAGCAATGATTAAAGATGAAATTAAAACATTAAAAAGATTATAATTAGAGAGAATAAAATATGGAATTTTTCAAGAAATATAAATATTTATTCTACTTATTAATTGGATTATTATTATTCCTTGTAGGTTCTTTATTTGGAGAATTAGTTATCTTTATTGTTGGTAAGATGAAATATGGTTATGACGTGAAAACATCACAAAGCATAATAACTTATTTCTCTTACTACTACGATGTGACATTATATGAAGGTATTCCATGGAATGAAAGAGCACAAGAATTCTTTGCTTTGAATCCATCATATTTTACATCTGGAAAGTTCCTTGCTGCAGTAATGCAACTATCTTCTTATCTTCCTTTAGTTATATTTATAGGAATAGTTTTATGGAAAGATTTATTTGAAGATTTAAAGAAACTCAAAAGTGAACTTGCAAGAAATATAATTATTATTATTGTAACTTTTGGAGTAATGATGGGTGTATCACTTATTCTGAGTATGGTCTATACTATTCTTGGAATTGAAGGAAGCAGTGCTAATGAAAGTACATTAGAACTGATGATGGCAGGCGAAGGTAAATGGTACTTGCTTATCGCAGTAGTTATATTTGCACCGATTTGTGAAGAAATAATTTTCCGAAAACTCATAATAGATACTTGTGAGAAACATTTCAATCTTAATCCTATTATTGCAATTTGTATTTCTTCATTTGTCTTTGCCTTTATTCATGTAACTGATTGTGCTAGTTTTATCTTTATCTTCCAATATTTAGGCTTAGCAATTCCATTGTGTTTAGCTTATCATTATTCTAATAATAACATATATGTGTCAATTGCTGTCCATATGGCTAATAACTTACTAACAGGAATAGCCTATTTAATTGAATATGGGATATAGATATGTTTGGTAAGAAGAGCTTAGCACAATTAGATAAAGCCCTTTATATTATGAAGATCCAAAAAGCTAGAGAATATGGCAGCAATAAAGAGTGGGATAAAGCTATCGAAACATACGAAGAAGCTTTTGAAAATGGTTTAGATGTAGAAGATGCTTTAGATTTAGCTTTATGTTATCTAGAAATTAATAACGAAAGTAAAGCTTTAGAAACAATTGAACAAGTAATTGAAAAAGAACCTAATGATTATCGAGGATATTACTATTTAGGAATATACTATGATAAAATAGCTGACTATGACTCTTCAATTACAGCTTACAAAAAATCTATTGAAAAAGGAAACAATAAAGCAAATGCTTTCTTTAAATTAGGTTTAGCATATGATGAACAAGAAAATCCTCAAAATGCTATTAGTTTTTACAAAAAAACATTAGAAATAGATTGTAATCACTTTTATGCTTGTTTAAACTTAGG
Source organism: uncultured Coprobacillus sp. (assembly GCA_964389905.1). Taxonomy (GTDB): domain Bacteria; phylum Bacillota_I; class Bacilli_A; order ML615J-28; family CAG-698; genus CAG-698. Next base: position 33,280 of record CAYMGD010000014.1, on the reverse strand, counting down.
ATCCTTGTATGAGAAAAATGGTGAGTATGATAAAGCTTTAGAATATACAATGAGAGCTCATAACATTATTCCTGAAGAAAATATTGTTTCATATAATTTAGGAGTTATTTATAGTAAACTTGGAAATACCGAAAAAATGGTTGAAGCGTATATTGAAGAAACAAATAAAGAAAATCCCTCACCCTATGCTTATTATAATTTAGGATTATACTTCAAGGAAAGCCAAAATTATGAGGAAGCTAAAAAGTATTACATCGGAGGATTAAAATATAAAAAAGATGATTACGTTCTATGGTATAATCTAGGATGTGTATATGCTTTAAATGAAGAATATGAGCGGGCGAAAGAGTGTTTTTATTGCTCACAAATGTTAGAAGAAAAAACTGAAGAATATATGAAAGATGATGAAGATCTTGTAATATATAATAAAATCTATAATAGATAAATCTATAATAAATACTTATAAAAGATGCTTTTATTTAAAATCGCATCTTTTTTTTGATTAAGTATTAGTGACATTTCTATTTTAGAACTTTAAGTTCTTAGAATTATTATATTCTTAGAATCTTTAAAAATGATTAACATAAAAACAAATATTCACTGTAAAAAATGTAGTTATAAAGCAAAAATTCATTGTATTTTTTGTTACTATATAATATATTATATTTGTATTATACTTTTTTGGAGGAATCTATGTATGGAATTGCAATTGAAAAACTGTTTGAATAGAAACAAAATAAAAACCGAAAACCCTTAATAATAGAGGGGACACGACAAGTTGGAAAGACTTGGCTAATGAAAGAATTTGGAGAAAAAGCATATGCTGATACTGTATACATTAATTTTGATTCTAATCCAAAAATGGAAGAACTATTCTCTTTTGATTTGGATACTAAACGGTTAATTATGGGGTTAGAACTCTATGTGGGACATAAAATTGATCCTAGTAATTCGCTTTTAATTTTTGATGAAGTTCAGGAAGTGCCTCGTGCATTAACATCACTAAAATACTTTAATGAAAACGCCCCAGAATATCATATCATATGTGCTGGATCGCTTTTAGGTATTGCTTTACACCAAGGAACGTCTTTTCCTGTTGGAAAGGTTGATTTCTTAAAATTATATCCGCTTTCTTTTAAAGAATTTTTAATGGCAACAAGTAAAGAACAATATTCAGATCTTCTAGATAAACAAGATTTTCAGATGATTACATGCTTTAAACACATATATATAGATGCCTTAAAACAATATTATTTTGTTGGAGGAATGCCTGAAGCAGTATTAAGCTTTTCTGAAAAAAGCGATTTTAATGAAGCCCGAACTATCCAAAAAAGAATTCTGAATTCTTATGAACAAGATTTTTCTAAGCATGCACCAAATGAAATAGTGCCAAGATTACGTATGTTATGGAATAGTATTTCTTCTCAATTGGCGAAAGAAAACAAGAAGTTTATTTATAGCTTGATTCGTGAAGGGACACGAGCAAAGGATTATGAAATAGCACTTATGTGGCTTTGTGACTGTGGCCTTGTTCATAAAGTTAGTCGTGTTAATACTCCAAAAATACCTTTGAAGGCCTATGAAGATTTAAAAGCCTTTAAACTATTTACATTAGATGTTGGTCTTTTAGGATGTATGGTAGGACTTTCTCAACAAACTTTACTTGATGGTAATAATTTGTTTGTAGAGTTTAAAGGTGCTTTAACAGAACAATATGTTTGTCAAGAACTAAAGGCAATCCAAGATATAGGAATTTATTATTACACTAACGAAAGAGGCTCTTGTGAAGTTGATTTTGTTCTCGATATGGATAATTTAATTATCCCATTAGAAGTGAAAACTGAAATAAATCTTAAAGCCAAAAGTTTAAAAACATATTATGAAAAGTATTTTCCTAATATTTCTATTCGTTCATCTATGGCTGATTTTAAAAAAGAAAATTGGCTTATCAATTTACCATTATATGGAATAAATCAGTAGATTTATTATATTAATACAACTAAAAAAGTGGCCATAGAGCCACTTTACTAAAATATAATTAAAAGTCACAAGAAGGTAGTTTGATATTAATAATATCATTTACAGCAATAACCGTTTTATCAGTAAAATATATTTTAAGTTCTACGTCATCAATTTTTCTTATTATACCGATTTTTTCTTGATACGTTCCACCTTTTTTCTTCTCGTCTTTTACAAAATAAGTTATATGAATTTCTTCTTTACTTTTGCTTTGGTGAAGGTAAGTTAGTTTAGCACTGATAATGCTTTTTTCATCTTCTGAAAGAATCTTTTTCTCTACTACTATTCTTTGGGTTTCCTCAATTGCTTCTTCGTAGCCTTTTAAGGCAGCAAAAGGAGAGAATTGTGCCGCTCTTTGGCTTCTCGTCATTGGTTTATGGTTTTTAGATATTGGTCTTGGAATATTTATAATATCATCATAGTTATGAATATTATTCATGATTTGTGACCTCCGATTTGATTATTTCTTTCTCTGGTTGTGGAAGCTTCTTCGAGGTTCATACCTTTTAGAATAGCATTTTTACCATATTTCTTCTTTATATTAATAATTGTATCTTGTAGTTTGGCTTCTTTAGCTTTTTCTTCGATATCCTTTTGGATATCTTTTTCGTCATCAAAAAGACTGATTTGTTTATATTTGTTTTGGTGAGTATATGTGGATAAAGGAATAAGATTATTAGCACTAATGTTTATGCGTTTTACAAGTAACTTAGGATTAGCAATTTTTTTGAAAAGGGTAGATATAGAATTTACTAAAGTAGTTGTTGAGGAAGTGTATTCTTGTAAATTTAAACCTCCATGTGAACTTTTTGGTATTTTCCTTCCATAATAATCTATTTCTATTGGACCATCATAGTTTGTAAAGATATTTTCAGAAAAACTATCGTAACCTAAATATAAAGTTATTTGGTTTGTTAGAACTTTTTTCTCAGCAAGATCAAGTGACAATAAATCCATCATTTCCTTAGCGATAAGTAATGCTTTATCACATTCATATCCACAGCTTAGAACTTGTCCTGAAGAAAGACTCGTTGCCTTAGGAACATATGATTTTACATCCTTAATAGTTGTAGGTTCGTATCCCCACGCATGGTCTATTAGAAGTTCAGCATTAATGCCAAATTCTTTATATAGTAAATCTTCATTATAATAATCATTAGAACTTCCTACGGAACATTTGGCGATATCTCCCATTGTATATAATCCTAATCTTTCCAATCTTTTTACATATCCATTTCCAACTCGCCAAAAGTCTTTTAAAGGTTTATGATTCCAAAGGTATTTTCGGTAACTCATTTCATCTAGTTCAGCAATTCTTACTCCATTTTCATCAGCAGGGATTTTTTTAGCTAGAATATCCATAGCAACTTTAGCAAGGTACATATTTGTTCCGATGCCAGCAGTAGCTGTAATACTTGTTTCTTGCAAAATGGTTTTAATTATTTTTTGAGTGAAATCTTTAGGAGTAGTATTTCTGACATAACTAGTTATATCGATGAAAACTTCATCAATAGAATATACGTGAATATCTTCTTCAGAAACATACTTAAGATAAATACTATATATTTTAGAACTGATATCAATATAATGTGCCATATGAGGCGTGGCTACTATGTATGATAATTTATATTCTGGATGCTTGTTTAGTTCATCAATATTAAAGGATTCTTTAACAAAAGGTTTAAATTTATTTTGTCTTTTTCTTTCGTAGTTAATTTCTTTTACTTTTTGAACAACATCAAATAATCTTGCTCTTCCAGAAATACCTAAAGCTTTAAGTGAAGGAGTAACAGCCAAACATATTGTTTTTTCTGTTCTTGAGGAATCTGCCACAACAAGATTTGTTCTTAAAGGGTTAAGATTACGTTTCATACATTCAACTGAAGCGTAAAAGGATTTTAAATCTATACAAATATATGTTTTACTTTCCATAATTATATTTCCTTGATATTTTTTATATAGTATTATTTTAACACAGAATTAATAATTTATCTATGAATTAAATTGATAAATTGTTTTGGCTTTATCGTTAATATTTTTATAAGAACAAAGCTATTGAACACATTTGTATAGTTCCGAATATTGTTCTTTACATTGTTCCGATAATATGGTATACTATGCTTAAGTTACATTAGGAGGAATATCTATGCATAAAATGATTGGAACAAAAGAAGTGGCTACCATTTGGGGAATCAGTGATAGACAAGTAAGCAAACTTTGTTGTGAAGGAAAAGTTAAGGGAGCTATAAAAAAAGGCAGAAACTGGTTAATTCCAATTGATGCTGTTAAGCCTGCAGATGGTCGCATAAAATCCGCTTCAACAATTCGCAAAGCGAACCTTCCTCTTCCTATCGGTATTTCTGATTATCGTTTAGCTTCATCTGAATATTATTATGTTGATAAAACAATGATGATCAAAGATTTTCTTGATGAACGTCCAATGGTTTCTCTTTTCACACGACCAAGACGTTTTGGGAAAACTTTAAATATGGATATGCTTCGCACTTTTTTTGAAAAGACGGATGAAGATACTTCTATTTATTTCAAGAATAAGAAAATTTGGTCATATGGGAATGAATATCGTAAATATCAAGGTAAGTATCCAGTTATTTTCTTAAGTTTTAAGGATGTGAAATTTAACACATGGGAAGAAACTTTTTATGCTATTAAAGAATTAATTTCAAAGGAAACAGTTCGTCACTCAGAACTTATCAATAGTGATAAACTATCTATCTTTGACAAAAAGTGTATTGATAACCTCATGTCAGGAAATAGTTCAATTGTTGAGCTTTCCAATGCTCTTGCGACCCTTTCTTCATTACTTCATAATTATTATGACATAAAACCTATTATTATTATTGATGAATATGATACTCCTCTTCAACAAGGTTATATTAAAGGCTTCTATGATGAAGTTACTAGTTTTATGCGCAATCTCTTTTCGGGAGGCTTAAAGGACAATCAACATCTTTCTTATGGCTTTTTGACAGGTATTCTTCGTGTTGCTAAAGAGAGTATTCTTAGTGGGCTTAACAACTTAAAAATTAATTCTATAATGGATAAAAAATATAGTGCTTACTTTGGTCTTACTAAAGATGAAGTTAGGGAAATGGCAGAGTATTACAATGTTTCTGAAAAATACGAAGAAATTTGTGATTGGTATGATGGATATCGTTTTGGTGAAATTGATATATTTAACCCATGGTCAGTTATTAGTTATTTTGGTAACGATAGCCAGGCACGTGCATATTGGCAGTTCACAGGTAGTAATGACATTATCGGAACAATTCTTAGCGAAGCCGATGAGACTATTTTTGAAAATCTCAATGCACTTATGCAGGGAAAATCAATGCTTACTTTTATTGATACAAATGTAATATATCCACAAATTAAAAGTAATCCTTCATCGATATATAGCTTTTTGCTTGTTGCTGGTTACTTAAAGGTAATTAAAGCAAATCTATCCATTACTGGTGACTTTATATGTGAGGTTGCTATTCCAAATAAGGAGATTGCATTTGTTTACAGTAAAGAAATTCTCCAAAAAATAGAATATATCTTTCCCCAAGCAACTGCAATTTCTATTCAAGAAGCAATCTATTCAGGTAATGCTATGGCATTTCAAAAACATATCAACACGCTTCTTATGCAATCGGTGAGTTGTTATGATGCTATTGGCGAGAACTTTTATCATGGGTTAGTTCTTGGACTTTGCGTAACATTAGATAATCATTATTATATTACATCTAATCACGAGTCTGGTGAAGGACGTTATGACATTTGCCTTTGCCCTAAGGATATAAAGTTGCCAGGTGTAATTATTGAACTTAAGTCAGCTAAGAATTATTCTGATGATGAACTTAAAAAGCTTTCAAAAGTCGCACTTAAACAAATTAGTGATAAAAAATACGATATAGAGTTAATTACTAATGGTATTACGAAAATATTCAAATATGGTGTGGCCTTTTGTGGGAAAAGAATAATAATTACAATAGAATAAAGAATTAATTTAATAAACAATTAGAAAGGAGTACTAAGTATGTCTACATATAGTGAACTTATCAAGAACTTTGAAAAGATTAGGGCGTATATGCGTGATTTCTATGTTTATGGATTTAAAAGCCGTGATGATTATCAAAGCAAGAGTGCACGCTCTTATGATAATGAGCGTCGCCGTCTTGAAAGTTGGTTAGGCGATCATATGAAATTTGTTCGCACTCCTACTGGTAAAAATGTATTTATTTCTATCGATAGTAGAACAATTAGCCATAATCCTTTGTATAGTGCCTGGAAAGCAAAAAGTTTTACTGATGGTGATATAACATTACATTTTATTATCTTTGATATTCTTTATGATACTTCTATTAAGAAAACTATATCTGAGATACTTACAGAAATCGATGAAAAGTTTCTAGCAAGTTTTGATAGTCCAATGTTTTTTGATGAATCAACAGTTCGTAAAAAACTCAAAGAATACTGTGAAGAAGGTATTGTGACTTGCGAGAAAGAAGGGCGAAAGATGTATTATCATAGAACTTTTAGTCCTGATGTTTCTAATCATACTACGGCAATACACTTTTTTTCAGAAATTGCACCTTGTGGAGTAATAGGCTCATATATTCTTGATAGAGAAAAGCCAAATGAAAGCCCACTAATATTCAAGCATCACTATATAACAAGTGCTATCGATAGTGGCGTTCTTGCCTCTTTATTTAAAGCAATGCAAGAGAAGAGATTAGTATCAATATCAAATATGAGTCGCCATAGGGATTTACCAAGACGAAACTTAATTATTCCACTTCGAATATTTATAAGTGTCCAAAGTGGTAGACAGCATTTACTTGCTTATATCCCTGAATATAAAACATTTCATTCTTTCCGAGTGGATTACTTATCAAATATAAAATTAGAAGATCCTTCACCGCACTTTGATGAACTTCGCTATGAACTTGATCAAATGCAAAGAAAGATGTGGGGCGTAAGTGTAAAACGCAACAAGTGGGGCATAGAGCACCTAGAACACGTGGAGTTTACGATAAAAGTAGAAGAAAACGAAGAATACATAGTTAAGAGGTTATATCGTGAGAAGCGTATTGGAACAGTTGAAAAACTTGATAATAAAACATATCGGTTTTTTGCTGATGTTTATGATTCAAGTGAAATGGTTCCGTGGATTAGAACTTTTATTTGTCGTATTGAAAAAATGAACTTTTCTAATCGTAACGTGGAAAACCAATTCAAAAAAGATTTGGAAAATATGTATTTGGTGTATGGTATAAATAAAGAGGTGAAAGAATGATATTTAGTGAACTTTATTCTGCATATTACAATACCATTTCTGAAATTATAACAGTTATTCTTGAAGGAAACCATTCAGAAAAAGAACTCGATAAAATTATCACTGAACACGCATTTGGGGAAAGTATCCTAACTATTATGCCATCTCTTAAAAATGAAAAGTGGCAGCTAGTATACCAAGATATGACTACACCTTTAAAGCACAAACCTACAATGCCATTAACTATCCTTCAAAAAAAGTGGCTAAAAGCAATATCACTTGATCCTCGTATAAAATTATTTGGGGTAAAGTTTCCTTGCTTTGATGATGTAGAACCTCTTTTTACACCTAATGATTATTACATTTATGATAAATATAATGATGGCGATCCTTTTGAGGATGAAGAATACATAAGGCAGTTTAGAATCATTTTAGAAGCTATTCATAACAAATCACAGATTAAATTTGAAATGACTAATCGTAAAGGTAATAAAATGTTCGTAAGATGCCGTCCTGTGAGACTTGAATATTCTGAAAAGGATGACAAGTTTAGACTAATTACTGCTGGATGGCGTGCTGTTTCAACTGTTAATCTTGCTAGCATTAGATCTTGCAGTCTTTATATGGGAGATAAAGAAGTTATCGGTAAAGAAAAAGTAGTGACATATGATACAATTACTGTTAAGATTTATGATGAACGTAACGCAATGGAACGTTTCATGCTTCACTTTGCTCATTTTGAAAAGCAAGCCGAAAGACTTAATAAAAAGAATTATCTTGTGAGAATTAAATATGCCCGAGATGATGAACCAGAAATGGTAATAAGAATACTTTCCTTCGGGCCAATGGTAGAGGTCTTAGAACCAAATGCTTTTCGGAATTTAATTATCGAAAAACTTAAAAAACAATTAAACTGTGGACTTAAATAAAAGTTCGCAGCTTTTTTTCCGTGAAACGCATATAATGAAATGGTAAAATATTTATGCAAGATTACTTCAAGCGTGTGTTTGAGTTAGTCTTTCACTGCGGTGCACGAGGATATTCCAAAGTGTATGCCAGAAGAATACTTGCGTGATGAGCGAAAACGCTCTGTACGCGGGTTCGAATCCCGCCGTATGTTAAAAGAACATATCGCCAGTGGTTTGGAAATGTATCCTTACAAGATACCCAATTTAAATGATACATAGGAAACTATGTATAGAAATCATTTTTTCCTTTAAAAAAAAGTTATCGTTTCGCAAAGAAAGAAGTAATTCCTCTTTCGATGCAATGCTTCTTTCGATGCAATGCAAAAGTGAGCCTTGCCTGAAAATGGATACCGTGTTACTCTAATCTATACCAAAAGATTTCTTTCCGTATAGTGAAGATGATACTTAAATTATCAGCCGCTCCTTTTGCATGAATGATAACGAAAACTATAAAAAAACTATAAAAATTACTATTATACGAGGAGGAACATATATTATGAAAAAAATAATTATCAATGAAAATCAAAAAGGCTTTCTTTTCAAAAATGGAAAGTATATTAAGTTACTTAATGCAGGAAAATACAATCTATTTGGAGGCAAAGAGATTGAAATTTCTAGTTTGGAACAACCTATAGTATCTGGAAAATGTGCACTTGAAACATTGCTTTTAGATAAAACAATTGCTGAGAAAGTAGCAGTAGTAGAAGTTGAAGATGAGAAACTTGCCCTTCACTATGTGAATGGAAAGTTTTCAAATGTACTTTCTCGCGGAAAATATGCATTCTGGTCTGTTGTAGATCGACATGAATTTAAAATAGTTGATATCTCAACACCTATAGTTGATGAGTCTATTCCTGAATATATTTTCTCAAAAATTCCTCAAATTTATTACACTAAAATTGAAGTTTTGGACTATCAAAAAGCAAGACTTTACTTCAACCAAAAACTTGAACGTATTCTAGATGCAGGAACTTACTACTTTTGGAAAACTCAAGTTAGAGTTGATGTAGGATATATTGATACGCGTTTAACACAAATGAATATTACTGGGCAAGAGATTCTTACAGCGGATAAGGTTTCTCTTCGCATCAACTTTGTTTGCAATTATCGTGTAACCGATTATGTGAAAATTTTAACTGAAATCGATGATTTTGTGGAGCAAATGCACGTAGCTGCACAACTTGCACTACGTGAGTATGTAGGCAAATACAAACTTGATGAAATCCTTGAAAACAAAGATCAGATGTCAGAGTATGTCTTTACGAAACTTAAGACCAAAGAAAAAAGCTTATTTGTAGAGATAACGGATGCTGGTGTTAAGGATATTATCCTTCCTGGTGAAATCCGTGAGATTATGAATACAGTATTAATTGCTGAAAAACGTGCTCAAGCAAATGTAATTACTCGCCGTGAAGAGGTTGCATCTACTCGTTCTTTGCTTAATACAGCAAAACTGATGGATGAAAATCAAACTCTTTACAAACTTAAAGAACTTGAATACGTTGAACGCATTTGCGAAAACGTAGGCAACATTTCTTTAAACGGAAATGGAAATATTTTGAATCAACTTACAACACTTTTAAATAACAAAGACTAACTATATGTAGCTAGGTATATTTAATAATAATATATTCTAGTTACATATCATAGAAAGGAACTTACTATGATAGAAATTAATGGGAAATTTAACACAGCTAAATGTTTCGCAACAACTCTAGATGATGGAGCACTTAAGCAGCTTAAAGAAGTATGTGATATAGAAGCATTTGCCTTTTCAAAAATTAGAATTATGCCTGATGTTCATGCGGGTATTGGCTGCACTATTGGTACAACTATGACCATAACTGATAAAATTGTTCCTGCAATGGTTGGTGTTGATATTGGCTGTGGGATGTATATAGTATATCTTGGCAATATTGATATTGATTTTGAAAAGTTAGATGAAACGGCACATAATATTCCTTGTGGGAGAAATGTTTGGGAAAGTAGGCAAGAAAGATTTGACTTAACACAACTTCGCTGCTATAGAAATCTTAAAGATTCTAAAAGATTAGAAAGATCTCTTGGAACTCTTGGAGGTGGAAATCACTTCATTGAGATTGATGTAGATAAAAATGGTGGCAAATATCTTGTTATTCATTCGGGAAGCCGTAATCTAGGTACGCAAGTAGCAGGTTTCTATCAAAAAATTGCTGTAGATTTAAATATGGGTAAAGAAGAATATTTCAAGAAACGTGAAGAAATCATTCGTACTTATAAGGAACAAGGAAGAAAACAGGAGATACAAGAAACTTTAAAGACACTTGAAAAAGAATTTCATACTAAAGAGCTTACTCTTCCTCGTGATCTTTGTTTCCTATATGATTCTTTTATGGAAGATTATCTTTATGATGTAGATATATGCCAAAAGTTTGCCAAAAGAAATCGAGAAAAGATGGCTGAGATTATTTTAAATAAACTCAACTGGAATGCAATTGAAACATTTCATACTATTCATAATTATATAGATATAAATGAGATGATACTTCGTAAAGGTGCAGTTTCCTCAAAAAAAGGTGAAAAAATACTTATACCTATCAATATGAGAGATGGTGCACTAATTTGTATCGGAAAAGGAAACGAAGAATGGAACTTTTCTGCTCCTCATGGGGCTGGGCGTATACTATCTCGTACTGAAGCTTTTGAACGTCTTACAATGGATAAGTATAAATCTGAGATGAAAGGCATCTTTTCAACGTGCATATCCCCAGATACTCTTGATGAATCACCAATGGCATATAAAAGTATGAATGAAATTATTGAAAATATTGAACCTACAGTAGAGATTATTTATAGAATAAAGCCTATTTACAATTTTAAAGCATCAGAATAATATAAACAAATTAAATTGCAAATGGTAGAAGAATATTTAGCTGAAAATGAGAAAAAAAAGATATCAATAGCACAATTTGCTAGTAATAAGGGTATATCATTAGAGTTTACATAATAGGTAAATTTCTAAAAGCAAAACTCTAACCTTGACAAAATAGGGGGGGGGTGTAGAATAAACAAGGAGGTAGAATATTATGAAAAAATTAATATTTAATATTATTAGTACAATACTATTAATATTTGGCTTTGTTTGTTCATATCAAAAAAGTAAATATCTAGGTATTGGAAAAAATAATAATGAAAAAGTAGAAACAATTGAAAAAACTGAAGACATATTTGCATCATTGATAGAATTAATGGAAGGAACACTTGGTAATCAATCTCAAGTGAATCTTTCGTCTCAAGATAATTCTAGCGATCAATCTATTATGAAACTAAATAAACATTTAGAAGATGTTGAATTTAGTAATATGTCATTTACAGAAAAAACAGTGTCTAATGTAAAAGTTCAATATAAAGCAGAAGGATATAAAGCCTCAATGGATGAATATTTGAATAGAACAATGGATTGTTATTTTACTGATGAAGCAGTGTATTATAAGATAAATTTCTATATGGCAATTTCAACAGAACAAAGATATACTGTAAATGAACAAACTATAAAAATGTATGTCAAAGAAACTATTGATTTGAATTTAGAAATATATTTTTCTGATGATGATTTATTAATAAAAATTAACGATTTGTTTATGACAACTTATTACAAAGATAATGATAATGAAGAATCTGAAACATATAACTTTTATGATGATTATACAAAGATAAAAGCGAAAGATAAATGGATAGATTTTTCTGAAAATCAAGAAACAGTTTATGAAGCATTCTCTCAAATAAACTGTTACAATATTGAAACATTTAAAGACATCTATGAACTTATATCTTTACAAAATAATGGAAAAGAAGTCTTTGATGAACAAGGTGTTAAATACAAATTAAAAGAAGAATACTTTAAAGAATTAGTTAATTCAATTATGGATAATGAAATATTCGATAATACTCTTATAAATGCTGATGAAGATATCAATGGTAATTTTACCATAATTTTACCAGGGGATCTGGTAAATATGAATATATTACTAGATCTTGATTTTGAAGAGAAAAAGAATGATACAACAATAAATTGCAATGGATACGAAAAAGATGAATTTAAAATCACAAATATTAATAATACACTAATTGATGGTTTTGATGATATTCAAATCATTGATTATTCTGAATTGAATTTAGATGAATAGGATAGGTAAAAAATATGGAACAACAAGAAACATTAACTTATTCTGAAGAAAATAATAATGAAATTAAATCAACAAGAATTAAAGAAATAGTTTTATCATCAATTGCACTTTTAATAATGATAATAACAGTATGTATGTACATTTTTGGAGCAATAAAATATGATGATGAGTCATTAAATCCTATTTCAGCTTTCAACTTTATATTACAAATATTTAATATAAATAAATATATCGTATATGACGTATTATCGGGTCTTGTAATAGGAGTCATATATTTTACTATGTTAGTGTTTGTAGTTAAATCAACTATAAAAGCAGTTACAAAGTTTAAGGCTGTTCTTAAAGAAAAAGATAGTCAAATGAATATCATTAGGCTAAACAAAAACATAAGTGAAATATTTATTAGCTATTTTACTATTCTGATACTATCTAGTATGGTTAAACCTTTTACAACATCAGTTACAACTACTATAATTGTTATAACAATGATAATATTCTTTGTTTTTAAGCAAATAACTACTGATTTATTAGCTAAAATTAGTATTGTTGAAATGTTAAATAATGCTTTTGGAGCACTAGTCTTAATATTATTAACTGCTCTTTTATCAAAATTAATGGTAACAACTTGTGTATATGATTTAGTTGAAGGAATAAGCACATTATCATATACAATTAAATACTCTAATGATTTATCAGCAAAAGAAGTGATATTTTTCTTATATCATTATGTTGGAAAATATATATTGTATATTGTTGTAGCTGCTAATTATATAATTATAATGAAGAAAACAATTATTAGTAAAGCTAGTATCAAAATATATTACAAAGAGTTACTAAAAAAATATATTTTCATTGTAATTTTTGTTTTTGTATTCATGCTTATGGAAAGTTTTATGGAAAATAATTTATTCCAAAAAGAAATTACTTTTACATCTAGTATGTTAATAGAATGGATGAGACTTTCAAAAACTACTTTTGTAGCAAATATTATTACATTACTATCAGGTATAGTATTGTTATGTAGTCCGTTATACAGCAATCAAAATGATTAAATTATTATCTATATTCTTGAATAATAAAAGGAATGACATTAAAAATGGAAAATAATAAACAAGAAATTTTATCACGATTATTTGCTATACGTGCAGGATTATCAGCGATTTCATCGGAAGCAAATGAACTTCGTAGAAGTGAGATAAATACACAACATATTAGTTGTGAAATGAAAGTATGTAATGAAAGTTATAAAGAACGTATTATTCAAACAAAAGTACAAACAAATAGTAAAAAATATTTAAAGGAGACCTCTGTTGTTAAAATGGTTATAGAATCTATTCTAATTTCACTAGCAGCAGTTGTGATAGCAATTATTCCATTTTTCGTCATCGCCGTCATAATAGATTTGGTTGCTGGAATTTCTTCTGGAAAAGATGTTATGGAATATGAATATATAATTATTGCTGATATTATGGTGTTTATAATTACTTTTTTCATATCATTTTTTCTAAGATACAAAGAAAATAATCGTATTAAACAATTTAACAAGAAATCATATGAAAATGGTTTAAATGAACAAAATTGTTTAAGAAACAAGTTTGAAGGTGAATACGAAAAATATAACAGCGAATATAAAAAAGCAAATAATATTTATGAAGACACAAAAAAAGAAGTAAAAACAACTGTTCAAATACTTTTCAATTATATGATGGAAGAATTTAATGATTTTCTTGACTATAGAGATTGGCAAAATGTCGACTTAATAATATTTTACATTGAAACAAGAAGAGCAGAAACCTTAAAAGAAGCTCTATATCAAGTTGATAGGCGAAATCAAGATTATGACATTAATAGGGCCTGCGGTAATGTGGCGATGATATGGCTGTCATCTCCCTCTATGTTAGATATAGTTGGTAATTATTTTTCACGTTTAGAAAGTAAAATGTATGAAAAAATAAATGATTTATTAGGCGAAGAGTCTGACAATTTAAAAAAATATGTTGCATTGCACATTAAATCTATTATATCGAAAGAAGGTCTACAAGATGCATTTAAATCAAACGAATTTGTTAATTCGAATAAACTTGTTAGTAATATGAAATATGTTCTTAATTATGGAAGTAAAAATTAATATAAAAACTTGAGCCAATTACTCAAGTTTTTGTGTTTTTAATAATAATATAATATTTTTATAATTGTTCACGAACAAGCATTAATGCATAACCTAAGAGATTTTGACCTTTCCATTTGGATTTATCAAATCTGTCTTCATCAGTCATTGATAAACCAATTCCCCAAATACGATCTTTTACAGCACATTCTGCTAATGTAAAATTATCAGTTGATTTGAGTTTTTCTTTTAACTCTTTGTTTTGAGAAAACTTAGCTAAAAGCCCTTGATAAACTATAATTTGTCTTACACCATTCCATGTAGAGTCGTCATAGTTTGAAACTTTTCTGCCAAGTGCCTTTATTTCAGCAACATCTTTTTTGCTAAGAATTTCTTTTGCCGTTTTGGTGTCATCAAATTGAAGGGCTTTTTTATACATCATATATTGTTCCATAGAAGAAAATGTAATATTATTTATCGTAAATGAAGACAAATACCAATTGCTTAAGTATCCATTTTCTTCATTGGGGTTATGAAAACAAATAATATGCATTATCTTTCACCAACTTTCCGAACTGCAAGTTCTAGTTCTAAATCATGTAATCCAAAATAGGCTTTCTTTAAAAAATCAAGAGGTACTTGCTTTAGAGTTTCAGCACTTGAAATATTATAATACCATTGGTAATAAGCATAAAACTCACCAATCCAATCAGGCATAAATCCTTTAAGAGCGTTACCTTTTTTGAAAGTATAATTTTCAGTTTTAATGAAATACTCTAAAAGTTCTTTTGCGTTCATCGTATTAACATAGGCTTGTGACTGGTCAATATGTTTTCTTGTTTTACTGAGCATATATGCTTTTATAAAATCTTCAGTGTCATATTCTTGATAATTTTGAGATATTAAATCAAATAATTTGCCTTGATTTTCCACAACCTCATTTAAATATGCTTCTGCATAAGCTCTCATAAATAATCACTCCTCAAAAAGTGTGCTAAACACTTTAATAACTTTATTTTTATCCGAATCAATTAATTCTCTCATTTTTTGTCTTGCATCTATATCGCGTTTATTATATTTTTCATTAAACTCTTCATAAGAAACAATTTGTATACTATTACTCACTTCATGAAGTTTAGAGTAAGCTAACTTTGATTTAATACAGTATTGAATTCCTAAATCACCTAGCGATAATAGTTCTTCAAGAATAGCTATATCAATATTGTCACGTATAAATTCTTTTGCAATGTAAAAGTAAGAGGCGTTTGCTCTCCAACCTTTAATTACATCATACTCATCTGTATTAATGCCATATTTATCTATGAATTTCTTTGCTAATATTTTATAACGTTTAGAATCAGAAGCATCTCTATGTTTCATAAGCTCTGCAAGCCATGAAAGAACTCCTTTTTCTTGAAAATCTAAAATTTTTAATTCATCAATATCTAATTCGTATTTATGAACAAATCCATTTGAATTAGTTGGTTTACAAACAGCCCATTCTTTTGCAAGGTCTATAATAGGCGTCAAATAGAATCCTTGACCATAATCATGTTTTTTTTCACCTTTTCCATACGTGGGGTTAATAAATTCATCAGATGTGCCGTGATATAATATTATTTTTTTCATTTAAAAAACACCTCGCTCATTAAAAGTTTTTAATTTCAAACATATCTATAATATATAAAAGTTTGGTTTTTATTTTTAGGAAATTCTATTGCTATGATTAGTATATATTCTAACATTGCTTATTATTGTTGAAAATATAAAAGGTAACTTTTGTTTAATTAATTATATCATACTTTTAAAATATAAGCAATTTAATTATGCCTAATGATATATATACCTAATGCAATTAATTTGTATATAAATATACATAATTATCTTGGATTATTTTTTCTCCTGATTTAGGTTCTTGACTTACTATTTTGTTTCCATCTCCAATTATCTTGATGAATCATCAATGGCATACAAAAGTATGAATGAAATCATTTCCTTCTTAGAAAAGAACATAATAAAAACCCCTCAAAATATTTAAAATAATTGAGGGGCTAATTGACTAAATATACTAATAAGAATATTTGTATATTATTATCTTTTTATGTCGATTTGGGGTTTTCTAAAAGATCTTCAATATTACATCCTAAAGATTTTGCAAGTTTATATAGTGTATGTGCTTGCGCTTTGTCTATATCATTTACTTTCTGTTCATATAATTGAATAGAACGAAGTGAAACACCTGATTGCCTTGCAAGCTCAGATTGTGAATAACCACAGTTTTTTCGAATTTCTTGTAAATTTGTATTTATTTTCCTTTCAGACCATTTTTGTTCCATAGATTCATTGAACCTACTGATGTCCATTTCGTGAAAAATAGGATACATAGAAATGATTTCATCAAGGGGAATAAGATTAAAGATATCTTTAAATCTTTTTGATGTCATCCATTGAT
This sequence comes from uncultured Coprobacillus sp., assembly GCA_964389905.1. Classification (GTDB taxonomy): domain Bacteria; phylum Bacillota_I; class Bacilli_A; order ML615J-28; family CAG-698; genus CAG-698. The sequence continues at coordinate 16,290 of CAYMGD010000014.1, read as the reverse complement.
ACTGTGCAAGTGCCCAACCAGCCCAATACTCTGGAGTTCGGACTTCTGAATAAGTGGGCATTGGAAAAGATTCGTTAGGATAAACAGTGTTTAAAATGCTTAGAACAAGTTCTTCGCCAGATTTGCCAGAAATAATAGCAGGATTTCCGCATTCAAATTGCTCAGCAATACCTGATTGTACAAATAGTTTTGCAAACCAGTTTGGTTCCTGTTTACATATATTAATAGCATAGTCAAAAGCGTTTGATAAATTTTTTATAGCATCATTTAAATATAATTCGTTGTATGCGTGGATCATCATTTTTTATTTCCTCTCTTAAAATATCTATAATGAAAATGTCATCTCGATATGAACGTCCTTTCTTAATTTCTTCCTGGTATGATTTTCTTGCTGCTGTATCGCGGTTCAGAAACTTTGGATAGTAAGTTTCTTTATCGACTGTTATTGATTTTACGAATTCAAGTTTTTGGAAAGCTTTTTCTGAGATTAAAACAGTTTGTACTCCTAATTTTCCAAGATATAATGCTTGATTTAATCCTCGCAAAGATAAACCATTACTAACAAATGATTGAGCATAGGAAAAATATGAATCGTCAGCTCTATATCCTATTATAATATCACATTCTGATGTATCTATTAGATAATGCTCAATTAGATAGTCCCTTGCATCAATTGCAATTTCATCTTGCAATGTGAAGATTCGATTTTTCAGTAAAAGAGCAATCCAATTTAAAATACTGTATGTGCCATCAAGCAAATTAATAATTCTTAAACCATCAGTATTTAACTTGTATTCATTCACAAAGCCATCTTTATTTTCTTTACATGCCCATTCTTTTGCCATATCTAAAAGTTCAGTACAATAAAAGCCATGTCCATAATCATTATGAGCTTTGCCAAGTGAAAGAATAGGTTTTTTAATAACATGATCTGATCCATGCAATAATGTAATGGTAGACATAATTATACCTCCTTTTATTACAATTTGTATCACAACAATAGGTGTTGTTACAAATTGTATCGTTGCAACGATATAATATAATTTTACCATTACAAATTGGAATTGTCAAGGATATATTTTAACTATGTTAATACTTTATATGATTTATGGTAATCAATTTGTATATAAATATACATAATTATCTTGGATTATTTTTTCTCCTGCTTTAGGTTCTTGACTTACTATTTTGTTTCCATCTCCGATTATCTTGATTTTATAATATGGGTGAGGAAGCACCTCTTTTACGTTCTTAGATGTGTAGTCTTCAACAGTGTAGTAGAAAGAGTCTATATACCATCTTGAATCGATTGCGTATCCTCCTTGTTGCTTTTCAATATTTAGAATACTAAAGGATTGAGTTAATACTTCTTTAACTAATGGTGCAACAACAACTCCTCCATACTGAACGTATGTTTTTGGAGCTTTTATAGCTATATAACAGGCTACTTGCGGATCGTTCATAGGAGCAATTCCTAGAAACGATAGAATATATGTATTGTCTAAATAAGAACCATTTTCCGCAATTTGAGCAGTTCCAGTTTTTCCTCCTATACGGTATCCTTCAACATAAGCTGAACGTGCTGTACCTAAAGAGACCACTCTTTCTAAAGCATCACATACTATTTCACTTGTTTTTTCAGAGATTACTCTTCGAACGGGAGTAGTGGCTTTAGAGTAAAGAATTGTGTTGTTAACTCCTATTCCTTTTACAACATAAGGAGTATTAAGTGTTCCTCCATTAACCGCAGCACAAGAAGCATTCACTAGTTGTATTGCTGTTCCCGAGTTTCCTTGACCAAAAGAAGAAGTAGCTAGTTCAACATTTCCAACATTGTCAATATCAAAAAGAATACCTTTGGCTTCACCTAATAAATCTATACCTGTGGTTTTTCCAAAACCATAGTTTTTGATATATTTGAATAATTTTTCTTTGCCTAAACGTAATCCTATTTCCATAAATCCTGGATTACAAGAATTTTGCATAACTTCAAAGAAAGTTTCGTCACCATGACCTCCTACTTTCCAGTCACGTATTCTTGTTCCATCAATAACCATTGCCCCAGAACAACTAAAGTGTTCATTAACATCAAATACACCTTCTTCCAAACCAGCAGTGTAAGTTACAAATTTAAAAGTTGAACCATATTCATAGGTCATCCAAATAGGAAGATTACGATTATAAATCTCTTGAGAATAATTTTGATAATTAACTAAATCAAAATTTGGCCTACTTGCTATAGCAATAACTTCAGAAGTCTTTGGATTCATCATCAGTCCTAAAGTTTCTTCACTATCATAAAGAGATATTGCATTATCTAAAACAGTTTCTAAAGCGATTTGTGCGTCAATATTAATAGTTAAATACAAATCAACGCCATTTGTACTATCAGTATAACTATCGTTTAAATTATCAATCTTTTGTCCGTGAGCATCAGTAAAAACATTGATACTACCTTTTTCTCCTTTAAGCAAACTGTCATAAACAAATTCTAAACCTGTTAGTCCTTGATTATCACTTCCAACAATTCCTAAAACGTGTGATAAGACATTTCCGTAAGGATAGTATCTAACAACATCTCCCGTAACATATATTCCTTCAATTCCTTCAGAGATAATGATTTTAGCTTTTTCGATATCTATATTTTTGCCAGCAGGTTTTATCATTTCAATAGAAACATTTTTCTCAAAGTGGGGAGCAATTTCATCCTGGGAAACCTGAAGAACAGTGGAAAGGAAATTAATAGCATAAGTTTTATCTTTGATTTGTTTAGGAATAATAGCTATTGAAGGAGATAAAGTATTACCTACAATTAGTTTGCCGTTGCAGTCAAATATTCGCCCTCTTTTATAGCTTACAGGAATATTTCTCGTCCACAAGTCATATGCTCTTTCAATGTATTCTTCACCTTTACAGAAAACAACTAAACCAACTTTTCCTAAAAGAGTAATAAATAAAATAAAAAATATAATAATTATAAATAATAGCCTCTTGTGAATTACTTTCAACTTATCACCTATTCTTTATTAAAATATATTATAAATATAAACAAAATATGAAGAATTTATGGACATAATATATTAAAAAGATATTCTTTGATAAAAAAATAATTGAATTATTGCCTTTATAGTGCTATAATTAACTAAAATTTAAGGAGGACAAATGAAACTTGCAATTGGAAGCGATCATGGAGGATATTTACTTAAAGAAGAAATTAAGAAATATTTAGGCATGGAAAAAATTGAATTTGTTGATTATGGATGTGACTCACTAGAAAGTGTAGATTATCCTGTTTATGCAAAAAAGGTTTCTCAGGCTGTTGCCTCAAAAGAAGCTGATTACGGAATATTGATATGCACTACAGGAGTTGGAATGTGTATAACTTCAAACAAAACAAAAGGAGCACGAGCTGTTTTAGTAACAAATGAAGATATGTGCAAGTTTAGTCGAGAACATAATAATAGTAATGTATTATGCTTTGGTGCCAAATATACTACTCTAGCAATGGCTAAGAAATATATTGAGATTTTTCTAAATACACCATTTGCAATGGGTAGACACGAACGAAGAGTAAATATGATAGAACAATAAAGGAGGCAAAAAATGGGAAAATTAGTTGTTTTTAATCATCCACTTATTCATCACAAATTAGCTCTAATAAGAGACGAGAACACAGGAACTAAAGATTTCAGTCAAACAGTAGAAGAAATAGGTATGTTAATGGCTTATGAAGTAACAAGAGACTTTCCAACCGAAGAATGTACAACTAAGACACCTTGTGGGTTAGCTAAAACAAAGAAAATAGCTAAACCAGTAGTAATTGTGCCTATTCTAAGAGCTGGTCTTGGAATGGTTGATGGAATTAGAAATCTTATTCCAACAGCAAAAGTTGGCCATGTTGGTTTATATCGTGATGAGGAAACTTTAATACCTCATGAATATTATGTAAAATTCCCACCTAACATCAAAGATTCAATTGTTTTATTAGTTGATCCAATGCTTGCAACTGGTGGAAGCGTATGTCATGCTTTAGAGGTTGTAAAGAGATCTGGTGCGAAAGACATTAGATATGTTGGCTTAGTAGGTGCTCCTGAAGGCGTTGAAAAAGTTCAAGAACTACATCCTGATATTGATATCTATTTAGCTTCATTAGATGAAAAATTAAATGAAAACGGATATATAATTCCTGGATTAGGAGATTGTGGAGATAGACTATTCGGTACAAAATAATGAATAATTACGCATTGTATATATTAATTTGGGAAGTATTTGTCTTTATAATTATATTCTCACTTATGTTTAATGCGTTGCAATCAATAGATTTTTCAAAATTCTTTAAGGCTAATAGCAGTAAACAAATTAATATAATTATTATAATGATTTCAGCTGGAATTGCTTTTGGAATTGCTATTGGTTTAGGTAATATATTATCTCTAATAACAGAAATTTAAAAAATAATTTAAAAACTTCGCATAAAATATTTATCACTGTAAATAATACATTTGAGGTGATAACAAGTGAAGAAAATATTAAATGCTTTAAATAAAGAAAAAGCGCAAAAATTACTTTTCTTGGGAATGATTGTATTAGTTTTTGGGGTATTTATGATTTCAATTTTTTCAAGTGATAATACGGAAAAACCAAATAATGATCCGATAACAAATAATGACCCTAGTAATAAGGACAATGAAGATGGCGGAAACAATAATAAACCAAATGAAAACACTCCAGAACCTGAAAAGTACAAAGCTCCATGTGATAACTTATCATGTAGCATAGTTAGACATTTTTATTCTTTAGATGACGATACAGCAACTCAAGAGATGTCACTAATACAAATTGGTAGTAAATATCAAATGAGTCGAGGTGTTAGTTATAAAAGAGAAGATGACAGCACGTTTGATGTTTGTGCTACTTTAAGTGGAACAGTAACAAATGTTCAGGAATCAGCATTATATGGTAATATTATAACTATAGACCACGGAAATAATGTCAAATCAGAATATTTAAGTGTAGCTAATGTATTAGTTAAAGTTGGTGATACTGTAAACCAAGGTGATGTGATTGCATCTAGTAGCAGTTCGGATTATGACGTATTAGCTTCAAATCATGTTCATTTTAGAGTATCTGTAGATGGCAAATATGTTGATCCAGAAGATTGTATCGGTAACGAAAAATAGTTTCGATGAAAAGAAGAATCGAAAAATAAAGGCTTCATTGAGACAATATTCGTAAGGATTGTTCCTCAAGGCCTTTATATCTTAATTTAATATTATCATACGGCGTAGCTTCCGAGTTATGCCGTTTGTGTATTAAGTAAACATAATAGCTAAATATATTCTTGTAATGAAAGTTCTACGAAGAGTTTGACTTAGATTGCAACTTTTATTATTATATCAAACACACACAAATACTAGTATGTCTTCGTAATAAAAATAATGAAATAGGTTAGTAAATTAATGTGTTATTTACAAGATATACTGCTCTATATACATCTATTCAAACTACTGAAGTAAAGGCCTAAATATCTAAAAATATTTATAAAAAAAAGAGTATGTGTTTAATGACTAATTAAGCCATTACACATAATCTTTCTATTTATTTGAAAGTCTGTGTCATCTTTAACTTGATGACATTTTCCATATGAATGTTTTAGAATATTGTTATTTTTTTGTTACGAATCATTCGAAGATTAGTTAAGTAGATAAAAATATTATCAATTGGTACATCAGTAATATCTATCAAATACTTTTGAAATTTTCTCTTTTCATCTTTAGATAGCTTTTTATAAATACAAACTGAAAGATTACCATTTCTTTCCTCACTACCTAGAATTTTAAGATCGCTTATTAATGGCTTTAATACTTCGGTTTTTCCAGTCAGATATTTAAAGTTTTCCGATAATTCATTAAGAGTAAAGAAATCAATTAGTTTACCATTATCTAAGAAAAGAACCTTATCGAACAAGAAACTTATATCATCGATTTTTTCAGAAGAAATAATAAAAGTTCGAGGGTAACGGATCTTATCGTCATATAGAAATTTATAAAAGTCATAACGCTCTTTGATATCAGAGTCAAAAAGTGGATCGTCAATAATGGTAATATTAGCTTTTGAAGCCAAAGCACAAATGCCTATTAAAAGGTGTTTTTTATTTTCAGCTAAACTACCATAAAGACTATTAGGATTTATATCGAAGTATTCACACAGTTTAAAAGCATAGTAATTATCCCACTTAGGATATTTTTGACTCATTTTTTTAAAAATATTATTTATAAAACTAGTGTTAGGAAACTTGGTGTTTTTCTTTATGTAACAAATACGATTACTTTTCTTTGAAGAAGAAAGTTCTTCGCCATCTAACCAAATATGTCCTGTGTCATAAGAAGTTTTAGAAGATAAGACATCAAAAAGTGTGGCTTTACCAGAATTATTTTTACCTAAAATAGCGTAAGTATTTTTATCCAAAAAATTAAATGAGAAATTATATATATTATTATTTTTAGTGACATTATCACATAGTAATACAGACATTTTAAATCTCCTTATTATAAAAATAATGACATTGGTTCTGAAAATGATACTTCTATCTGTCCTTTAGTAGCATTAATAAGATTATTCTTCAAAGAATCTTTATCATCAAATGGTATAAGGTAAGTTAAACAAATATTATCGTTAAAGCTTTTCACTTTTTCTTCATAAGAAGATAACATACGATTTATCTTATTATAATTGCTGTAATCTATTACAACCTTCATATATACATACTTAGAAAGAGTTAAAGGAGTAATTTCTTTAACGCACAAACCAGTAGTGCTAGAATATGCTCTAACTAAACCAGAAGCACCTAACTTTATGCCACCAAAGTATCTTGTTACAACAGCTAAAACATTAGTTAATTCATTTTTCTTTAAAACATCAAGGATGACTACACCAGCTGTTTGACTTGGCTCCCCATCATCACTACAACGACAATACTCGCCGTTTTCGCCATAAATGTAGGCGTAGCAATTGTGGGTTGCATCGTAGTATTTTTTTTTCACTTCTTGCAATGTTGTTGAAGCTTCCTCGCCATCTTTAATAGGAAATAAAGTACAAATAAATTCACTTTTATTTATAATTTGTTTTACTTCGTATACTTTATTGATTGTTATCATTTTTTTCACCAATCATATTATAAACTAATTTTCCGAAAAATAAAAGAAAAAATAATTAAAACGTATGGAAAAAAACAAAAAAATAATATATAATATGTAAAAAGAATAAATTATACGAAAGCGTGGTGAAAAGCATGAACGAAAGAAGTCAAGAAATGGTATTAAAAGCTAAAGAGATTCTTAAAAAGATAACTTTTTCTGGTGGTGAAGCATATATAATTGGAGAAGCAGTTTTTCACATAATAAATGGTGAAAACATTGAAAAAATGGATATTTATTCGAATATAGATGAAAAAGAATTATATTCTATATTTTCTGAAAACAGTTTGAAAAGCCTCAAAGAAGATGAATATGAATTGGGTTATTTAGGACACAAATATAATATTATCACTAATCGTAATCCTCATAAAAAACCTAAAACTATAGGAGCAATAAAACATTATTCTAAACTATTAACGCTGAAAATGTGTGAAATGGATTATACAATATTTTCTTTAGCAATGAATCAAAATAATATAGTTTATGATTTCTTCAATGGACGTAAAGACATAAATAAAAGAGTAATAAAAAGCATATATATTAATCCTAAAACTCCATATGATGCTGATCCAAGTAAAATGTTAGATATCATAAGATTTGTAAGTGAAACAGGATTTAAACTTGATAATAAAATAATAAAAGCTATAAGAAAACGTAGGAAAAAGATAAATGATTTAAGCTTAGATCAAATAACATACTTTATGAAAAAAATCTTTGATGGTAAATATTTCAAAAAAGCTATTAAGTTATTATATAAAACTAAGCTATACAAATCATTAGAATGGTACAAAGATATCATTAAGAAACTTGCTAAGGGATTTAGAAAAGAAAACGAGAAGTTCTTTTTTGGATATGGAATGATAAAAAAAGAAACATACGAAGGCACTATTGGCAAGTATCTTGAAAATGAATATGATTTCCAAATGTTTGTTAATTTGGCAGTAACAAATCCTCAAGCTGAATATGACAAATTAACTCTTTATACATATGGATTAGATAATTGTTTATTAGCTAATCGGATAAATTATTTGCTGGGCAGAAGCAAAAAGAATTATCGTAAAATAAAAGCAAATTATAATAATTTGCCAATAAAGAAAACTTGTGATTTAAAGTTCAAAGGACAAGATATACTTGATTTAAATCCTCAGTTGTCTACTAATGAAATTGCAATATGTTTAGATGAAGTAATTCAACTTGTTTTAGAAGGTAACTTAGAAAATGAAAGAGAAGTTCTAAAAAGTTTTATGATGGAAAGATTAGGACTAACTAAGCCATTGCATAAAGAGGAAAAAATTGTTGAAGAAAGATATGGATTAGGTGAAGAAGTTTATAAAGAAATACATGAAAAACAAGTTGAACTTAGTAAACAAAACTATGAAGAAGAGATCAAATCATTGCTTTCTGAAATAGAAATAGACATTGAGAAAAAGATAAATGAAAGTGGTTTACTAGAAAATGTATTACCAGAACAAAGAGAAAAAACTAAAGACTCGTTATATAAAACATATTATGAGGTTTTAATAAACACTGATAAATATCAAAAATTAAAAAACTATAAGCCAATAGGAGAATAAATATATGAATAGAATTGCTGATTGCGAATTTGGGAGAGACGTTGTCATTGCTCTTAAATTTCAAAATATTCAAATAAAGAAAACTGAATCACAATCTGATTATGCGAGTTTAATTGGTTTTGATTCTAAAGATTTAATTGAAGTAAAAATATGGAATCTTCCTCCTGAAAGAAAAGAGTTATTGAAAAATGGTGGTGTATACATTTGCGAAGGAAAAGTAAAAAATTATCAAGGGAAGAAACAACTTAATGTTTCGGAGTTTAGAGAAGCAACTCCAGAAGAAGTGAATTTTGATGAGTTTTTTGAATATGCTCCAATGAATAAAACGGAACTTCAAACAAAGATATCAGAATACATAAATAAAATTGATAACAAATTGATAAAAGAAATAGTAATAAAAGCTGTTAGCAGAATAGTTGAGAAATACTTTGAATATCCTGCTGCTGTTTCAATTCATCATAATTACATTAGTGGGTTAGCATATCACACTTATTCGATGCTGGTATTATCAGAGCCATACTTGAAAAATTATCAATACTTAAATAAAGATTTAGTATATGCAGGAATAATATTGCATGATATGGGGAAAGTTAAAGAATTAAGTGATAGCCGCCAAACAACATATACTCACCAAGGTAATTTATTAGGACACATAACAATTGGAGCAAATATGTTCAATAGTTTATGCGAAGAAATGGGTTGTCAAGACACTGAAGAAGCTTTGGCTTTAGAACATATTATTCTTTCTCACCATGGTAAATTAGAATATGGTTCACCAAAAGAACCTCTAATTCCTGAAGCAGCATTAATCTTTTTGCTTGATTATGCAGATTCAAGATTTGCTTCTTTAGAAAAGTATGTAAAGGCAACAGAACCTGGAAATAGCACTGAACCAGTTTTTGCTTTTGAAAGAAGAAGTTTTTATATTCCTAATATAAAAAAATAAACAAAAAAATAAAAAACCTCTTTACAAAAAGAAGTAAATATTATATAATAATAATGTCCTAGTTATAGGACGTCATATGATATCGTCTACTAAACCCCTAGTTAGTAGACCCTCTCTTTCTTATTTCCTACTATTATCAAAGCAAAAGGTTTTCAACTTCGTTGGAAGCCTTTTGTTTATCTATTCGTGATTTTTTAATACAAAAAAATAAAAAACCTCTTTACAAAAAGAAGTAAATATTATATAATAATAACGTCCTAGTTATAGGACGTCATATGATATCGTCTACTAAACCCCTAGTTAGTAGACCCTCTCTTTCTTATTTCCTACTATTATCAAAGCAAAAGGTTTTCAACATCGTTGGAAGCCTTTTGTTTATCTATTTGAGTATAAGTTTATAAAAACTGGAAATAATAAAAAAACATCATATGATCAAATGACGAATTATAGTAAAAGATAGCAAAATCAGAACAAAAAGTTGTTTACTTTTTGCATTGAAAGTAGTATAATACATACGTTATAATAAAAAAAGTGCGCAATCGCACCAAAATAAAGAATACAAGATGAAAAAATGATAGTTTAAGGAGAATGATTTTTATGAATGGTTCATCTATTTTCAAAAAGGTTGGTCCTGTTTTATTAGTAATAGTTCTAATAATAGCAATTTCGTTAGTTGCTACAAGTGCTAAAGCTAGTACAAACACCCCTCAAATTTCCGACCCTGATGCTGAATACGTTTCAATTAAAGAAACATTAAATGGTAAGGAATATAAATATATTCTTACAAAACAAGAAATGTATGAAGAATTAAAGAATGGAATCGGATTAAGTACAGTTATCACTGAAACTAACAAAAAGGTTTTAGCTGATAAAATGAAATCAATATCATCAGAAGATGTTGAAAAAGAAATCAACGATGCAACTTATGGTGAAGGCGTTGATCCAGAAAGTTTAACTCAAGAAGAAAAAGAAGAAATGGAAAAAGAATTTGCTGATTCAATGCTTCAAAACTATGGCTATGAAAAAACAAGCGAAATCGAAGAACATTATCGTTTGGTTCTTGCTAAAGAAGCTTATGCTAGAGAAAAACTAGAAGAAGAAGCTAAAGATGCAGATGAAGACAGTGATTTATATATCGACGATGAAGATATCGATGAATACTATGAAGATAATTATAGTAAATCATATTATGCATTTATCGTTCCATTTACATCAAAAGCCCAAGTTAATATGGCTCTATTACAACTAGGTGTTGTTAATAATAGTGGTAAATGGGTTCATGCAACTCTTAAAGAAGTAAAAGTTGGTTCTGGTATTTATGAAATCGAAAAAGGCGAAGAATTATCTGTTCATGAAATTATCGAAACAATTTTTAAATTATATGAATTAGTATATGGATACAAAAATGAGCAATTCGTAGTTGGAACTGCAACATTTGATTCTGAAAAGAAAGCTTATACAGTTTCAGAAGGCTGTGATTATGCTATAGTATCTTGTGCTGAAGATTTACAAGGATTTGCAAGCTTAATCGAAGAACTAAAAACAATGGTTACTCCAAATGGTGAAGAATCATTAGAAGATGAAGCTAAGACAAAAGCTTTAGCAAAACTTGAAGAAGTACAAGCACAACTTGATGTTATTTCTAACAAACTTATCTTTGCAAGTGAAGTTAGTAAAGTTCAAAAAGTGATTGATTCATTAAAGAAATCTCTTGAATATGATGCATCAACTGCTGAAGATAAAGATACAACTCCTGACGACCCAACTATTATCATAGATCAATTAGCAGAAGCTATTAATAATTTCGATGCGGAAGCATATATATTTAATACTGACAACGAAGAAAGCAATTTCTATCACTCTTACGAAGCATTAAAAGAGTTTGATAGCAATCTTCCAAGTGAATTTAAAAACAATTATTCAGATTATGTTCCATATGCTGAAGGAGAAACTGCAGCAAGTGAAAATGGCGGAAAATGGTTCTCTGCTTCTTACGTTAATAGTGGTAACATGTATTATGTAATTATTAAGATTAAAGAAAAAGAAGCTCCTCAATTAGCAGATGTTAAAGAGGAAATTAAAGCTAAGTTATTAGAAGAAAAACTTACTTCTTCATACATCGAAGAAAAGATGGCTGAATTAAGACAAGAAGTTAACTTCAAAATTTATGATACAAAATTAGAAGAACAATATATTTCTAACATTTCATCATATGAAAATGTTAAATATAAGAAGGTTAAGAAAGCTGATGGCAACATTGTTGCAAAATCAGATGTTCTAACAATTACTGCTGATGATTTATTCAAAGCAATGGATAAGACTTCAGGTGTCGCTACTGCAATTAGTGAATTATCTTATCGTAGATTAGTGAATAATAATGTTTTCAATACATATTATGACTATGAAACAGGCAAGTGGATTGGCGATGAAGGAAAAGAAAAACGTGATGAAATTAAAGAATCTGTGGAAAATCAAAGATTATATTATTTAGCAGGTTATTATTCTTCATATGGTTATGATCCAAGTTCAATGAGCTGGGAAGATTTCTTAAGAAACGTTAATGGCGCTAATGATGAAAAGGATTTAGCATTCTTAACATTATATAGTGAAATAGTTTCTGATTACATTAACAAAGCTTTAAAGACAATTACAATTGAAGCTGATGGAAAAGATACTAAATTTGAAGATACTTATACTGAAGCATTATCTTCAAAAGTTTGGAAATTAATTGAAGAAAAAATGGCAGCTGTACAAGCTGAAGAATTTACTGTAAATGGTGTTCATTTATTAGTATCTGTTTATGAAACTGTTAATGATGCTGTAGCAGCTAAAAATGATTCTGATTCAACTGTTTCAGCATTAGAACCAAAGGATTGGACTGAAGAACAAGTTGAACTTGCTAAAGAGTTAATTGCTGTAGTAAGTGAATATCTTGAATATGCTGAAGGAACTTATGAAGATAAGTTAGAAGCAGTCGTAAGTGCATTTGAAAGTGCTCCATACGCATACAAAGTTGATGGCAAATATGTTCCAATCATTGATGATTACAAAGAACAATATAAATACACATTAGAATGTGGCGAATATACAATTGATTTAGCTAAATATAAATCTGCTGGTTTAACATTAACATACCAAAGCTTAGGTTCATTCAGTAATGGAACTATGGTTGAAGCATTTAATGATGCCGCTAGAGAAATTTGGGAAAAAGATTTTGATGATAAAGAATTCAATCGTATAACTGTTTATGATAAACCAATTGAAACAGAATTTGGATATCATTTATATGTTAATTTAAATAGTTCTAACTATACAGAATATGAAAGCATTAAAGTAGATAGTGAAGGAAATCCAATTTATAATGGTGATAAAGTTGAAACATTCACTTCAACTCTTCCAAGTCTTTATGAAATTAGATTAAGTATTCTATTAAGTGCTTTAGAAGACATCGACCAAACTGCTTTGAGTGAAGAAGATGCTAAAGCTGTTCAAGATATGATTGATGAATTAGATCCACTTTACACAGATGAAATTGAAGCAATTATTGAAAAATATGCAACTCCAATAATTGAAAACTTACAAAGTTCTTATTATTCATCATTAGTTCAACAAAGTGAATTATTAGCATTATTAGAAAATGCAACAATTAATTCACCTTCAGGAATTAGTTATGAAAAGATAAAGAAATTGTTAGATTTAAATAGAGAATCTACATTTGAAAGTAGTTTAACAAATTTAGACGATGGTGCTCAAGAAATAATCAAAGCATCAGAAGTTTATGGAAAGTAAGGAGGTAAGATATAATGAAAACATTTAAAATGAAAAAGATTATTGCCTTTATATTAACATTTGTTTTAATTCTTGCCTTAGTTGGTTGTGATAAAGCTGATAAGCAAAATCCAACATTAACAAATGGTGATCAAGAACTTGCATCATTTACTGAAAATGGCGTTAAATATGCTGTAACTAATCAAGAAGTATATAATGCTTTGAAAGCACAATTTGGTAGTACTGTACTAACAAATATGATTGATACAAAACTTTTAAAATCAGTTAAAAACGATAATAACCAAAATTATTATGATGCTGTAACAGAAGAAGAAATCAAAGAAGAAATTGATTCTGTAATGTATGGCGATGATGAATTAACTGATGAGGAAAAAGCTGAAAAGAAAGAAACATTCCTTGAAAACTTATTTACAGGAAGTGGAATTCTTACAACTGATCCATATAGTTCAGAAGTACAAGAAAAATATCGTTTATCTCTTGCTCAAGAAAAATATGCTTATGATCTATTAGCTAAAGAAGTTAAAGAACATAATGAAAAATATGAAGCATACAAGAAGTTAAGCAAAGAAGAACAAGAAAAACTTGTTGAAGAAGAACCTGAAACACCAACATCTTTGTACTATGCTGATACAAAAGTTGTTGCTAAGTATAACAAAGATGTTTACAGTAAATTCGAAGCTATCGTTGTTCCGTTTACATCTAACCGTCAAGCTAGAATCGCTTTAGCTCAAATCGGTGTTGTTGTTGAAAATGGTGTATGGACTGATGGTACAGAGCCTCTAACAGCAATTGAAGTTTATAATAAATTTATTGAACTTTATAAAGTTGTTTATGGATATAAAGTAACTGGTGAATTAAATAAAGACAGTGAAGAATTCAAATTCGCTGAAAGTGATTTAGAATCTGAAATCGTAACAGAATTAAAAGATAAATTAGAATCATATACTAATGATAGCACAAATGTAAATCCTAATTGGTATACACCTGTTGCCTTAGAAATTGGTTCTGGTGATGAATATGTATATGTTCTTAAATTCAATGCTGAGATTGCTACTGCTTTTGTAGACTTATCAGATGAAGAAAAAGATGTTCAAAGAGCTAAATACTTAAGTGATATTATTAGTGATTCAATCACAACCAATTATATCAATACATGTATGGCTAATTTAAGAAAAGATAACAATATCATTATTTATGATAGTGTTGTTGAATCATTATATAGCACTACTGTTTCAAAATTATCTGTCGAATACAAAGCAACAAAAGCTGAAAATGCTAGTGTTGTAGCTGAACTTGATAATATTACAATTACTGCTGATGAATTATTCGAAGCATTACTTAAATATCAAGGTGCAGCAATTGTTATGGATAAGTTAGCTGAAAAGAGAGCTTTATATAATAAAGATTTCAATAAATATTATGATATGAGCACTCAAAAATGGCTTGACACAGATAAGAAGAAAGAAATGGAAGCTTTAATTACAGCTGAAAAGAAAAACTTTAAGAATGGTAACTATAAAGATTACGGATATGATCCAGATTCAATCACTTGGGATTTATTTATTAGATCATTATATGGTGTTGAAGATGAAGATGAATTATTATTAGCTTTCTTAGCTGAAGCTATTACAAGCGAATATAGTGCATCAATTAATCCTGTTTCTGAAATGGATGATGAAGGTAAATTTGTAATATCAAATGCTAATGCTGAGGAAACTGATTATTGGAAATTAATCAATGAGAAGATGAACGCTGAAGCTAATGCTAAATTTAGTGTTGATGGTATTCATTTACTAGTTGCTCATTATGCAACAGTTGAAGATTATATCAATGGTAATGATGTTGTTGATCCAGAAGAATGGACAGAAGAACAAAGAACTGCTGCTGAAGAACTTGTTAATGAAGTTATTGCTTTCGTAAAAGATTCTACAGGAACTTATGATTCTCGTTTAGAAAGAATTGCTGAAGCATATAAATATGCTCCAGTGAAGAATTCGGCTGTACAATTCAATGGTAATGATGTTGCATTATCAATCACTAGTGATGGTGGCAATGCAACTATTAACTTAAGTAGATATAAAGAATTAGGTTTATATGTTAAATATGAATCTTTAGGTGTATTTACACAAGGTAAGATGGTTGAAGCATTTAATGATGCTGTTAAAGAAATTTGGGATGCAGATGTTTTGAAAGATGTATTCAACGATGCAACAATTAATGAAGTTGATAAAGTTACTGTTTTAGAAACTCCTATCAAAACTTCATTTGGTTATCATGCTTATATCAACATTGAAAGTAAAGAAATTACTTATATCAAGATGGAATCAGTAACAACAAGTGATAATGTTTCATATCATTCATATCAATACGTTCCTACTCTTGAGCAAGTACGTACTTACTTAGAAAACACTAACACAACTGAAATTACTGAAAAAGCAAAAACAGCTGTTAAGAATTATTATGTAGTTATTGCTGATGAATTAAGTGGTGATACATTTACACAAATTATGATGTTTAATGCTTTAAATAGTGTTATTGATTCATATAACACAAATAGTTCAAGTGTATCAAAAGATGTTGTTGCAAAATACATTGCTGCATATCAAGATTATGCTTTTGAATCATCATTAACTTATGTAACAAGTGATTATATCTATTTAAAATAAAATAATAAGATTTAGTCAATTAGAATATCCTTTATAGGATGATCTAGTTGACTTTTTTTTGCGTAAATTTATTCTCTTTTTGTAAAACTCTAACATACTCTTGACAAAAGAGGGGGGGG